>JBKOZO010000194.1:0-13032 GCA_046725935.1 Acidobacteriota bacterium | reverse complement strand
GTTGAGCAGGTCGGCGACGTAGCTGGCGTTGGCGCCGAACTCCGAGAGGAGCTCTTCGGACACGTCGGCTTCGGGCGTGCGGGTAGCCATGAGGGTCGGGATTCTAATTCAGGAGGCGCCGGCCGGTCCTCCTGATAGCATCCCGCGCCGCGGAGGCAACGTCTTGAAGACACTGGCTCGCTTCGCTTTCGTCGCTCTCGGCGCGCTCACGGCCGCAGGTCTCGCCGCTCCGGCCGGACCCGAAAAAACGGCGGCGGCATTGCGCGACCGCATCGTCGCGGGTTCGCGGACGGCGGAGTGGGTCTCCCAAATCACCGACCTCGCGGGACCGCGCCTCCCGGGCACGCCCGGGGACCGGGCCGGCGTCGCGGTGGCTCTCTCGATCCTGAAGGCGCAAGGCTTCGCATCGGTTCGCGCCGAGAAGGTGATGGTCCCTGTCTGGCAACGCGGTGTCGAGACCGGCGAGGTCCTCTCTCCAGCGCCTCAGAAGCTCGTGCTGACGGCGCTCGGCGGCAGCGTCGCCACTCCCGAGGGCGGCCTCGAGGGAGAAATCGTCCGCGTCGCCTCGCTCGCCGAACTCGCCGCCATCGGCGATGGCGCCCGGGGCAAGATCGTCTTCATCGACCGTCCGACCGCGCGCACTTCCGACGGGTCCGGCTACGGCGACGCCGGGCACGTGCGCAACAGCGGCGCGTCGGCCGCCGCGAAAGTCGGAGCGATCGGTCTCCTCATCCGCTCCATCGGAACCGACCCCGGCCGCATCCCGCACACGGGCGGAATGACCTACGAGAAAGGCGTCCCGAAGATCCCGGCCGCGGCCCTGTCGTGGGACGACGCGGGCCTGCTGCGGCGGCTCGTCGCTCGCGGAGGTCCGGTCCACGTGCGCTTCACGCTCGGCTGCCGGACGATGCCCGACGCCGAGTCGGCCAACGTCGTCGGCGACGTCCCCGGCCGCGAGAAGCCGGAGGAAGTCGTCCTGCTCGGAGCGCACCTGGACTCGTGGGACCTCGGCACGGGCGCGCTCGACGACGCCGCCGGCTGCGGCATCGTGATCGAGGCCGCTCGGCAGATCGCGGCCCTTTCGCCGCGGCCGCGCCGCACCGTGCGCGTCGTGTTGTTCGCCAACGAGGAGCACGGCCTGAAGGGCGGGAAGGGTTACGCCGAGGACCACGCCGCCGAGCTGTCCGGCCACGTCGCCGCGCTCGAAGCGGATCTGGGGCAGGGGCCTCCGCTCGGGTTGTCGTGGAACGCCGGCCCGAGCGCCGAAACGCCGCTGAAATCGATCGCCGCGGTGCTGGCCCCGATCGCCGCGGATCGCCTGATCGTCGGAGACCTCGGCGGCGCGGATCTCGCGTATCTGCTCCCGTCGGGGATTCCGAATCTGGGACTGCTGCAGGACGCCACGGAGTACTTCGACTATCACCACACCGCCAACGACACGTTCGACCGGATCGATCCGAAGATCCTGGATCGCTCGACGGCGGCGACGGCGGTGGCCGCCTACCTTCTGGCCGAGTGGCCCGAGACTCTCGAGCGCATTCCTCCGGAGAAACGAAAGCTCCCCGCCTGGGTGCCGTAGGCGCCCCGGCGACTCAGCGCGACTTCGCCACCTTCTCCCGCACCGCCTGCACCTCGGGATGCTGGAACCCGAGGAGCTCCGCGATGCGCCGCGCGAGCTGGTTCTCGACAGCGGTCAGCTTGCCGTCGGCGTACACGATTCCCCAGATGACTTCGATGAGGCGCAGGCGCTGCTCGCGCGAGAACTTCTCGGCGACGAGCCTGGTGAACTGATAGAGGTCCACGCTCTCGCGCCTCTCTTCCTCGGCCAGGCGCACGACCTCGTCCACGTCGGCCGCGGGTACCCCGAGGTCCTCGCGGACCGCGCGCAGGATGCGCGCGCGCTCGTTCTCGTCGAGCACCTCGTCGGCATGCGCCATTTCGAGAAGGAGCGCGCACGCCGCGATCGCCACGGCGTCGGGCTTGTGGACCGGCTCCGGGGTCGCCAGCCGCGACAGGAAGAACTGTCGAATTCCCTGGATTCCCATGGGGCAAAGTTTATGGCACGGAACGCGAAACCTTTTTCCTTCCAAAGGCGTATTGGGATACGAGGACTGATCATGAACCGCCGGGATTTCGAGACACTTCTACTCACCCTCGAGTCCACACCAGCGCTGCTGGCTCGCGCGGCCGCCACACTTCCGCCCGCCCAGCACCGGTGCCGGCCCTCGGGCGGCGGGTTCTCGTTCGTCGAGAACGTCTGGCACCTCGCCGACCTCGAGCGGGAGGGCTATGGCCTGCGCATCCGGCGCATCCTCGCGGAGGATACTCCGGCGCTCCTGAACTTCGACGGCGACCGCATCGCTCGCGAGCGGTGTTACAACGAGAAGGAGGTCGCGAAAGGAATCGCGGCCTTCGCCCGCGCCCGCACGCAGAACATCGAGGCCCTTCGCCGCCTGAGCTCCTCGGAGTGGAAGCGGGCCGGCGCGCTCGAGGGCGTGGGCCGCGTGACCCTCGAGGACCTGCCCCGGATGATGGCCGAGCACGACCGCTCGCACGGCGACGACATCGCCACGCTCCTCGCCGAGGCGCGCGGCGAGCGGCTCTGCCGCCCTCGCTCGACCTCCGCGGTCGCCTGAGGCGTTCGGCCTATCGCCTGTCATCCCGAGGCGCGCGAGCGCCGAGGGATCCCGGACTCGAATGCCCTCAGCGCTCGTCGAGTTCGGGATCTCTCGCTGCGCTCGAGATGACTAGGCGGTCGCGCGCTCGCGACGCTTCTTCCACCACGCCTTCGTTCCGGCGATGATGCCGGGAAGGATCGAGAGGAAGACCACGATCAGGATGACGAGCTCGATGTGCTCCTTCACGCCCGGGATCTGTCCGAGGAAGTAGCCGATCAAGGTCATCGAGAGCACCCAGAGAGCGCCGCCGAAGACGTTGAAGGTCAGGAACCGGTGGTACTCCATCTGGCCCATTCCCGCCACGATCGGCGCGAAAGTCCGGACGATCGGCATGAAGCGCGCGATCACGATCGTCTTGCCGCCGTGCCTCTCGTAGAAGTCGTGGGCGCGCCGCAAATGCTCGGGGTTGAACAGGAGCGACTTCGGGCGCTTGAAGAGCGCCGGACCGGTCTTGCGGCCGAACCAGTACCCCACGGTGTCGCCCAGGATCGCCGCCGCGATCAGCACGACGTTCAAGTGGAGCAGGTTCAGCTGGCCCGTGCCGGCGAAGACGCCCGCAGTCACGAGCAGCGAGTCGCCTGGCAGGAAGAAGCCGATCAGGAGCCCCGTCTCGGCGAAGACGATGATCGTCATCGCGGTCAGTCCGCCGACGCGGACGAGCGTCTCGACGTCGGTCAGCTGGTGGAAAAGCTGCTTGAGCCACTCCATGGCGGGCGCATGGTAGCAGGGATAGGATTCGGGCCCCATGACCGAGTACACCGAGGCCCACGCCCGCTCCGGGATCGACGCGAAGCTCCCGCCGATCGAGACCTGGCCCAACCAGTATTCCGACTACGAGATCACCGTCGAGATCCCGGAGTACAACGCGATCTGCCCGAAGACGGAGCTGCCGGACTTCGGCCACCTCACGATCCGCTACGTCCCAGACCGCCTCTGCCTGGAGCTGAAGTCGCTGAAGCTCTACATCGTGGCGTACCGCAACGTCGGGATCTTCTACGAGAACGCGGTCAACCGGATCCTCGAGGACTGCGTGGCCGCGTGTCGGCCGAAGAGCATGACGATCACGGGGCGATTCTCTTCGCGCGGCGGGATCTCCTCGACGATCGAGGCGAAGTACCCGAAGAAGTAGTTCCAGGTTCCAGGTTCCAGGTTTCAGGACGTGGAGCTTGGGACCTGGAATTTGGAGTTTGGAACCTGAGACCCAGAGAATTCGGCGACCAGCGCGTCTTTGATCATCCTCACGACTGGGCCGGGCTTGCCGTTGCCGATCGTGCGGCCCTCGATCGACACGAGCGGGTACGTCCAGAGGGTCGTCGAGGCGAAGAAGACCTCCTGCGCCGCGAACATCTCCTCGAGCGTGAACGCGCGCTCCTCGACCGTGAGGCCGATCCGGCGCGCCGCCTCGATCGCCGCGCTGCGCGTGACGCCGGGAAGGATCCGCGGGCCGTTGGGCGCGGTGCGAACCATGCCCTTCGTCACGATGAAGAGGTTCGCCTTCGTGCCTTCGAGCGCGAAGCCGTCGCGGACCAGGATCGCGTCCATCGCCTGCGCGTCCCTGGCCTTTTGCGCGGCGAGAACGTTGGGGAGCAGGTTGACGCTCTTGATGTCGCAGCGGCCCCAGCGCTCGTCGGTCAGCAGGATCGCTCGGCCGCCTTCGGGCGGCGGCGGCGGATCGGTTTGGCGGGCGAAGGCGAAGATCGTCGCCTTCGTGCCGGGCGGCGGGAACGCGTGGTAACGCGGCGCGGCGCCGCGCGAGACCTGGGCGTACACGAAGGCGTCCTTGTCGGAGAGTCCGTTCTCGGCGAGCAGCCGTTCCGCCGCCGGCGCGAAGAAGTCGGGCGAGACGTCGAGCCGGATCGCGGCCAGGCCATCGCGCATCCGGCCGAGGTGCTCGTCCAGGTGGTAGGGGCGGCCGCGGTCGAAGCGCACGACCTCGTAGATCGCGTCGCCGAAGAGAAAGCCCCGGTCCAGAGGCGAGATCCCCGCCTCGGACTCGGGCACGAATTCTCCGTTCAGGTACAGGATCGCCATCGCGTCGGATGCTATCAGCGGCGGCGAGCGGCCTCGAACGCGGCGACCGCGCGCGCGAGATCTCGATCGCCCGCGAGCCGTCGGTACGCCTCCTCGGCCTCGGGCAGCCGCTTCGCGAGGGCCTCGCGCCGGCTGCGGCGCACCAGGTCGCGCGCGGAGGCGAGCGCGGCCGGCGCCGCCGAGAGGATCCGCGCCGCCAGGCGCTCGGTCTCATCGAAGAGGCGCGCGGGAGCAACCGCGCGCGAGGCGAATCCCGCGTCCGCGGCTTCGCGGCCCGAAACGGTCTCTCCCGTCAGGATCCAGAGCGAGGCGCGCGCCTCGCCGATGCGCGCCGGAAGGAGCGCCGCAGCGCCCGGTGGAAAGCACGCTAGACGAATCTCCGGAAATCCGATCCGGGCGTCCTCGGACGCGAGGACGAGGTCGCAGGCCGACGCGATCTCGGCAGCTCCTCCGAGACAGGCGCCCGAGATGACGGCGAGGGTGACCGCGGGCGTCTCGATCAGCGCCGTCAGGACTTCCCGCATCGCCGCCAGCATCCCCTCGATCGCCTGCGGCTCGGGCACGTGCGCGGCCACGTCTACGCCCGCCGAGAACGCGCGCGGAAGGCCACTGAGCACGAGCAGTCGCGCACCGCGCGCGGCCGTGATCCGGCGCGTCAGCTCCGCGAGCGACGCCGGATCCATGACGTTGACCGGAGGAATCGCGATGGACAGATCCGCGCGGGCGCCGTCGCCCGACAGATCCAGCCGGATCCCCGGCGGCTCGGTCACTTCGGCTTCGGAGTGACCGCCGGCGCGGTCGGCGTGGCCGCCGCGCGGGCCGTCTTCTCCTTGATCGCGTGGTACGAGGCTTTCACGTTGGCCGTGTGCGCGTCCGACATCGCGAGCCCCGGGATCGCGTTCTCGGGATCGTGGACCTGCGCGTCCACCCGCTCTTCCGGCAGCCCCTTCGAGACGAACTTGTTCGCCATGTCGTCGACCGACTTGACGTAGGCGAACGACTCCTGGATCCCCTTCGCGGGTCCGATCTCCCCGTGCCCCGGCACGAGCTTCTCGACCGGGACGCGTCCGACCGCCTGGAGCACGCGGACCCAGCCGTCCGGATCCACGTCCGGCGATTGCATGAAGGGCAGACGGCCGTTCAGCGCGACGTCGCCGCTGAAGAGGATCTTGTCGGTGTTCAGATACACGACGAGGTCGCCCTTCGTGTGCGCCGCGCCGAGGAAGTAGATCTGCACGTTGTGGATGCCGTCGACGAGGATCGCGCGCTCGGAGATCGACTCCACGAGGGGCCGGAGGTTGCTCTTGCCGGCCAGAGGATCCTTCGGGTCCGTGGAGGCCTGCGTGACGAATGCCAGAATCGCGCCCGCCTGGCTCTCGTGACAGATCACGCGAGCCCCCGCCGCGGCGAACGCGCGGGCGCCTCCGCTGTGATCGGCGTGGGAGTGCGTGAGGATGAGGGCGCGCACGGGCTTGTTGCCCGTGGTCTTGGCGATCTCCTGCAGGATCTCCTGTCCGGTCGCCGAATCGGATCCGGAATCCACGGCGACGACGCCGTCGCCGAGCAGAAACCATCCCACGTTGGCGCCCTTGTGCACGTCCGCGGCCCAGACGCCGTCGGCCAGCTTCTCCACATGAATCGGCGCGGCCGCCGCCGGCGCTGGGGTCGGCGCCTGAGCTTTGCCCGCCGCCGCGAGGACCGCCATTGCGGCGGCCGCCAATCCCGCACGAATCTTCATCGTCCGATGCTCCTTCCGTCTCCGCACGTCAACGTTTTGGGTCCGGCTCCAGAACGCCGCGCGCGTCCGGAAATTCCGACCGCTCCCGGGCCGCCCGCGCGAAATCGGCGAAGAGGCGCTCGGAGGCGGTGTCGCCGGCCAGGTTCTCGGGATGCCACTGGACCGCCACGAACCAGTCCCGGCCGCGCGTTTCCACGGCCTCGGGAACGCCGTCGGGCGCGACCGCCGACACGTCCAATCCCTCGGCGACTTTCTCGATCGCCTGGTGATGGCGGCTGTTGACCTGGATCTCGCGTGCCTCGACGATCGCCGCCAGGCGCGTGCCCGGAGCCACGGCGACGGAGTGGTCGCGGCGCGTCCGCGGCTCCCGCGGGAACTCGTGAGGCCCGCTGGACGGCTGCTGCGCCGGAATGTCCTGCACCAGCGTGCCGCCGAGCGCGACGTTGATGACCTGCAGGCCGCGGCAGATCCCGAGGATCGGAGCTCGTCGGCGCCGCGCGTTCTCGAGGAGGTCGAAGTCCAAAGCGTCCCGCTCGGCGTCGACCTCGACCGTCCCGTTTTCGAGGCGGGGCCTCCCGTAGCGGGATGGATCCACGTCCACGCCGCCGCCCAGCACGAGTCCGTCGAACGGTTTCCCGGAGTATGGCGAGAGCGGCGTGATCACCTCGACGGACTCGCGCGGTATTCCCACGGCCGCGAGCGCGCGCAGGTAGTCGTTGGATTCGGAGAGGTCCGCGTCGCGATCGAGCGTGAGGGCGATGCGCATCGTCACCTTTCGAACAGGACCGCCATCCCCATTCCGCCGGAGACGCAGAGGGTGGCGATGCCGCGGCGGGCATTGCGGCGCCGCATCTCGTGCAGCAGCGTCGTCGAGATGCGCGCGCCGGTCGCTCCGATGGGGTGGCCGAGCGCGATCGCGCCGCCGTTGACGTTGACCCTTCCGAGGTCGAGCGAGAGGTCGCGCGCGCAGGCGATGACCTGCGCGGCGAACGCCTCGTTGAGCTCGATGAGGTCCACGTCGGAGAGCTTCGATTTCGTCTTCTCGAGCAGCGCGCGCACCGCCGGCACGGGGCCGATGCCCATGCGCGCCGGATCCACGCCGGCGGAGACCCACGCGGCGACTCGCGCCAGCGGCTCGACTCCGGCCTTGGCGACTTCCTCCTCGGTGGCCAGGACAAGCGCCGCGGCGCCGTCGGTGATCCCGGAGGAGTTCCCGGCATGCACGGTGCCTTCGGGGTCGAAGACCGGCGGTAGCTTCGCCATCGCCTCGGCGGTCGAGTCCGGACGGGGATGCTCGTCGGCCGCGACCTCGACGCTCCCCTTCTTCCCGGCCACCGTGACCGGAGCGATCTCGTCGGCGAACCGTCCGGAGGCGGCGGCCTCCGCCGCACGGCGCTGCGACTCCGCGGCGTACGCGTCCTGCTCCCCGCGCAGGATTCCGTATTCGCGAACCAGGTTTTCGGCGGTCTCGCCCATCAACTGCCCGCAGAGCGGACAGAGGAATCCGTCGCGGTACATCGCGTCCACGACTTCGGCGTTCCCCATCCGCGCTCCGAAGCGGGCCCGAGGCAGCAGGTACGGCGTCGCCGACATGCACTCGGTCCCGCCGACGAGCACGACGTCGTTTTCACCGGCCGCGATCGTCAGGGCTCCGAGCGTCAGCGCCTTGAGCGAGGACGCGCAGGCCTTGTTGACGGTGAACGCGGGCACCGCGTCGGGCACGCCCGCGCGGTGGGAGACCTGGCGGGCGGTGTTCGGGCCTCCCCCGGCCTGGCGGGCGTGGCCGAAGATCGTCTCGTCCACGGCGGCGGGCGGAAGCCCTGACCTCTCCAGGGCCGCCTTCGCCGCGACCTCCCCCAGATCCGCTGCCGACATCGAGGCGAAGGAGCCGCCGAACTTCCCGATCGGCGTGCGGGCGGCTGAGAGGACGAAGACCGGGCGCATGGGAGCCGGCGATTATAGACGGCTCACGCCGTCATCCTGAGGAGCGGAGCGACGAAGGATCCCGTCCCTGAACAGTTCGGGATGAACGCGCGGGCTTCGCCCGGCGTTGCCTACTGCCGGGGGCAAGCGTTACCGCCGTGCTTCGCACGGCGTTCCCTTATGCAGTCAGCCTGCCTTCGGTGGACGGGTCGGTGGTCGGCTGCCTCGCTGCGCTCGGGATGACCGGCGGAAGCGTCACACCACAGGCAGGATCACCGTGAACGTGGATCCCTTGCTCGGCGTGCTTTCGACCGTGACCTGGCCCTTGTGCGCCTCGACGATCCAGCGAACGATCGAGAGCCCGAGGCCCGAGCCACCGGGATTGACCTGCTTCGAGGCCTTGCTGCGGAAGAAGCGCTCGAAGATGTACGGCTGGTCCGCCGCGGGAATGCCCACGCCGGTGTCGGAAACCGACAGCCGCGCTTCTCCCGGAGCCGACGCGACGCTGACGACGATCCGGCCTCCCGGCTCGGTGTAGCGCAGGGAGTTCTCGAGCAGGTTGTGCATGACCTGCTGGAGCCTTCCGGCGTCGGCGAACACGAAGACCGGCAGAGGCGGCACCGACACGGAGAGGTCGAGGCCGCGATCCGACGCCAGCGGCGTCACCTCCCGAACGATCTCGCTCGCGAATCGGGCAAGATCCAGGTTGGCGAACGACAGAGTGACGCGGCCGCTCTCACCCCGGGTCAGGAAGAGAAGGTTCTGCGAGATGCGCGTCAGGTGGCGCACCTCGAGAAGCGCGCTGCCGATCGCTTCGCGGTACTCCTCTGCCGGACGGTCCTCCTCGAGAACGACTTCGAGCGAGCCCCGCAGCACCGTCAGGGGCGTGCGCAGCTCGTGCGAGACGTCGGCGATGAACTGGTGCTGCTCTTTCTCGGACGCGGCGAGAGCGTCGAGCCGGGCGTTCAACCGCTCGGCGATCGCACACGCCTGGTCCGGGAGACCTTCCACCGCGATCCGTTTCAGAGGATGCGTCGCGGACGCCTCCAGGCGCCGGCCGAGCTCGTCCCACGGCGAAGGAGTCGGTGCCGGAGGCGGTGTCCGCAGCCTCTCGAACAGGCGGCGCATCGCGCGGTGCGGACTAAGCGCCCGACTCCCGGACCCGGTAGCCGACGCCGCGGACGGTCTGGATGAGCTTCTCGCGCTCTCCGCCGTCGATCTTCTTTCGCAGGGCGTTGATGTAGACGTCGATGATGTTGGTGGAGAGGTCGAAGGAGTCTTCCCAGATGCGGGCCTGGATCTCGGTCCGTGAAACGACCTTGCCGCGGCGGCGGAGCAGAAGCTCGAAGAGCGCGCCTTCGCGTACCGTCAGCCGCACCGTCTCGTTGTCGCGGGTGACTTCGCGGGATTCGGGGTCGTAGCTCAAGTCGTCGTACACGAGGGGGCCGGGCTCCACGACCTCGGTGCGCCGCAGGAGCGCCCGCATCCTCGCCATCAGCTCGCGGAACGAGAACGGCTTGACGAGGTAGTCGTCGGCGCCCGCGTCGAGACCCTCGATCTTGTTCTCGACGGTGTCGCGCGCGGTCAGCATGAGGATCTTGGCCCTCGAGCCTCGGGAGCGCAGCTCGCGGCACAGTTCCAGCCCGTCGCGCGAGCCCGGCAGCATCAGGTCCAGGATCACCAGGTCCGGCGCGGCCGAGACGATGCGTTCGAGGGCCGAGTCCGCGTCGCCGACGGTGTCTACCGCATACCCCTTCTCCGACAGGCCTTTCTTCAAGAACTGCGCGATGCGCGCCTCGTCCTCGACGACGAGCACTCTCATCGGATGGCCTCGTCGTCCGGTTCCCGCCGCCGGCTTTTCATGAAGGAGAGGACGAACACCGCTCCCGAACCGGCCGCAAAGCCCGCCGCGAAGGCCGAGTGCGGCTGGGGCAGCGCGATCGCGCCGACGGCCCCGGCCGCCACCAGTCCAAACAGGAGGGGACGCGAAACTGCAATGGGCGGCACCTTAGGAATCATAGGCGCTCGAGGCCGTTATTATCTCCGCCTTAAGGGAGGAGGAAACATGAGAACCAAGGGCTTTTTGGCGGCCGCCGGTTTCGCGGCGGGGGCGGCCTACCTGGCCGCGACGGCGTCGGCCGTTCCCCCGGACACGGCAAAGGCGACGGCCACGATCGAATCCAAGAGCGGCTCGAAGGTCACGGGCAAGGCGACCTTCACCGAGTTGCCCTCCGGCGGCACGAAGGTCGAGGTCTGGATCGAGAACGCGACCCCCGGCTCGCACGGCCTTCACATCCACGAAAAGGGCGATTGCTCGGCCCCCGACGCGACCTCGGCCGGCGGACACTTCAACGCGGAGGGCAATCCGCACGCGGGCCCGACGGACGCCAAGCGCCACAACGGGGATCTCGGCAACATCGAGATCGGGGCCGACGGGAAGGGACACCTGGAGATCACGTCGAAGGACCTGACGGTCAAGCCGGGCCCCGACTCCGTCGTCGGCAAGGCCGTCGTCTTCCACGAGAAGACCGACGACTTCAAGACGCAGCCCACGGGCAACGCGGGCGCGCGGTTCGGCTGCGGAGTCATTCAGTAGTGGTCATGCCCGTCTCCGGGCGCGCGTAGGGGCGGGGGTGTCCCCGCCCTTCGACCTGTCTCCGGAAGAGCTGCGCCGGCTCGGGGGCCTCGCCGCCGACGCGGTAGCGGAGCACCGCCGGGAGCTCCTTCGCCGGCCCGTGTTTGGAAAGGTCGGAAGCGCGGCGGCGCTCTTCGACGAACCCGTGCCGGAGGAGGGCCGGCCGTTCGAGGAGGTCCTCGCGTTCGTGCGAGAGCACGTTCTCCCCTACCCGATGGGCAACTCCCATCCCCGCTTCTACGGGTTCATCAACGCGACCGCGGATCCCGTCGGCATCCTCGCGGACTTCCTGGCCTCGGCCATGAACCCCAACTGCTGGGGCGGAGACCATGCCGCGACGCACGTGGAGAAGAGCGTCATGCGCTGGCTCGCGCAGCTGCTGGGCTTTCCCGAAACGGCCGAGGGCATCCTCGTCTCCGGCGGATCCATGGCGAACTTCACGGCGCTCGCCGTGGCGCGCCGCGCGATGACGCCCGGCAACGTGCGCGAAGAGGGGCTCGCCGGACCGGATCATCCTCGGCTGACCGTGTACGCGTCCGACCAGGTCCACCACTGCGTCGACAAGGCCGTAGACCTTCTCGGGATCGGGACGAAACAGCTCCGCAAGCTCGAGAGCGACGCGGACTTTCGAATCCCGCTCGATCGGCTCGAGGGGGCGATCGCCGCCGATCGCAAGGCGGGATATCTGCCCGCCATCGTCGTCGGCAACGCGGGCACCGTCAACACCGGGGCGATCGATCCGCTGGATTCGCTGGCGGACCTCTGCGTGCGGGAGAAGATGTGGTTCCACGTCGACGGCGCGTACGGCGCGCTGGCCTCGATCGTGCCGACACTCCGCCCGCGGTTCGCCGGTATGGGCCGCGCCGATTCGATCGCCGCGGATCCCCACAAGTGGCTGTACGTTCCGTACGAAGCCGGCGCGACGCTCGTGCGCGAGCCCGGACGCTTCTCGGCCACGTTCCGCCGCTTCCCGGAGTACCTCGCGCAGGATCCCGAGAGTCCGTTCCCGGGGCCCGCCTGGTTCGCCGAACGCGGCGTCGAGCTCTCGCGCGGGTTCAAGGCTCTCAAGGTGTGGATGGGACTGAAGGTCCACGGCTGGAAGGCGTATGCCGCGCAGATCGAAAACGACATACGCCTGGCGGGGTTCCTCGCCGCCGAGGTGGACCGCCGGAAAGACTTCGAGCGCCTGGCCGAGCCGGTGCTCTCGATCGCCAACTTCCGGTACCGTCCGAGAGACGCGAAGCTGACCGAAGAGGAGCTCGACCGGATCAACCGACGCATCATCAATCGGCTCGTCTCCGGCGGCGCGTTCTTCCTGGCGCCCACCATCCTGAAGGGGAAAACGGCACTGCGCGTGTCGATCACCAACTTCCGGACGCGCGAGGAGGACCTGGTCGCGCTACTGGAGGAGGCCGACCGGATCGGAAGTGAGCTGGCCGCGTCGGTCCGGGTCTAGTACGCTTTCCGGCAGTTTCCCGTTCCGAAAGGAGACCCGGATGAAGCTGGCGGCCCTCGCAGGGTTCTTCGCGGCCTCTGTCCTGCTCGCCGACGTCGATCCGACATACACGGCGCTTCTGGCCGCGCGCCCGGAAGGTCCGGCGGTCGCGGTCCAGGATCTGACCATCCAGCGCGACGTCTTCCGCTTCCGATTCGAGAAAGGGACGTTCCAGTTCCTCCCGCCCGTCGACGGCCGCGTCACGGGAGCGGTGTTCGTGGGAGAGGGTTCGTGGCAGCTCTCGCCGGCGACCGAGAGCGAGCGCCGGCACCTCGCCCTGGTCACGGGCGAGAAGGGGCTCGAGGTCCTCACCGACCAGTTCGAAGCCATGGCCCTGCTCTTCACCGACGATACCGAGGCGCAGATTCGCAGCCGCGCCGCCGCCGCCGCCCCGGACCCGCACGCCCAGTCCCTTTGGGATTCCCTCCGCAAGCGCCAGCGCAAGGACCTGAGAGTCAACCTCCAGATCCGAGTCCTCTCCGACCTGCTCGGCAAGACCGATCCCGCGTCGGGCGTCTTCATGGCCTTCTTC
>JBKOZO010000193.1:0-12975 GCA_046725935.1 Acidobacteriota bacterium | reverse complement strand
GGGGCCCCGAGGGCCCCGCGCGCGGCTTCTCGATCGAGGCCCTCGACGTCGGGCAGGGAGACGCGATACTGCTGCGCTGGACGCGGCATGCGATGCTCGTGGACGGCGGAGGAACTTTCGATCCGATGGACACCGACTTCGGCCGCGCGCACGTGCTTCCGAAGCTTCTGGATCGCGGGGTGACCCGGCTGGACGCCCTGGCGCTGACGCACCCACATCCGGACCACGCGCTCGGACTCTTCGCCGTGCTCGAAGAGCTGCCGGTCGGAGAGCTGTGGCTCTCCGACGGAGAGGACGAGGGTACCCTCCGCGAGCGCTTACGCGCGGTCGCCGAGCGGCGGGGCGTGCCCGTCCGAGTCCTCGCGCCGCCGGACATCTTGGACCTCGCCGGCGGGGCCCGGCTCTCGGTGCTTCACTCGGGAGGCCGGAAGCGCAAAACCGACGCGATCAATAACCAGTCGCTCGTGGCTCTCTTCGAGCGCGACGGGAGATCCGCGCTCCTGACGGGCGACGCGGGTGCCCCGACGGAACGGGACCTCGGTTTCGAAGGTGCCCTCTCGCCGATTGACGTTCTGAAGGTCGGACATCACGGCAGCCGCACGGCGACGAGCCCCGCCTTCGTCCGCATGCTCTGTCCGCGTGTGGCGGTGCTCTCCTGCGGCCGGCGCAACCGCTTCGGTCATCCCGCGGCGGAAACGCTCGCGACGCTCTCCAACGCGTGCGTGCCTGTGCTCCGCACCGACATGCGTTCCGATGTGCGCGTGGATCTCGCGCCGGAGGCAACGCGGCTCTCCTGGAGAGGGACCGAGCGACCGTGACGGATCCCGCGCACCCGCCCCTCCTCGTGGTGCTCGGTCCGACGGCGTCGGGAAAGAGCGAGGTCGCGCACGCGTTGGCCCTGGCGCGCGGAGGAGAAGTCATCTCGGCCGACGCGTTCGCGGTCTACCGCAGACTCGACGTCGGGACGGCCAAGCCCGACACCCGCCGCCGGACAGAAGTCCGGTACCACATGCTCGACGTGGCGGAGCCCGAAGAGGCCTTCTCGGCGGGCCGCTATGCGCGCGAGGCGCGCCGCGCTGTCGATGACTGCGTCGGCAGGGGGAGGCTCCCGATCGTCTGCGGCGGCAGCGGGTTCTACGTTTCGGCCCTCCTCGGCGCCCTGCCTCCGGGCGCGGATCAGGACAAACACGCGCGATCGGCTCTTTCCTGCTGGGCGGCCCTGCGCGGACCCGCCGCAGCGCACCGCTTTCTGGCCGTCAACGATCCCTTGTCCGCGGCCCGGATCCCCGTCGCCAACCTGAAGTACACCCTGCGGGCCCTGGAGATCCTTCTCTCGACCGGCCAGCCCGCGTCGGCGAGGGTGCCCGAAGGGGACCTCTGGTCCCGCCGTTTTGCCGTCCTGAAAGTTGGACTCCGGCCCACCGCTTCGCAACTCCATGCTAGGATTGAAGATCGAGTCCGCCGCATGCTCGATGAAGGGTGGGATACGGAAGTGCGGCGGCTTCTCGAACAAGGGCTTTCCTGGGACTCGAACTCCTTTCAGGCGATCGGTTATCGCGAGGTGGCCGAGTGGGTTCTTGGACGCATCTCGCAAGAGGAGGCACGGGAGAGGATCGCAGCGGCGACGCGGGGCCTCGCCAAGCGGCAGAAGACCTGGTTCGCGCGGGAACGCAACGTGCACTGGGTAGGGCCGGAGGATGCCCTGGACACGGCGCTCGCGCTGCTCGACGAGGCGAAGGGCAGGGAGACGCAATGAACAAAGCCCCCATCAACGTGCAGGACTCGTTCTTCTACAACCTTCGGAAGGACAACGTGCCGGTGACGGTGCGTCTGACCTCCGGAGAGGAGCGGATGGGCCGCCTGCGCCGTTTCGACAAGTTCGCTCTCGTGCTGGAAGTCGAAGGCCGCGAGGAAATGATCTACAAGCACGCGATCGCGTCGATCCGGCCCGAGAGTCTGCCCACGGGTTGAGCCGGGAACCTCTCGCGCCCTTGGGTCCCCGGCCCTCGTCGGCTCCCATGTCCCGTGCGCTCACATTCCCGCGTTTCCTGCCGTGCGCGGTCGTCGCCGCCATGGCGGCCGCCTGTGCCAGCGGACCCTCCGTCTCGGTTCCGCGCGACCGGTTCCCGCTGGATCCGCGCGAAGGCCTGGCGGGCCCCTTCGATCCGGCGGTGGCGAAGGGATGGCAGGCCCTGCTCTCGCGCGACACGATCCGCGCGGAGAAAGAGTTCGCCCGTGCGGGATCGGGGTCTTCGCGGCGCGCGGCGGCGATCGGGCAGATCGAAGCGCTCGTGATGGCGGGCCGCTCGAGCGACGCGATCCCGCTGTGCACCGATGCCCTCGCCGAGCCGGCTCCGACCGCGGCGCTGCTGTCGGCGTGCGGCGAGGCGCGCGCGAGGACCGCGCAACCGGCCGCCGCCGTCGGCCTCTACGAGGAGGCGGCCACCCTGGCGCCGAGCCGCCCCGGCCTCTCGGAACGGGCGAACGAGCTCCGCACGGCCGCGGCCGAAGAGCTCCTGGACGGCGCGGCGCGCCACGCCTCCGCCGGCGAGCGAGAGCAGGCCAACGCCGCCCTCGCGCGCGCGCTCGCATGGAGCCCGAGGTCGGGGCAGATCCTGGCCCGGGTGGCCGCCGTGGAATGCGAAATGGGAGAGCGCGGCCTGGCGCTCGATCATTACCGCGAAGCGCTGGCGCTGGGTGATCTGCCGTCTGACGCGGAAGCCAGCGCGGCCTCCCTGGCGCTGGAGGAGGGGGACTACGAGACGGCTGTCTCGCTCTACACGGCCCTGGCCACCCGGGACCCGGAATACGCGGACCGCGCCGCCCGGGCCCGGCTGGCCTTCCGGATCGCGAACTGGCCCGAGTCCGAGAGGGCGGCCGCGCGGGCGAAGCGCCTGACCCGCTCGGGAGCCGCCAACCTGACCTGGTGGATGTTCCCGGAGGTCCGGGAGGCGAGGGTCACGGCGGGGCTCGTGGCGACGGACGTCCTGGAGAGGGCCGACAGCCGGGCGGTCATGCGCGCGGTCTCCCTAGGGCTGCTGGAGGTCGATCCCGACACGCACCGGGCGCGTCCCGACGCGGTCCTGACCCGCGCCGCGGCGGCCCGTTGGCTCCTGCGCCTGGCCGCTGTCCTGGGCCGGACGGCCCTAAAACCGGCCTGCCCGGCCCTCGCGGGGACCCCGGTTCGCGCCGGTTCCGACACGATTGCCGTGGCGGTCAAGTGTGGACTTTTGTCAGAATCGGGCGGCTCGGTCGTCAGCGGGGAGGAATTCACCCGGGGTCTGGATCGACTCCGCTCGATGTTTCCGACGGGGGAGGGCCGCGAACCGTGATCGATGCCGCCGTGTTTCGCCGGGTTTCGCTTTTTTCCGAGCTCGAAGCGGGGGAGCTCGAAGCGCTGTCGCGCGTCGCGACCGTCCGCCAGTACCCCGCGGGAGCGACGATTCTCCGGGAGGACGAGCCCGGAGACCA
This sequence comes from Acidobacteriota bacterium, assembly GCA_046725935.1. Lineage (GTDB taxonomy): Bacteria > Acidobacteriota > Thermoanaerobaculia > UBA5066 > Gp7-AA6 > DAHUXD01. The sequence continues at coordinate 9,504 of JBKOZO010000193.1, read as the reverse complement.
GTTCTTCGTGCTCCTGCGCGGAGAGGTCAAGGTCTTCGTGGACTCGCCCGACGGGCGCGAGGTCGTTCTGACCCACCTGCAGACCGGCGAGTTCTTCGGAGAGATGGCCCTGTTCGAAGGGGAGACCCGGAGCGCTTCCGTCTCGGCCCTGACCGACGCGGAGCTCGTGGTCGTCGCGCGCCCCGACTTTCTGGCGGTCCTCTCCCGCGACTTCTCGCTGACGAGAAAGATCCTCGCCACGCTCTCCTCGCGCCTGCGCAAAGCAAACGAAGTCATCGAGTCGCTCGCCCTCCAGGACGTCGGAGGCCGGCTCGCGCGCTATCTGTTGCGGCTGGCGGACGAATCCGGAAAGGCTCCGGTGGACGGCTACTTCGTCGTCAACCGCCCGACTCACCAGGAGATCGCCAACTCGATCGGCGCGACCCGCGAGACGGTGACTCGAATGCTCAAGCAGTTCGAGGACCGCAAGCTCATCCGGGTCAAGGGACAGACGGTCTGGGTACCGTCCGAGATCCCGGCGGGCGCGCGCGAGAACGAGTGGAGAAGGCGTTGAAGGGTCCCTGGACGCTTCCCAACTTCATCACCCTCATCCGCCTCGCCGCGCTCCCGTTTTTCCTGGTCGCCATCGCCGACGGCCGGTTCGACATCGCACTCGCGATCTTCGTCGCGGCGGGCCTCTCCGACGGCGTGGACGGGTTCCTCGCGCGCCGCTTCGGGATGAAGTCCGCGCTCGGCGCCTATCTCGATCCGATCGCCGACAAGCTGCTCCTGATGTCGTCGTACCTGTTCCTGGCCATCCCCTCTTATCCCGCCCAGGTGAAGGTGCCCGTGTGGCTGGCCGTGCTGGTTCTGTCCCGGGACTTTCTGCTGCTGCTGGTCGCCCTGCTCCTGATCCTGACCACCGGGAAGAAGGCCTTTCCGCCGACCTGGTGCGGAAAGGTCACCACGGTGACCCTGATCCTGACGGTCCTGATCGTCCTGTGCGCGAACCTGTGGGACTGGCCCCGGCCGGTCGTCCTCGTGGCCTTCGGCGCGGCGGCGACGGTGAGCGTTCTCTCCGGCTTCGACTACCTCTTTCGCGTCGCGCGCGATCAGCCTCTGGCGGCGGCGTGATCCGGCTCCGCCTGCTCTCGCGGGCGGGTTGTCGTCTCTGCGAGGAGATGCGCGCGGAGGTGGACCGGCTGCTCGCCACGGAAGAGCGGGAGTGGGAGATCGTGGACGTGGACTCGGACGACGAGATCGCGCGGCGCTGGTCCGACGCGATTCCCGTCCTCTTCGTCAACGGCCGCCTCTTCGCCAAGACGCGCATTCCCAAGCTCGCGCCGCGACTGAGGCTGCTGCGGGCGGCCGCGGGAGAACCGGAGCCGCGGTGACGGCGCTGCTCCTCTGGGCGGCGCTCGCGCTCGGCCCGGCGCCGGATCCGCCCGCGTCGGCGGAGCCCGGGGTCGAGCTGGCGGAGCTGACGTGGGTCGAAGCCGAGAAGGTCCTGACTCCCGACGCCGTCGTCGTCATCCCGCTCGGCGCGGCCTCGAAGGAGCACGGTCCTCACCTGAAGCTCAAGAACGATCTCGTCCTGGCCAACTACCTCAAGGACCGCGTCCGGCGGCGATCGAAGATCGTCATCGCGCCGACGGTCCCGTACAGCTTCTATCCGGCGTTCGTCGAGTATCCGGGTTCGACGTCGCTGTCGCTCGAGACCTCGCGCGACACGATCGTCGAGATCTGTCGGGGTCTTTCCCGCTTCGGCCCGAAGCGGTTCTACGTCCTCAACACCGGCGTCTCGACGGTGCGCGCGCTGTCTCCCGCCGCCGACATTCTCGCCGCCGACGGAATCCTCATGCAGTACACCGACGTGCTCAAGGCGACCGAGGCCGTCGAGAAGCAGATCTGCAAGCAGGAGGGAGGAACGCACGCCGCCGAGCTCGAGACTTCAATGATCCTGTACATGTCCCCGGACGACTGCGACATGAGCAAGGCCGTCAAGGATTACCACCCCGGCAAGGGCGGTCTGACGCGCGACGCGAAGAAGGACGGTATGACCTATTCCGCTTCCGGCGTCTTCGGTGACGCGACGCTCGCCACGAAAGAGAAGGGGAGAGTCGTCACGGAAGCGCTGGTCGAGACGATCGTCAAGGAGATCGAGGAGCTGCGGACCGCACCCCTGAAGCCTCTGAAGCAGAATTGAATCGTGAGGCGCTGGGGAATCGCCGCCGTCGTGGCCGCCGCCGCGATCGCGGTTCGCTGCATCGCGGCGGTCGGTGGGGCCGGTCCCGGCAAGCCCCCGGTACCGTTGGTCGGCATCCGTCTGCCGGCGCCGGCGGCCGGGAGAGGCGTGACCAACACGCCGCCAGAGGGCACGCGGACGGCGACGAGGACGCCCACGCGGACGCGGACGTGGATCGAGACGCCCACGCACACTTTCACGCCGACGGCGACTCCGTCCCCGATCCCGACGGAGTCGCCCGCGACGTTCGTCCGCGGGAATCCGGGAATGCGGGGCTCCCACCTTTGTTCTGCTGGCGAGCAGCCATGCTCCATCTCCTGATCCTCGCGGGATCGCTGGCCGTCTCGTCGCCGTCGCTTTCGGCGCTCGAGACGCAGGTGCCGAAGGCTTCCCACGCCGCCCTCGAGGCGGGGATCGCGGCCTGGCGGCATGCGGTCGAGTCCGGAGCGGTCTCGCGCAGGGACATCCTCACGATCGTCGACTACTCGCGGCCGTCGACCGAGCTGCGCCTCTTCGTCGTCGACATGGCGTCGAGCCGCGTGCTATTCCGCGAGCACGTCGCGCACGGGCGCGGCAGCGGAGAGAACGCCTCCGAGCGGTTCTCCAACCTGCCGCAAAGCCACATGACGAGCCTGGGCGTCTTCCGCGCCACGGATGCGTACACCGGCGCGCACGGCCTGTCGCTGCGTCTGGAGGGCCTGGAGCCCGGCTTCAACGACCGCGCGCGCGAGCGCGCCATCGTCCTGCACGGCGCCGACTACGTCAGCACTGGCGTGATCGCGTCGCAGGGCCGGCTCGGCCGCAGCTGGGGTTGTCCGGCGGTGCGCCCGGCCATCGCAAAGGCCCTCATCGACACGATCCGGGACGGCTCGCTGTTCGTCGCCTATTACCCCGACGCGGACTGGCTCCGCCGGTCGGCGTTCCTCGAACGAGGCGCTTCCGGCGCTACCGAGCCGCCGGCGGCGGGTCCGAGTTCAGGACGTTGAGCGTCGGTCCGGTCGTTTCGGTAAGCACGGGCGCGTCCGTCACGTAGAGCGTCGCTCCGGGCGTCAGGATCCCGAAGACGTCGGCAACGAACGCCGGCGGCACGGTCACGCGAGCGGCCGCCTTCGGGGACATGCCGGCTCCGCCGCCCACCGTCGCGCCGGGGAGCGCGATGCCGGTCCAGCGCATTCCGGCCGGAGAATCGGGATTCGGTTCCGAGTTGGAGTTGCTCTGCAGCACGAACGCCGAGTTGCCGATGGGCGTGTCCGGATCTGCGATCGTGATCCGCGCTCGGCCGATTTCCACACCGTTGCGAAACACGATGATCCTCCGGTCCGCCGCGCTGACGACGATCGTCACCGGGCCGGTGGGCGACTTCTCCGGTTCCCAGCGCAACGTCTGGTCCGCCGAGAGGCGGGCTTGCTCGTCTTCGGTTCCGGTGGCGCTCACCGGCGCCAGGAACGCAGGATGGGTGACGTCGACGGGATCGACCTTGTCGTTGGCGATCACGACCGTGATCCCGACGTCGGTGACGCCGAAGAGGAGCTGGGCGAACCTCGTCGGCAAGTGCACGCAGCCGTGCGAAGAGGGATACCCGGGCAGACCTCCCGCATGGAGAGCCACGCCGTCCCAGGTCAGCCGCTCCGAATAAGGCATCGGCGCGTTGTTGTAGGTCTTCGAACGGTGGTCCTTGTCCTTGTTGAGGATCGTGAAGACTCCCGTCGGCGTCACGTGGCCCGGTCGCCCCGTGCTGACCGCCGCGACACCGATGGAGACGCCGTTGCGGTAGACCCGTGCTCGCTGCTCGGGCAAGCTGACGATGATCACGAGCGGCCCCTTCGGCGACGCGTCCGCGTCCCAGATGAACTGGCCCGGCTTGAGGCTCTTCGGATCGGTCCCGATGGGCTCCGAAGCCTTCGCGCCCCAGAACGGCACGGTGTCGGCGCCGAGAGGCGCGATCGAAAAGAGAACGACGACAGCGGCTGCGACGGCTCGCCGAATCCGAGTTCGCATGATGAGGCCTGCCTCCCGTGAGACTACGCCTTTCGCTCGCGAAGGCAAGCGGCGCCTGGTGATATCTTCGAAGCCGGTGCGGGCATAGTTCAGCGGTAGAACGCCAGCTTCCCAAGCTGGATGTCGCCGGTTCGATCCCGGTTGCCCGCTCCAATCTCCCGCCGCTCAGCCGTCACGTGATACAGAAGCGCCACGATATGACGATCCCGCAAGCGCAAGCCCCAGCCGCGCCTCCGAAATCCGGACTGGCTCGTGAGATGGGGCTGCTCGGCCTGGTGGCCACCGGTGTCTGCTCGATGATTGGCGCGGGCATCAACGTCATCCCGTTCATGATCCAGCGCCACGCACCTGGCATCGGCCCGAACGTGCTGCCCGCATTCATCTTCGCGGCGCTGCCGGCCGTGCTGGCGGGCCTTGCGTACGCGGTGCTGGCCTCGGCCATGCCCCGCGCCGGCGGCAGCTACGTGTACGCGAGCCGCGCGCTCGATCCCTACCTCGGCTTCGTCGCCTCGTTCTCGCAGTGGTTCTCGCTGTGCGTGGCGATCGGTGTGGTCTCCTACCTCATCGTTCCGTTCCTGCGCGACATCGCCGTGGCCGCGGGATCGACAGCGGTGGCGGCTCGGCTTGAGACCGGACCGATCCGGCTGACGATCTCGCTCGCGTTCCTCTGGGCTGCGGTGCTCGTAAACATTCGCGGCGTGAAAGCCTATGAACGCCTGATCGTTCCGCTGATGTTCCTGACGTTCGTTCTCGGCGGCGTGGTGATCGTCGCGGGATTCTCGTTCGGCCATGATGCGTTTACCGCAGCGCTGCAGGCGCGCGAGGGTCGATCGGTGGCCGCCACCGAAGCGCCGCCTCTCCCGTTGTCGGTCCTGCTGCCGGCCTCGGCGCTGCTGTTCGCCTCGTTCATCGGATTCGATTCGATCGCGCAGGCGGGCGGCGAGGCCAAACATCCGGGACGGAATCTGCCGCTCGCGATCGGCATCGCCGTGGTGTCGGTCGGCCTCTTCTACATGCTCTTCACCGCCGCGGTGTATCACGCCGTGCCCTGGCAGTTCATCGCCGCCGAAGCCCCGCATCGGGACCTGACGGCTCCGGGTCTTCTGGGGTACCTGCTGCCTCCGGCGTGGACCGTGGTGATCGTCTCCGCGGCGGCGGTCGCGTTGATCAAGGACTTGCCGGCGATGCTGCTCGCGGTGTCGCGCCTGATGTTTGCGTGGGCCGCGGATGGAATCTTTCCGCGCCGGATCGCGGCCGTGCATCCGCGCTTCCGGACCCCTCACGTTGCGATCCTGGCGAGCGCCGGCATGGCCACGCTCGGGATCATCGGTTGCCACGTGGCCGGCGATTTCTTTCTCGGGATCGACATCCTCGTGACCTCGATGCTCGTGAACTTTCTGCTGATGGCGATCTCGGTGGTGACGTTGCCCCGCCGGAACGCCGCGCTCGCTCGCGAGGTCACCGTCCTCCCGTCGCGGGCGGCGCAGGTTCCTCTCGCACTCTTCGCCATCGTCATGCTGGCGCTGTTTCTCGGCGTTCACACGTGGAGGGATCTGACCGCGCCCGGCGCCGCGTGGTACTTCCGCTCGACGCCGCTGTGGCTCCTGGTGATGGCCGCCGGCTCGCTCATCTATCGTCGCGAAACGCAGAAGCTGCGCCGCGAGGGCGTGGACCTCGACGCCCGCTTTGCGACGCTTCCTCCCGGATAGGGCTCATGACGCTCACCGTGGAGCGGGCCGCGCTGGCCCCCGATCTCTCCATCTCCCGCGTGCTGACCGGCCTGTGGCAGATCGCGGACATGGAGCGCGACGGCCGTGCGCTCGACCCGGAGACCACCGCCGGCGCTCTTCGCCCCTACGTCGACGCCGGCTTCACCTCGTTCGACATGGCCGATCACTACGGGTCGGCCGAGATCGTGGCGAGCCACCTGCGCGAAGGGTCAAGTTCGGCGCAGCCGGTGCAGCTCTTCACGAAGTGGGTGCCGAAGCCGGGGCCGCTGACCCTCGACGACGTGCGGGCGGCGGTCGAGCGGTCGCTCGAGCGGCTTCGAGCGCGTCGGATCGATCTCTTGCAGTTCCACGCGTGGAGCTATGCCGATCCGAGCTGGATCGACGGACTGTTCCACCTGCAGACGCTCAAGTCCGAGGGGCGGATCGGTCACATCGGCCTGACGAACGTGGACGCGGCCCATCTCAACATGGTGCGCGCCACCGGCATCGACGTGATCTCGAACCAGGTCTGCTTCTCGCTGCTCGATCGACGCGCGGCCGGTGCGATGTCGGACGCGTGTCGGGCCCGCGGCGTGAAGCTGCTCGCCTACGGAACGCTCGCCGGCGGCTGGTTGTCGAATCGTTGGCTCGGCCAATCCGAGCCCGACTGGGAGCGCACTGGTACGTGGTCGCAGATGAAGTACGGCCGCTTCCTGCGCGTCGCCGGCGGATGGAACGCGCTGCAGCAAGTGCTGCGCGCCGCGGATAGGGTGGCCCGTCGCCACGGCGCGTCGATCGCCAATGTGGCCTCTCGCTACGTGCTCGAGCAGCCCGCCGTGGCCGGCATCATCATCGGCGCCCGGCCCGGTGAGCGGGAGCACATCGCCGACAACCTTCGTGTTTTTTCCTTCTCGTTGACCGGCGAGGACCGCGAGGAGTTGGAGGCAGCGCTCGCCACTCTCCACCCGATTCCCGGCGACTGCGGCGACGAATACCGCAAGCCGCCGTTTCTCACGGCCTCGGGCGATCTGAGTCATCACGTGGAGTCGTTCCCGGCGCCGTACGCGGTGCAGCGCCGCACGGACGGACGCCTGCTCTGCCTGAGCGGTACGCCGTGGGAAGGCCTCGCCGGTTTCTCTCGTGCGACGCGGCGCGGCACGCGCGTGCACGTATCGGGGACGACCGCGACGCACCGCGATCGCGCGATCGGCGGCACGGACCCTGCCGCGCAGACGCACTTCGCGATCGACAAGATCGAAGGCGCGCTGCACTCGCTCGGGGCGAAGCTCGAAGACGTGGTTCGTACGCGGGTGTTCGTGAAGCGGCTCGACGACTGGGAACCCGTGGCTCGCGCCCACGGGGAGCGCTTCGGCCACATCCAGCCGGCCAACACGCTCGTCTCCGCGGCTCTCGTGGGCGACGAGTATCTCGTGGAGATCGAAGCCGAGGCGGAAGTGTCGGGCGCATGAGGCGCGCGACATCGCAGACGGGAGGAGCGAGGCAAGAAATGGGACGATGGTCCGACGCGCTTAGGAGAATCCGGCTTCTCCCTCTCGCGCTCCTGCTCTGCCGCCCCCTCGCGGCCGAGGAGCGCGCCGCGAAGTTGCGCTTCGAGCTCGTGTTCCCGGCGGCCGTCCGCACCGAACCCGCGGACGGGCGCATCTTCGTCATCCTTACGCGCAAGCCCGAGCCCGAACCGCGACTCCAGTTCGGCAAGTCCGGCGGGCAGTACAAATCCACGCCGTTCTTCGGCGAGGGCGTGGACGGCCTAAAGCCCGGCCAGCGGGCCGTCATCGACAGCCGGTCCATCGGCTATCCCGTGGAGCGCCTCGCCGACCTGCCCGCCGGCGACTACTACGTCCAGGGAATGCTGAACGTCTACACCACCTTCCACCGCGCCGACGGCCACGTCGTGAAGCTGCACATGGATCAGTGGGAGGGACAGGATTTTCCGATCTCGCCCGGCAACCTCTACAGCGAGCCGAAGAAGATCCACGTGGATCCGGCGGCCGGCAGGACGATCCGGATCATTCTCGACCGCAAGATCCCGCCGATCGAGATGCCGAAAGACACGCCGTGGGTCAAGCGCGTGCGCTTCGAGAGTCCGCTGCTCTCGAAGTTCTGGGGGCGCCCGATCCTGATCGGAGCGACGATCCTCCTGCCGAAGGGCTATGACCGCGACTCCGGCGTGTACTACCCGGTCAACTACGAGCAGGGGCACTTCTCCACGAAGGCGCCGGGCGGATTCGCGGAGGTACCCGAGCCCACGAAGCCGGACGCCACCGAGCGGGAAAGAACTCGCGCTCGACGGCAGGAGGAGTTCTCGAAGGCCTGGCAGTCGGGCTCGTTCCCTCGGATGCTGTTCGTGACCTTCCAGCATCCGACGCCGTACTACGACGACTCGTACGCGATCGACTCGCCCAACATGGGGCCCTACGGGCAGGCCATCACGCAGGAACTCATTCCCTACATCGAGAAACACTTCCGCGCGATTCCCCAGCCCTGGGCGCGGATACTCTCCGGCGGCTCGACCGGAGGATGGGAGTCGCTCGCGCTCCAGATCTTCTACCCGGACTATTTCGGCGGCACGTTCTCGTATTGCCCGGATCCCGTCGACTTCCACTATTTCGAGATGGTCAACATCTACGACTGGGACAGCGCCTGGTACCGCAAGGACGACTGGCGCAAGACGCCGATTCCCGGCGAGCGCCAGCCGGACGGCCTGGTCCTCTCGACCATGCGCGAACAGCTAAAGTACGAACAGGCCATGGGCCCGGGCGGGCGCTCCGGCGAGGACTGGGACTGCTGGCAAGCCGTCTACGGCCCCGTCGGCGCGGACGGGTACTTCCAGCCGCTCTTCGATCCGGCAACGGGCGCCGTCGACCACGGGGTCGCCGCGTATTGGAAGGAGCACACGGACCTGAACGCGTACCTCCAGCGGAACTGGAAGGAGATCGGGCCGAAGCTCGCCGGAAAGATCCACATCTGGACAGGGGATATGGATACCTACTACCTCAACAACGCGGTTCATCTTCTCGAGGACTACCTGAAGACGACGACCTCGCCTCCGTGGGGCGGATCGATCACCTACGGACCCCGCGAGCCGCATTGCTGGGCGGGCCCCTTTCCTCTCGAAGAGCGGCTGAAGATGATGGCCGCCTACGTCGCCGCCACGGCGCCCCGCGACGTGGATCGGCCGTGGTGGCGGGAGTAGCTCGCCGCTCCGACTCGAGGCCGCTCGCTCGGCTGCGGATCGCGGAATAGAATCGCGACCGCATTCAAACGATGACACTGGCAGCCGGAATTCGGCTCGGCCCGTATGAGATCCAGACCCCTCTGGGTGCCGGGGGAATGGGAGAGGTGTACCGGGCGCGAGATCGGAAGCTGGACCGGGACGTGGCGGTGAAGGTCCTCCCCGAGTCCGTCGCGGCGGACCCCGACGCGCTCGCCCGGTTCGAGCGCGAAGCGAAAGCGGTCGCATCGCTTTCTCATCCCAACATCCTGGCGATTCACGACTTCGGCAACCAGGACGGGATTGCTTATGCCGTCATGGAGCTTCTCGAAGGTGAGACC
>JBKOZO010000192.1:0-22924 GCA_046725935.1 Acidobacteriota bacterium | reverse complement strand
GGCCTCGGCCGCGCCGGCTCCGGCCGCCCGCGGCGAGATGGCCCACGCTCTGGAAAAGATCTCCGCGTCCTCGGCCGACGGCCACGTCGCCGTGACGCTCCAGGGAGACGGCTGGTTTGCTCCGAAGGATTTCGTCCTGTCCAACCCGCCGCGCGTGGTCGTGGACCTGCCCGGCGTGAAGAACGAAGTCAAGCAGCGCTCCATCGCCGTCAGCGGCGATCTCGTGACCCGCGTCCGGGTGTCGCAGTTCGCGACGTCGCCCGAATACGTCACACGCGTCGTCGTGGACCTGGCGCGGCCCGTCCCGCACGCTCTGTCGGTCGACGGCGAGCGCCTGGCCGTCCTCGTGGGTGAGAACCTGTCGATCGCTTCGACGGCGCCGGCCCCCGCTCCGGCGCACGTCGAGGCGGCTTCTCCGTCGGCCACGTCCGTCGCCGCGGCTCCCGAGCCCGCGGCGGCGAGAGAGCCCGAGCTTCCGGCCGTCCACGAAGAGGCGCCCGCGCCCGTGGCCGCCGCACCGGCTCCGGTCGAGCAACCCGCGCACGTCGCGGAAGCGCCCGCGCCGGCTCCCGCCTCCGTGACGCCGGCGGTCTCCGATCCCGCGAAAGTCGAGGTCGCGAAGGCCGAGCCCGCGAAAGTCGAAGCCGCGAAGGCCGAGCCGGCCGTCGAGAAGCCCGCTCCGGCTCCGCCGGCGCCGGCCGTGGAGACCAAGGTTGTGTCCGCACCGCCCGTGCCGCCGCCCGCGGCTCCGGCGAAACCCGCTGCGGCGCCCGCGCGGTCGAAGGCTTCCCGCGGCGACGCGCTCTTCGAAGCGGCCGCCGCCCAGCTCGACCAGGATCAGGCCACGCAGCCCTCCGGCGGAGGCTCCTACCGCTCGCGCACGATCTCGGAAGCGTCGACGCAGTTCACCGGCGAGCCGATCTCGCTCGATCTCAAGGATGCCGACATCAAGGACGTCTTCCGCACGATCTCCCAGTTGACGGGCCTGAACATCGTCATCGACCCCGAGGTCCGCGGAACCGTCACGGTCCAGCTCGAGGACGTGCCGTGGGACCAGGCTCTCGACCTGATCCTGAAGCAGAACAGCCTCGGCTACGTGCTCGAGAACAACATCATGCGCATCGCCACGACCGCGAAGCTCCAGGCCGAGGAAGGCGACCGCGCCCGGCTGGCCGAGGCGCGCCAGGCGGCCGAGCCCACGCGGACCGTGATCAAGAAGCTCTCCTACGCGAAGGCGAGCGATATCGTGCCCACGCTCCAGAGCGTGATGTCCAAGCGCGGCTCGATCGTCGTGGACGGCCGCACGAACACCCTGATCATCCGCGAGATCCCGACCTATCTGCCGGCGGTCCTGCAGCTGATCGACAATCTCGACACCGCGACGCCGCAGGTCGTCATCGAGTCGCGGATCGTCGAGACGACCAAGACCCTGGGCCGCAGCCTCGGCATCAACTGGTCTGTGCGCGGCAAGGCCGACGTCGAGCACGGAAACACGACCAACCTGATCTTCCCCAACACGGTCGACGCGGGCCTGAACGTCGGCCTCGGCAACGGTCCCACGGTGGCCTCGCTGGTGCTGGGCAACATCCTCAACACCTTCAACCTGGACGTGGCCCTCACCGCCGCCGAGAACCAGGGTCTCCTGAAGATCATCTCCTCGCCCAAGGTCACGTCGTTGACCAACACGGCGGCCCTGATCCAGTCGGGCGTCCAGATCCCCGTGCAGACGACGGTCAACAACACGACGACCGTCATCTATGTGGACGCGACGCTCAAGCTCGACGTCACGCCGCAGATCACGGCCGAGGGGACGATCCTGCTGACGGTCAACGTGACCAAGCGCGAGCCCGCGGTCGCCCTGAACCTCGCGCTCGGCCAGAACGTGCCTCTGACGATTCGCGAGTACCGCGGCCAGGTCCTCGTCAAGGACGGCGGCACGACGGTCATCGGCGGCATCTTCCAGATCAACGACCAGGACCAGAACAACATGATCCCGGGACTCTGGAAGATCCCGGTGCTCGGCAATCTCTTCCGCAACAAGACCCGGACCGAAAAGCACGATGAGCTGCTCATATTCATCACGCCCCGGATTCTCAGGTCGTAAGGGGGACGGCGAAATGAAGACGAAGATCCTGATCGGTGTTGTTCTGGCGGGCGCCATCGCGCTCGCGAGCGGCTGCACCAACAAGGAAGGTCAGAGCGAAGCGCCGGTGTTCATCACCGTCAGCATGGACCTCCAGCCGGGGTTCATCAACGTCGGCGTCCCCGCTCCGGTGCAGATCCAGACGATCACGCTCAATTCGAGCCTGAAGAATCCCGACGCCTCGGATCCCCAGGGATTCGCCAACACGCAGATCAACAGCTACACGGTGACGTACACACGGACCGACGGCGGCACGCTCGTCCCGCCGCCACAGACGTTCGGAGCCGGAATCCTGGTTCCCTCCGGCGGACAGGCCACGCTGTCGAACTTCCCCGTGCTCTACGCGTCGGCGCTCCAGCAGTCGCCGTTCGACCAGCTGCTGCCTTTCAACGGCGGCATCGACCGGGAGACCGGGAAGGACGAAATCGACACGAAGTTCAACATCACGTTCTTCGGCAACACGGTCTCTGGCCAGCGCGTGCAGAGCCAGACCGCCAGCGGCATCCTCATCTTCAACTTCGCGGGGTTCGCGGGGTCCGCGCAAGCGGCCCGGTAAGGGGGATCCATGCGCCGGATAGCCATCGCACTGACCCTGGTCGTCGCCGCCCTCGGCCTGAAGGCCTGCGCGGCGGACGCGCCGTCGGCCCCCAGGCCCCAGCCGGGCGGTGGCGGGACTGCGCTGCAGATCCAGCTGTTCACCAACGACGCCAACCCCAAGGCCGGGACCTGCACGCTGATCGAGGCGATCGTGACGCTGAACGGGAACCCGGTTCCCGACGGGACGGGCGTCAACTTCTCGTCGGACTTCGGGACGTTCTCGCAGAACGGCCTGCCCCTCATTTCGGTCGTAACGACCAACGGCACGGCCGTCACGGCGCTGTGCGGTCCCGGAGCCGGCACGGCCAAGGTGAAGGCGACGGCGACGGTCGCGGGCAACACGGGAACGGCGAACCTGACGATCGTCTTCCAGACCAGCAACAGCACGCTGCCGTTCGTTTCCTCCTGCAGCCCGAGCTTTGGGCCCAAGGAAGGCGGCACGACTCTGACCTTGAACGGCGGCCGTTTCTTCGGCACGCCGTCGACGACGCGCGTCCAGTTCACCGTCAACGGCGTCTCGAAGGACGGAATCGTCCAGTCCGTCTCGGCCAACCAGATCGTCGTGCAGACGCCGGGGTTCCCCGAGTTCCAGAGCCCGCAGCTGCTGGCGGCGATCACCCTTTCTCTGGGCACCAACCAGCCCCAGCCCGTCGTGCTGTCGCTGCCGAGCTGTTTCGCCTTCGGCACCGCCGATTCCGGCACGCCGACGATCGCCTCGATCCTGCCCGCCTCGGGCACGAACGAAGGCAACACTCGCGTGACGATCGTGGGCTCGGGCTTCTCGAGCTCCGGCGTCCAGGTCTTCTTCGGGACCGCGGAGGCGACGGTCGTGTCGGTGTCGTTCAACCAGATCGTCGTGCTCTCGCCGGTGGCGACCCCGAGCAACGGCAATCTGAATCAGTCCGTGGACGTGACGGTCCGGAACATCTCGTCCGGTAACGTCTCCAACGCCGTCACCTACACTTACACCGAGCCCATTCTCATCACGTCGTTCAACAACAACATTCAGCCCCTGCGGGGACCGTTCGTGCCGATGACGATCTTCGGGCGCGGGTTCCAGGCGCCGGTCGCCGTCGAACTCGCGGGCGTGCCCGCCTTCGTGCAAAGCGTTTCCGCCACGGAACTCGTTGTCCTGCCGTCGTTGCCGATCCCGCAGGGGTGCAGCGACATCACGGGTCCCATCGATGTCGTGAACATCAACACAGGCAGCGGCGGGAGCGGCGGGTCGTTCACCTATAAGGTCGAGAAGCCGGTTATTACCAGCCTGTCGATCACCGCGGGCACCACCGGCGACGTCGTGATCATCACCGGCACCAACCTGCCACTGCTCACGCAGGACGCCGACGTGAAGTTCGGAACGCAATCGGCGCTGGTCGATTCGTCTTCGCCGACTCAGGTTGTTGCACACGTGCCGCCCCCGACTCAGCCGGCGCCCACGTGCGATCCGGGCAACCCGCTCGGGACGCTGCAGACCGTGGCGACTGTGGACGTCACCGTCACGGACAGGTCGACCCAGTGCACCGCGACGCTGGCCCAGGCGTTCCAGATGCAGCTGCCGTGCGTCGTGCCGACGCCGACTCCATAGTCGAAAAGGTGACCGCCGCCCCCTACGGGGGGCGGCGGTAGGCTTCATCTTGGCTGAACCAACCGCTGAAGCCCGCATCCGCGATCTCGAGCGGAGGCTCGACCTCGACCCGGGCTCGCGCCTCTTCGTGTCGTTGGCCGAGGAGTACCGCAAGATCGGCCGCCTGCGGGACGCCCTCTCGGCGCTCCAGAAGGGCCTTCTGGCGCACCCCGGCTACGTCGCGGCGCAGGTCGCGCTGGGACGCGTCTACGTCGAGGCCAAGCAGTCGACCGACGCCATCGCGACGTTCACCAAGGTCCTTTCGGCGGATCCGGGGAATCTCGTGGCCGCCAAGTCGCTCGCCGACATCCACCTGGCCCGCGGCGACAAGCTCGAGTCGCTGAAGAAGTACAAGCTGTATCGGGCCCTCTCGGGGGATCGCAAAGTCGACGGCATCATCGCCGAGCTCGAGCCGCAGGTGGAGCCCAAGCCCCCCACTCCGTTGCGCAAGTGGATGGCTCCTGCGGAGCCCCTCCCGCCGCCGCCGAGCTTCCAGGACACCGACAAGAGCCGGCGGCGCCCGACCCGGATGCCGGGAGCGATGCCCGCGCCGCCTATGGACGAGCCTTTCGAGATCACGCCGCTGTCGTTCGAGCCGGGAGACGATTCGGGCAAATCCGGCCTCCACGAAAGCGAAGGGCCGTTCCTCATTCCGACGCGCGACGCGATGATCGTCGCGCCACCGAGGCCCGAGCTCCCGGCGCCGACGCCCGAAGCCGCGCCTCGCTCCTCCGAGGCTCGACCGCCGGTGATCGAAGCCGCGCCAACCGCTTCCGAGGCCGAGGCTGTCACGCGAGTCATCGACGTCGCGGCGCTCGCCGCGCGCCCGGCGCCGCCGGATGCTCCTTCCACGGCCGCGTCGCCCGCGGTCGAAGAACCGCCGGCCGCCGTTCCGGCCGCCGAGGTCGAGACGGTGGCTGCCGTGCTGCCCTCGATTGCCGCCGCCACCGCGGCCGCGGCGCCCGCCGCTTCGGAACTCTCCAGCGTCGCCCCCGCACCGGTCTCGGACGAGCCAGGCGCGCCCACCGGCCGCGCCCTAGCCGATCTGTATTACGGCCAGGGCCACTACGCGGAGGCTCTCCAGATCTACGACGACCTGGTCAGCCGCAACCCCTTCGACGAGGAGCTCCAGCGGATGCGCCGCGACGCGGAGGCCCGGCTTCTTCCCGCCGGCGCGACCCCGGCCGCCGCCTCGCCGGATCTTGCGCTCGAGAGACGCCTGGCTCGCATCCGGGTGCTCAAGGGCTGGCTCTCCCAGGTGGGCCGGGTGATCCAGAGCCCTCGTCCGTGACATCATCCGAAGACTGATGAACGTCTTCCAGGACATCCTCCGCCGGGTCGCGGAGCGCGTCGAGGGCACGCGCGCCGTGTCCCTGGTCGGGGTCGACGGGATCGCGATCGACTCCTACGTCTCCTCCGAAGGACTCTCGATGGATTCCCTGGCCGCCGAATCCGGAGCCATCGTCAAGGCCGCCCACGCGGCCCAGGCTCTGACGGACCACGGCCCGCTGCAGCAGCTCACGCTCGCCTCCGAACGCGCCGCGACGATCCTCTGCCGGGTTACGGAGGAGTATTATCTGCTCCTCCTGCTGGCCCGCGACGGTAACTTCGGCCGGGGCCGCTTCGAGCTCCGGAAAGCCGCGGCAGCGCTGGAGAAGGAGCTGCTGTAGGGATGCTGTCGCTCAAGGAAATCCGCGAGCTGATCGACCTGGTCACCGAACGGGGCCTCGCCGGCCTGGAGATCGAGCGCGCCGGCTTCCGTCTGCGCATCGACGGCCGCCGGAACGTTTCGGAAGCGCCCGCGGCCGTGTCCGCGGTCGCGATACCAGTGGCCGCGGCTCCCGAGGCGCCGCGCCCGGTCGCCGCCGGAGCCGAGGCCGCGGGGGCCGAGCCGGAGGAAAACGTCCACGTCATCACGTCTCCCATCGTAGGGACCTTCTACCGCTCGCCCTCGCCCGAGGCGGATCCCTTCGCCCAGGTCGGCGAGCGGATCGCCAAGGGCAAGATCCTCTGCATCATCGAGTCGATGAAGCTGATGAACGAGATCGAGTCGGACGTCGAGGGCGAGGTCGTGGCGGTCTACCCCCGCAACGGGCAGCCCGTCGAGTACGGGGAGAAGCTCTTCGCGATCCGCCTCGCGGCGTAGCCGCGGGACGCGGAATGTTCAAGAAGATCCTCATCGCCAACCGGGGCGAAATCGCGCTCCGCGTCATCTCCGCCTGCCGCGAGCTCGGGATCAAGACCGTCGCGATCTACAGCGAGGCCGACCGCGATGCGCTCCACGTGCGCTACGCCGACGAGGACGTCTGCGTGGGTCCGTATCCGTCGTCGGCGTCCTATCTCAACATCTCGGCCATCGTGTCGGCCGCCGAGATCACCGAGGCCGACGCGATCCATCCCGGCTACGGGTTCCTGTCGGAGAACGCGTACTTCGCCGAGATCCTCCACGACTGCAACATCTCCTTCATCGGGCCGTCTCCCGAGGCCATCCGCAAGATGGGCGACAAGTCGCTGGCGCGACGCACGGTGGCCGCCGCCGGGGTTCCGACGGTGCCCGGCTCGCCGGGCCCGCTCGACTCGGTGGACGACGCCCTGGCGTTCGCGAAGAAGGCCGGCTATCCGGTGATCCTCAAGGCTTCGGCCGGGGGAGGAGGCCGCGGGATGCGTGTCGCCCGCGACGAGCGCGAGCTCGCGGGCGCCTACGACACGGCCCGGGCCGAGGCCGAGAAGGCGTTCGGGAACGCCGAGGTCTACCTCGAGAAGTACATCGAGAACCCGCGGCACGTGGAGTTCCAGGTCTTCGGCGACGCCCGCGGCACGATCCGCCACCTCGGGGAGCGCGAGTGCTCGATCCAGAGGCGCCACCAGAAGCTGATCGAGGAGGCGCCCTCGGCCGTCCTCGACGAGGAGCTGCGGCGGCGGATGGGCGAGGCGGCGATCGCGGCCGCGCGCTCGGTGGGCTACACCAACGCCGGAACGGTCGAGTTCCTGCTCGACGGGGACGGCAAGTTCTACTTCATGGAGATGAACACGCGGCTCCAGGTCGAGCATCCGATCACCGAGGAGGTCACGTCGCTGGATCTGGTCAAGGAGCAGATCGCCGTGGCCGCCGGCGCGCCCCTGTCCTTCGGCGATCGGGACATGACGCCGCGGGGACACGCGATCGAGTTCCGGATCAACGCCGAAGATCCCGTCACGTTCCAGCCGTCGCCGGGCCGCATCGTGGCGTTTCACCCTCCGGGCGGCCTGGGAGTGAGGGTCGACACCGCGGCCTACCAGGGGTACCTGATACCGCCTCACTACGATTCGCTGATCGCCAAGCTCATCGTCTGGGGCCGCGACCGCGACGAGGCCATCGGCCGGGGACGCCGGGCCCTGGACTTCTTCGTCATCGAGGGAGTCAAGACCACGATCCCGCTGCACCGTCGCATCCTGGACGAGCCCGACTTCATCGACGGCCGTCTCTCGACCCACTTCATGGAGCGCTTCGCCGCCTCGGCGTAGGCCGGAAGCGCCTTCGCCGGCCGTGCGGATTCGACTCCCTCCCGTCTACGCGATCACCGGCGATGCCGGGGGCACGGCGGACGCGGTGGATCTGGCGCGCCGCCTCTTCTCGGTGGGCGTGCGGTGTCTCCAGCTCCGCGAGAAATCGGCGCCGGATCGCGAGCTGCTCGCGGCGGCCGACGCCATCGGCGCGGCCGCCCGGGAGCACGGCGCGCTGTTCTTCGTCAACGATCGCGTGGACGTCGCGCGTCTCTCCGGCGCCGGCGTTCATCTCGGTGAGGAGGACCTTCCGGCCGGCGCGGCGAGGGCCGTTCTCGGGCCGGACGCCGCGATCGGAGTCTCCACCCACGATCTCGCGGCCGCGGGTCGGGCGTTCGCCGACGCCGAGATCGACTACGTGGCGTTCGGACCGGTCTTCGAGAGCTCGACGAAAACCGTTCGCCGGGCACTCGGGCTCGACGCGCTGGCGAAGGTCGCGGCCGGGAAGACCAAGCCGCTCGTGGCGATCGGAGGCATCGCGCCGGCGCACCTGGACGCTGTGTGGGACGCTGGAGCGGATTCTGCGGCCATGATCGGGGGCTTGCTCTCCGGAGGCCGCGTGGAGGAGAACGCGCGCCACGCGCTCGACCGCGCCCGCAGGCGGCGCCGGCAAGGCCGGATCTACCTGGTCGGTTTCATGGCCAGCGGGAAGACCGCGGTGGGCAAGCGGCTGGCCGAACGGCTCGGGCTGCCATTCGTCGACCTCGACACCGAGATCGAGCGGGCGTCGGGCAAGACGATCCGCGCACTCTTCGAGGAGTCGGGGGAGGCGGCCTTCCGGGAGCGCGAGGCCGAGTTCCTGGCCGGCACTTCCTCGCTGCCGGGCGCGGTCGTCGCGACCGGAGGGGGGTGCTTCGTCCAGGAGGGAAACCGCCGGACGATCGCCCGCCTGGGTCTCTCGGTGCTGCTCGACACGCCTCTTTCGACGGTGCGCGCGCGCCTCTCGGGAAAGACGGATCGTCCCCTCTTCCGCAGCGAGGAGCAGCTGGCCGGGCTCTTCGCCGAGCGCGCTCCCTTCTATAGAATGGCATCCGTTCACGTGAATTTGAGCGGCGCCGAAACGGTCGAGGAGACGGCGGACCGTGTGCTCGTGGCTCTCGAGGACCTCGAAGCGATCCCGGCCTGACGGAGGGCCATGCGGTACCTGATTCTCTCGGACATTCATTCCAACGACGAAGCCCTGGCCGCCGTGCTCGCGCGAGTCCGGCGCAAGCGGTTCGACCGCGTCGTGGTGCTCGGCGATTTCGTGGGATACGGCGCCAGCCCCAACCAGGTCATCGACCGGATCCGCGCCCTCCGCAAGGAGAAGGTCATGATCCGGGGCAACCACGACAAGGTCGTGTGCGGCCTGGAGTCCGGCGACCTCTTCAATCCCGTGGCGCTGAAGGCGGCGCGCTGGACGACCGAGAAGCTCACGCCGCGCAACCGCAAGTTTCTCGAGGCTCTTCCGGTGGGGCCGCGGGCGGTCGAGGGAGCCTTCGCCATCTGCCACGGCTCGCCCCGCGACGAGGACGCGTACATCTTCACCGACTACGACGCGTACCTGAACTTCCGCGAGATGTCCGACAGCGTCTGTTTCTTCGGGCACAGCCACATTCCCTGCGTCTTCACGCTCGAGGAGCACGGCATCTTAGTCGAGCTCGTCAAGGATGGGCGGGTGAAGTATCCGCTGGAGGAAGGGCGCCGGTACCTGATCAACCCCGGCTCGATCGGTCAGCCTCGCGACCGCAACGCCGCGGCGGCCTATGCGATCTACGACGCCGACGCGCGCGTCGTCCATTTCGATCGCGTGCCGTACGCGGCCGAGAAGGCCCGCGACAAGATCCACAGGGCGGGCCTGCCGCACATCCTCGGAGATCGTCTGCTCGTCGGGGCCTAGTCCAAGACCTATAATCCGACGCAATTCGAGAAAGGTGGGGATGCGGCGGAGGCTCTGCGCGCCGGGTGCGGCGATTCTCTTCCTCGTGGCGGCCGGGTGCACGAAGTCAGGCCCGCCTCCGGCGACGGCCGCCGCGCCGCCGCCGACTCCCGTGCCGACGCCGATCGAGCCGCGGCGCGCCACGCTCGCCGAGGTCGAGCCCGCGCTCATGGCGATGGAGGATCGGCGCGCGCTCGACGAGACGGCGATCGCGGCCGCCGCGTCTTCGCCGGATGCGGCGCTCCGCGCGCGCGCGGCCGTCGCGATCGGGCGAATCGGCGATCCGACGGCAGCGGCGACGCTCTCGCGCCTGCTCTCCGACCCCGATCCGGCGACGCGAAAGACCGCCGCCTTCGCCGCCGGACTGCTTCGCGATCCGTCGCTCGTTCCGGAGCTCGCCCGAGGCCTCTCCGATGCCGATCCGGACTTCGCGGCGGAGGCCTCCTGGTCTCTCGGGTTCGTCGAGCAGAAGGCGGCGCAGTCGGCGCTCATCGCGGCCCTTCCGAAAGCCGCGGGACCGGAGCGCCGGGCCGCGATCGTGCGCGCCCTCTGGCGCTATCCCACGCCCGAGACCGCCGCCGCGGCCGCGCCCCTCGCCGCGGACCCGGAACCCACGGTTCGGGCAGCGGCTCTCTATGCCCTGGCGCGCAGGCCCCAGGAGCCATCACTCGGCATCCTGACCGCCTGCCTCAAGGATCCCGGCGCCAATGCCGCGGCGCTCTGCGCGCGCGGCCTCGGCATCCTCGGTAAGCCCGAATCGATCGCGCCTCTCGCCGACGCGGTCGAAGGACGAAGGGTGCCCGTCACGATCAACGCGATGCTGGCGCTCGCGGCGATCGTGGAGAAGAACCCGGCCGCCCAGCGGCCGCCGACCCTGGGAAGCCGCGCGCTGGTGCTCGCGGGGGATTCCAACCCCAACGTCGCGGTGTCCGCTCTGGCGCTTCTGGCCTGGTGGACCGAGGACTACGACGTCTTCCGGCGCCTCTGGAGCATCGCGACGACGGGCCTCGGCCGCCGCCGGCAGGTGGCCCTCCAGTCGCTGATGAAAGGCCTCGGCGCGAAGGCGGAGCTGCTCGCCAACACGGCCGCCCGAGATCCCGATCCTTTCATCCGCGCGGCGGTCGCAGACGGCGCCTCGAGCATCCCCGGCGACGGCGCAAACGTGCTCCGCGAGATCCTGTTCAAGGATTCCTCTCCGGTCGTCCGGTACAGGGTGCTGGCGGGCTTGAAGACGCCGGCCGAGGTCGAGGCCAGCCGGGGGATCCTGCGGGATGCCCTGGCCGATCCCGACGCGGGGGTCCGCGCCGCGGCGCTCGACGCTCTCGGCCAGCTCAAGAAGCCCGAGGTTCTGCCGACCCTCCGCGAGGCGGTCGAGAAGTCCTATACGGATTCCGCGCCCGACGTCCCCCTCGCGGCCATCGGCGCCGCCGAGGAGCAGGCACCCTCGCCGGAAGCGCGGACGGTGGTAGAGGCGGCGTACAAGCACCCGTCGGTCCTCGTCTCGCGCCTCGCGGAGCGCTCGCTCGTGACGAAGTTCCAGGCCGATCCGGCGGCGTTTCCGCTGCGCACGTATCCGGGGTTGCCCACGACGGCCGACTATGCGGCCCTCCTGACGGAGGCGCGCAAGCCCTGGAGCGCGAGCGTCTCGACCTCCCGGGGTGTGTTTCGCGTCAAGCTCGCGGGGTCCGACGCGCCGATGACCGTGATGAACTTCGTGACTCTGGTCCGCAAGGGCTACTTCGACGGAGCGCCGATTCACCGCGTGGTTCCGAATTTCGTGGTCCAGGACGGAGATCCCACCGGAACCGGCAACGGCGGCCCGGGCTACGAGATCCGCGACGAGATCAACATGCTCCCGTACGGCGTGGGAGCCGTCGGCATGGCCCTCGCGGGGCCCGACACGGGCGGGAGCCAGTGGTTCACGACGCAGTCGCCGCAGCCGCACTTAGATGGGGGCTATACCGTGTTCGGGCAAGTGACGCAGGGGATGGACGTGATCTACCGCATCGAGCAGGACGACCGCGTCGTGAAGATCACGATGGGGACGGAGTAGTCGTGTACGCCCTGGCGCGGGCCATCCAGTTCCTGGGCCTGGTCGTGGCCGGGTCGGCGCTCTTCGTGGGTCTCCTGGGCCACGACGTCCGTCTGGAGCTGCTGCTGCTGGGGATCGGCGCCGGAGTGTTCTTCGGAGGTCGAGGACTGCAGAAGGGTTTCCGATGAGCGCCGCTATCGTGCTCTCGACGCGCGAGCTGCCCGAGCCCTTCGACACGCTGCGGGCCGACTTCGAGGTGCGAATCCTGGGCTACAGCCCGTCGGAGCTGGAGCTCGCGGCGGAGGTCCCCGGAGTCGACGCGCTCGTGTGCCTGGTCGACGACCGCGTGACGGCGCCGGTCATCGCGGCGGGTCATAGCCTCAAGGTCATCGCCAGCTACGCCGTCGGCGTGAACCAGATCGACCGCGCGGCGGCGGCGGCCCGGGGTATCTGGGTGACGAACACGCCCAACGTCCTGACCGACGCGACCGCGGATCTGACGCTCGCGCTGCTGCTCGCGCTGTCGCGACGGATCATCGAGGGAGACCGGCTCGTGCGCGCCGGGTCCTTCGCCGGCTGGGCGCCGGACCTCCTCCTCGGCCGCGACCTAAAGGGCAAAGTCTTCGGAATCGTCGGCCCCGGGCGGATCGGAAAGGCGGTCGCCCGCCGGGCCAAGGCGTTCGGGATGACGGTCATCGCCACCGGACGCACCGCCCGGGACGAGAAGGACCCGGATGATCCACCCAGGGTGTCCTTCGACGAGCTCCTCCGCCGCTCCGACGTCGTTTCCCTGCACGTTCCGCTGACGGAGGAGACGAGCCATCTCATCAACGCCGAGACCCTGGCGAAGATGAAGCCGGGAAGCCTGCTGCTGAACACGTCGCGGGGGCCGGTCGTGGACGAGGTGGCGTTGACGCGGGCCCTGGAAACCGGGCCGATCGCCGGCGCGGGCCTCGACGTGTTCGAGAACGAGCCTGCGATCACGCCGGCGCTGCTCGACGACGACCGGGTCGTCCTGATGCCGCACGCCGGCAGCGCCACGGTCGAGACGCGGCGGGAGATGGCGCGGATGGTCGTCGAGGACGTCCGCCGCGTCCTGTCGGGAGACAAGCCGCTGCGGCCGGTGCCGCCGGAAGGAGCACGCCGATGAAGCGCAAGAGCTCGTTTTCCTCCATCGACGCCGCGGCCGACGGGTTGCTGCGCAAGATGGCCCGCGGCGACAACGCGCTGGCGTGGCTCCAGGCGCGATGGGGGCGCATCGTCGGGGAACCGCTCTCGCGAAAGATCGAGCCGACCGCGCTCGTCGGCCGGCGCCTCACGGTCTCGCTCCTGGATCCGTCCTGGAGGAAGCCCGTCGAGGCGACGCTCGACGAGCTCGAACGCAAGCTCGCCGCGGAGATGCCGGAGGTGAAACCGCGAGTTACCCTCAGGTAACGCGCGGTTTCATCCCGAGGGCGTAGCCCGAGGGATCCCGCCCTTGGCGATTCCGGGATCCCTCGCTTCGCTCGGGATGACAGGCGGATGGGACTCGGCGACTCGAACGCTACGCGTACAGTCCGCGCACCATCGTGTCGTGCGCGACGCGCGAGATCCCGAGCATGTAGGCGGCGATGCGGTGGCTGACCCCGTACTTCTCGGCCATCTGAGCGACGTCCTTGAACGACTGGACCATGATGTCCTCGAGACGCTCGTTGACCTCGCTCTCGCGCCAGAAGAACCCGGCGCGGTCCTGGACCCATTCGAAGTAGGAGACCGTGACGCCCCCGGCGTTGGCCAGGATGTCGGGCACGACCAGGACCCCCTTGGCGTTCAGGATCTCGTCGGCCCGCTGCGTGGTCGGACCGTTGGCGCCCTCCACGATGATCTTCGCCTTGATGTTGCCGGCGTTCTTCTGGCGGATCTGGTTCTCGTTGGCGGCGGGGATCAGGATGTCGCAGTCGAGCTCGAGGAGCGCCTCGTTGGTGACCGGATCGGTGCCGATGAATCCCTTGAGCGTCCGGTTCTTCTCGTAGTGGGCGACCAGCGTCGGGACGTCGAGTCCCGCCGCGCTGAAGATGCCCCCCTGGATGTCCGAGACGGCCAGCACTTTGGCGCCGGCCTCGTGGCACATGCGGGCGGCGATCGAGCCGACGTTGCCGAAACCCTGGACCACCACGCGGCTGCCTTTGAGCGCCAGGCCCTTGAGCGGCGCCGCCTCCCGAGCGATCAGCATCAGTCCCCGCCCGGTCGCCTCGACGCGCCCGCGCGAGCCTCCGAGCGACAACGGCTTGCCCGTGACGACGGACGTGACCGTGTGCCGGGCGTGCATCGAGTAGGTATCCATGACCCAGGCCATGGTCTGGGGATTCGTGCCCATGTCCGGCGCCGGGACGTCCTTCTCGGGGCCGAACTGGTCCATCAGCTCGGCCGTGTAGCGCCGCGTGATCCGCTCGAGCTCCGCCCGCGAGAGGTTCTGCGGGTCGCAGATGACGCCTCCCTTGGCGCCGCCGAAGGGGATGTTGACGACCGCGCACTTCCAGGTCATCCACGCCGCCAGCGCCCGGACCTCGTCGAGCGTGACGTTCTTGTCGAATCGAATGCCGCCCTTGCCGGGGCCGCGGGCGATGTTGTGGAGGACCCGGTAGCCGATGAAGACCTCGATGCGTCCGTCGTCCATGGCGATCGGGATGGAAACCTTGGTTTCCCGCACGGGCTCGCGGAGAACCTTGTAGAGTCCCGGATCCAGACCCAGCTTCTGCGCGGCCAGGTCGAACCGGGACATCATTTCCTCGAAGGGGATGGTGGAGTCGGTCCCCTGAGGGTGGGAACCGATCGTCGGAAACTGGGGCTCGGCGATCGTGCTCATGGCAGTCTCCCGGTAAAGCGGGCCCGCTCCATCTAAAATGCCGGGGAATCTTAGCACCGGGCCCAGGGCGTTCCGGGGCGGTGGGAGACGATGGAATCCCGAGATCAGGGATCTGCAGACGGAGGGATCGATGACGGGGAGATCGTTCGCCGGATCCTCGCCGGGGAGGACGCCCTCTTCGAGACCCTCGTCCGGCGATACCAGGTGCGCGTGGTCTCCCACGTCGCCCGCATGGTCGGCAGCCGCGAGGACGCGCTCGACCTCTCGCAGGAGATCTTCCTCAAAGTCTTCCAGGCGCTGGATCGGTTCAACCCGGCCTACAAGTTCTCGACCTGGCTGTTTCGGATCGCCGGCAACGCGGCCATCGATCACCTCCGCAAGCGTCGGCCGCGAACGGTTCCGCTGGAGGTGCCCGATCCCGAGGGTGGAACCGGCTCCTTTCAGCCGGAGCAGAAATCCTCGGGCCTGGACCCCTATGGCGAGCTCCGCAACGTCGAGCGGGGAGAAGCCATCACCCGGGCGATCCAGGACCTGCCGGCGGACTTCCGGGAGCTCATCGCCCTGCGCCACTTCGCCGGCCTTTCGTACGAGGAGATCGCGGAGGTCAAGAGAATGCCCCTGGGTACGGTCAAGAACAAACTCTTTCGCGCCAGAGTCGTATTGAAGGAAAGGTTGGCTGGAGAAACGACGTGAAGCCTTGCCCCCGTCCGCTGGATCCGATTGACGCCGAGGCGGTTGCCGCGGGCGCCGAGCCCGTGTTCGCCGCGGACGCGGCGGCTCATGCCCGCGTTTGCGCCTCCTGCCAGTCCCGAATCGTCGCCGCCAGGGCCCTCGCGGAGGCTCTGGAAGCCGCGTGCGGGTCCGCCGAGCCGATCGCCGGCCTCGCGGAGAGGGTGACCCGGCTTCGGGCCTTCTCCGGGCAGGAGCGCCGAACTTACGCCCTCTGGAATGCCCCGGTGCTTCTGACCGCGGGCCTCTGCGTTTCGGGCCTGGCCCTCCTGGTCTACCCCTACGCCTCACTGACCGCCTCCGAGCAGGTCTCCCTGGGAGCGCTCGCTCTCGCGCCGCTGACGGCCCTGGCGCGGGCGGTGACTCTCTGGGCATCGGACCTCGTTCGCGTCGCCCCCGCCAGCCTCCAGGCGCTTTCCGACGGAATGCGCCAGGAGAGCGCGGTTGGCCTCGCGGCCCTGGCCCTTCTCGCGCCGCTGTCGCTGGGACTGAACCGGATCCTGTCCCGAGCGCCCGGCCGCCGATGAGGCGAGCGGCCCTCTTTCTTTCCGGAATTCTCGTTCTCGACTCGGGCATCGCGCTGGCCGCGCCGGGCTCGATCACGTCGGTCCGGCGGGACGTCGTCGTCTCGCAGGCGCTTCCGGGAAGAGTCGTTGCGGTCCTCGCCGACGTGCGGATCGCGGCGCGCGTGTCGGGCGACGTGATCGTCTGGGGCGGCAACGTCTCCTTCGCGCCCGGCGGGTCTGTCGCCGGCGATCTCTTCGTCTTCGGCGGAACCATCGAGGGTCCGTCGAACGCGCCTCCGCCGGTCGAGGGACGCGTCTCGACGCCGGGATCCCTCCTCCACCTCTACCTCTCGGAGATGCGCCGCGCTCCGTGGGAAGACGGAACGCTCGGAGGCTCGGTCCTGTCCGGACTGCACCTTCTGGCGCTCTCGCTCTGGCTCGCCGTCGCGCTCGCGCTCTTGTGGCTCTTCGCGTCGCCGCTGTCGCGCGCGGCGATGTTCGCCGAGGAGGACTGGTCCTCCGCTCTGTTGGCCGGGGCTCTCGGCGTGCTCACGATGTTCCTCGCCGCGGGAGCGGCGCTGGCGCTGCTGCCGTCCTCGCTGGGCATTCCGATCGCGCTGGCGTCGGCGGCGGTGGCCGTCGTCGCGAAAGTATTCGGGATGGCGGCGTTGTTCCTGCTCGTGGGACAGAAGCTCCTGAAGAGCGTGGCGCCGGCGCGCCGTCCGGCGGCGCTGGCCGCGGGTTTCGCATTGCTCGGCGGCGTGTCGCTTCTGCCGTTCGTGGGCGCGCTGCTCTGGAGCGTGATCTCGATCGTGGCCGTCGGCATCGCGCTCGTGTCGAGATTCGGAACGCCGCGCTACCGGATTGCGGTGCCGTAAAGCGCGAGACGCGGGCGGCAGACCACAGACGGCCGGCTCGGACCGGGTATAGAGTCGGCCCGTGGAAATCGGGTCCCTCGGCGTGGTGGGCGCCGGCCAGATGGGCAGCGGCATAGCCCACGTGGCGGCCGCGGCCGGCTGCACAGTGACCCTCGTCGACGTCGGGGAACCCCTTCTGGTCCAGTCGCGCGCGGGGATCGAGAAGAACCTCGACCGTGAGGTGGCGAAGGGCAAGCGGACGGCCGAGGAGAAGGCGGCGGCGCTGGGACGGATCCGGACCACCACGAATCTCGAGGCTCTTTCCGACGCCGACGCCGTCGTCGAGGCCATCGTCGAGAACGAGGATACGAAGAAGACGCTCTTCGGCACTCTCGATCGGATCTGCAAGACGCCGGCGATCCTGGCCTCGAACACCTCCTCGATCTCCATCACCCGCCTGGCCGCGGCCACAAAGCGCCCCGACCGCTTCATCGGGATGCACTTCATGAATCCTGTCCCGGTGATGTCTCTGGTCGAGATCATTCGCGGCATGGCGACTTCGGACGCCACCACGTCCGCGGTCGAGGCCCTGGCGAAGAGAATGGGCAAGACGCCGATCGCCTGCAACGACTATCCGGGTTTCGTCTCCAACCGCGTCCTGATGCCGATGATCAACGAGGCCATCGAGACGCTACGCGAAGGGGTCGCGACGCGGGAGGCGATCGACGGGATCATGAAGCTCGGCATGAACCACCCGATGGGCCCGCTGACGCTGGCGGACTTCATCGGCCTGGACACGTGCCTCGCGATCCTGCGTGTGCTGCAGGATGGCTTCGGCGATCCCAAGTACCGCCCCAGCCCGCTCCTCGTCCGAATGGTCGACGCCGGCTGGCTCGGCAAGAAGACCGGCAAGGGCTTCTACGAGTACCAGAAACGGCCGGCGTAGGGGCGATGTACTGTCAGGTCTGCGGCCTCCGGAATTCCGACGACGAAGAGTTCTGCGCCCGCTGCAACTCCAAGCTCCTCGTGCTCTCGGGCGTGGGCGTCGTCGAGGAGACCGGGGAGCCTCCGGAGGAGATCCCGTTCGACGAGCACCTGCTCGAGCGGATCTCAACGCTCGAGGACGTGGTCAAGCGCACGGCCGAGGCGGTGAAGTCCCTCTTCGAATCCATGTCGAACCTGGAGAAGAACCTCTTCGTCGCCCATACCGGGATCCTGGCCCTGCAGGAGACCCTCGAGCGGCGCGGTACCGTGCGCGCCGAGGAGGTCGTGGACCTCTGGGAATCCAAGATGGACGAGCGCATGCAGGCGGTCGAGAAAAAGGACCGCTTCCTGGAGCGCCGGGACCGCATCATCGCCCGCTCGGCCGGCCCCGACCGCGAGGGGTTCCTGAAGAAGCTGCGCGACGCGGAGTTCGCGATCCTGGCCCTCGACGCCGGCCGCGGCATCCGCGTTCTCGAGGAGCTCTACCGCGCCGATCGCAGCAACGTCGAGCTGGGTTTCTACCTCGCGGAGACGTTCTTCTCGGCGGGGGAGCTCGAGCGCGCCTCCGGTTACTTCAAGAAGATCCTCTCGGTGGATCCGAACCACTTCGAGGCTCTCGTCTACAGCGGGATCGCGGCGTCCGAGTCGGGAGATACCGCCGCCGCCGAGGGGGCGCTGCGCCGCGCCATCGACCGCAAGCCCGACGCCTTCCTGCCGCACTTCGCGCTGGGAACCCTGTGCGCCCATCTCTCGCGCTGGGAGGAGGCCGAGGAACAGCTGACCCTGGCCCTCGAGGCGGCGCCCGTTCCGTCGGCGCACATCTTGCTCGGCAACGTTCTTCGGGAACGGGGCGAGCTTTCGCGCGCCATCCAGCACTTCGAGGAGGCGCTCCGGCTTGCTCCCGAATCCGAGGAAGCCGTCTTCCAGCTCGGGCTCTGTTACCTCGAGAAGAACTGGTTGAAGCGCGCGCTGGAGTGCTTCCAGCAGGCGCTGGAGAAGAATCCGCGGCGTCTCGAATACCAGGAGGCCGTGCGGCTCCTCGAACGCCGCGGCGAATACGAGCTGCCGCGCGTGGACGGGCCCGGCGCGGCGGCGTTCCGGGACGCCGAGGACAGCGCCGCGCGCGGCTACCTCGACCGCGCCCAGGAGCTCTACCGCAAGGCGATGCGCGCCGAGCCGCGCAACCCCACGATCCGCGTGTCCTTCGCGCTGCTGGCGGCTTCAATGGGGAGATGGCGGGAGGCGATCGCGGCCTGCCGCGAGGTCCTCGCCGCGGATCCGGAAGACGTCGTCGCCGCGGCGGCCTGCTCGACGCTGGCCGAGGCCCTCCGCGCCGAAGGCAACGCGCGGGGCGCGGCCGACTTCCTCCGGGAGTTCCTGGATCGGCATCCTTCCAAAACCGCCCAGGCCGTCGGTTATTACGAGCTCGCCACGAGCCTGGCGGAGTCGGGGGAGGACCTCGATCTGGCGCTCGATTACGCGGGCCGCGCCCTGGCCGCGGCGCCCGAAGAGCTCAAACCCTATCCGCTCGCGGCCCTCGGCTGGGTCCACTACAAGCGCCGCGAGTACAACCGGGCGATCGAATGCCTTCGCCGCTCGAGCGAGCGGGCGCCGGCGCCGACGACTTTCCACCACCTCGGAATGGCCTACCTCGCGGCGGGCCGCGCCGAGGAGGCCAAGGCCGCTTTCACCAAGGCCAAGACGGCAGCGCGCGGAGCGGGGATCGAGGACCGCATGATGCAGCAGCTGCGCTCGAACCTGCGCCTCGTCGAGAAGGTCGGCCCCCGCCGCAAGGAGCCGGTCTCCCCGAAGACCCGCGGCTGAGCCAACCTCGGCTATATTCGGCGCCCTATGCGCTGGTCTCGCTATTTTCTGCAAACCGTCCGCGAAGTGCCCGGCGACGCCGAGGCCGTCTCGCACATCCTTCTGACGCGCGCGGGCATGATTCGCCGCGTCGCCGCCGGCATCTACTCCCTGACGCCTCTCGGGTTGCGGTCGCATCGGAAGACCGAGCGGATCGTGCGCGAAGAGATCGACCGGGCCGGCGGGCTCGAGGTCGAGCTGCCCATCCTGCAGCCTCGGGAGCTTTGGGAGGAGAGCGGCCGCTGGAACCGGTACGTCGAGGAGGAGATCCTGTTCCACCTCGAGGACCGCAAGGGAGGCGACTACTGCCTCACGCCCACGGCCGAGGAGGTGGTCACGACGATGGTCCGTTCGGGGCTGACGTCCTACCGGCAGCTTCCCGCGACGCTCTACCAGATCCGCACGAAGTTCCGCGACGAGATCCGGCCGCGCTTCGGCCTGATGCGTGGCCGCGAGTTCCTGATGTACGACGGCTATTCCTTCGACGCCGACGCGCAGGGCCTGGACAGGTCCTACAAGGCGCAGGACGCCGCGTACCGCCGCGTCTTCGAGCGTTGCGGCCTCGACTTCACCGTCGTGCAGGCGGATTCGGGCGCGATCGGAGGGTCGGCGTCGGAGGAGTTCATGGTCCTTGCCGACACCGGCGAGGACGCCGTCGTGCGCTGCGCCGCCTGCGGCTACGGCGCCAACCTCGAGAAGGCCGAGACCGGCCGGCGTCCCGCTCCGTGGAAGGACGAGACCGAGTCGCCGCTGGCCGAGGTCCAGACGCCCGGAAAGGGAGGCATCCACGACGTCGTCGAGTTCCTCGGGATCACGGCCTCGCGCATGATCAAGTGCCTCGTCTACGAGACCGAGAAAGGCTACGTCATCGCCCTGTTGCGAGGCGATCTCGACGTCAACGAGGTCGCGCTGAAGAACGCGCTCGGCGTCGCGCACCTCACGCTCGCCTCCGAGGACAAGGTCGAGAAGGCTACGGGCGCCCCGGTCGGCTACGTCGGTCCCCACAAGCTCCCGTCCGAAGCGCGCATCGTCGCGGACGAATCCATTCGCGACGCCGTCAACGCGGTCACCGGGGCGGGCCGCCGGGACTGGCACGTGGCGGGATTCGTGCAGCGCCGCGACATGCGGACGCCGGAGTGGTCGATCTTCGCGCAGGCGCGCGTCGGCGATCCTTGCCCGCGCTGCGGCAAGCCGCTCGACATCGCCCGCGGGATCGAAGTCGGACACATCTTCAAGCTCGGCACGAAGTACTCGACTGCGCTGAAGTGCGAGTTCACCGACGAAAAGGGTGAGACGAAGCCGGTCGTGATGGGCACCTACGGTATCGGGGTCGGCCGGACGATGTCGGCCGCCGTCGAGCAGCACCACGACGCGGACGGGATCGTCTGGCCCCTGACCCTGGCTCCGTTCGAAGTCGTGCTGGTGTCGCTCAACCCTTCCGACGAGGCCGTGCGGCGCGAGGCCGACGCTCTCTACGAATCGCTCACGGCCGCGGGGATCGAAGTCTTCTACGACGACCGGGACGAGCGCCCCGGCGTGAAGTTCAAGGACGCGGACCTGATCGGCTTCCCGATCCGCGTCAACGTCGGCGGACGGGCCTTGAAGGAGGGCAACGTCGAAGTCGTCGCGCGCCGCGACCGGGCGGCGCGAGCCGTTCCGAAGGACCAAGCCGTGGACGCCGTACGCAAGCTCCGGGCGGAGCTCGCGGCGAGCTGACGGACGGTCCATGCGCAAGACCACGCCCGAAGAGGCGCTCGAGTATCACGCCCGCGGCCGCAAGGGAAAAGTCGAGGTCGTCCCCTCCAAGCCCTGCCGCACGCAGGAGGATCTCTCCCTCGCCTACAGCCCGGGCGTCGCGGAGCCGTGCCTCGCGATCGCGAAGGATCCCGACAAGGTCTACGACTACACCACCAAGGGCAACCTCGTGGCCGTCATCTCCAACGGGACGGCAGTGCTGGGCCTGGGAGAC
The DNA here is from genome assembly GCA_046725935.1 of Acidobacteriota bacterium. Classification (GTDB taxonomy): domain Bacteria; phylum Acidobacteriota; class Thermoanaerobaculia; order UBA5066; family Gp7-AA6; genus DAHUXD01. Next base: position 1,314 of record JBKOZO010000192.1, on the reverse strand, counting down.
ATCGGGCCCCTCGCCTCGAAGCCCGTCATGGAAGGCAAAGGCGTCCTCTTCAAGCGCTTCGCCGATATCGACGTCTTCGACATCGAGGTGGACGCGAAGGGCGTGGACGAGTTCGTGGAGACGGTGACACGCATCGCCCCAACGTTCGGCGGCATCAATCTCGAAGACGTCAAGAGCCCGGAGTGCTTCGAGATCGAGCAGCGCCTGAAGAAGCGCCTCCAGATCCCCGTCTTCCACAACCACCAGCACGGCACCGCCAACATCACGGCCGCGGCGTTCCTGAACGCCCTCCAGGTGGTCGGCAAGAAGATCGAAAACGTCAAGGTCGTCTTCTGCGGAGCCGGCGCCTCGGCGACCGCGTGCGCACGGCTCTACCTCTCCTACGGCGTGCGTCCCGACAACCTCCGGATGGTCGACAAGTCGGGCGTGATCTACCGGGGCCGCACCGAGGACATGAACCCGTACAAGGCAGCCTTCGCGGTCGAGACCTTCGAGCGCACGCTGGAGGACGCCCTGACGGGCGCCGACGCGTTCATCGGCCTTTCGACCGGCAACATCGTCACGGGCGACATGTTGAAGCGCATGGCCCGCGACCCCATCGTGTTCGCCCTCGCCAACCCGATCCCGGAGATCGCACCGGAGGAGGCGCGGGCGGCGCGGCCCGACGTCATCATCGCGACCGGCCGCAGCGACTATCCCAACCAGGTCAACAACGTGCTCGGGTTTCCGTTCATCTTCCGCGGGGCGCTGGACGTGCGGGCCACCGAGATCAACGAGGAGATGAAGCGCGCCGCGTCGCAGGCGCTCGCGGCCCTGGCCAAGATGGACGTGCCCGATTCCGTGTCCAAGGCTTACGGCGGGCAGTCCTTCCGCTTCGGGCGCGATTACCTGATCCCGAAACCCTTCGACCACCGCGTCCTTCTCTGGGTCGCTCCGGCCGTGGCCGAAGCGGCGATGCGGTCCGGCGTCGCCCGAGAGCCCATCACCGACATGGGCGCGTATCTGCGCCGCCTGGAAGCCATGCTCTCGCGCTCGCGCGAAGTCATGAGCGTGGTGGTCGAGAAGGCGTGCCGCGACCCGCGGAGGATCGTCTTTCCGGAAGGGGAGCACCCCAAGATCCTGCGCGCCGCCAAGATCCTGGCCGAGCAGGGGCTCTGCCGGCCGATCCTGCTCGCGCGCGAGGCCGAGATCGAGGCCCTGGCGAGGGATCTCGCGCTCCCCATGGACAAGATCGACATCATCAACACCTGTCTCTTATACACATCTGACGCTGCCGACGACATTGTGGTAGTGGTGTTGTGGGGGGGGGGCGGG
>JBKOZO010000191.1:0-28519 GCA_046725935.1 Acidobacteriota bacterium | reverse complement strand
GACCGGCTCGGCATCGAGCGCCTCCAGGATCTCCCGTGTCCCGGCCCGCGCGGGCCCGGCGGGCTCCTCGAGAACGACGCCGGTTAAGACGCGCTCTCCGAACGGAACGCGCACGCGCACGCCGGGAGCCGGAGCGGCCATTCCTTCGGGAACGGCGTACGTGAAGCTCTGGCGGAGCGGAAGGGGCAGCGCGACCGCGACGGTGACCGGGTCCTGGCTCAAGTCTGCGCCGCGGAGGGCGGCGGATTGTCCTCGGGCGTGTCGTGCACGTAGACGTGGCGATGCCGCTCCGGATCCCAGCGGTATCGACGGGTGGCCTCGTCGGCGGTGTCCGGCGTGACGACGATCGCGTCGCGGTCGAGCGAAAGGTCGCCGTCGGCCAGAGACACGTCGCGCTCGAGGACGACGCCCGGCTCAAACCCGCCGTCGGCGCGACCCGTGAAGAGCACGACGGTGAACCACGGATTGTGCGCGTCGGAATCCCGGCGGACGAACGCGAGGACGAAGTCGAGCATGCCGTCGTCGTTGGCGTCGCCGCGAACGAAATAGGGATGGTAGACACCGTAGAGGCCGTCGAGATCTCCCGAGTCTTCGTTGGGCCGCCGGTCGTCGTCTTCCGCGACGCGGAGATCCATGTGCTTGCGCAGGAACGCGTCCACGGCCGCGCGCTCCTTGGGCCGGAACGCGTACCCGGCATCCGCGGCGCGCGCCGGAGCGCCCGGCGTGGGCGCGGTCTCCGCGCTCGCGACGGCCAACGGAGCCTCGCGCTGCCGGCAACCGGCCGCGCACAAGACCGTCGCCAACACCAGGAGTGCGAGGCGATTGCGCATCGAGCCCACGATTCTAAGGCAGGGAAAGGCTGTGAGAAGATGGCGCGGTTTCATTTCCAGAGGAGGACGCGCCGATGTTCAGCTGGCCTCAGGACTTTCCGACGAACTTCCAGTTCCTGCTGCGGTGGATCCACTTTCTGGCCGGGATCACCTGGATCGGACTGCTCTACTTCTTCAACCTGGTCAACGTCCAGTTTCAAAAGGAAATCGACGCCGCAACGAAGGGCAAGGCGAACCCTCCGCTGCTGACCCGCTCGCTGTGGTGGTTCCGCTGGGGCGCCATCGTCACGTGGTTTTCGGGCTTCATCTACCTGGGCTACTTCACCACCGCGGGCAAGGAGATTCCGGAAAACGCCGGAACGGCCCTCCTGCTGTTTCTGCTCATCTGGGGCGCCGCGTTCGTGATCCTCGCCTTCATCTACCGCTCGTCCGTCGCCGGCGGCGCCCTGAAGGACGGCCGTGTGGTCTCCCTCGTCGTCGCGATCGTCGTCATCCTCGCGGCGTGGACGATGGCCTCCGTGGCGCACCAGTGGGGAGCGAGCAACCGCGCCTCCGCGATCATGGTGGGCGGCGGGATCGGCACGATCATGCTCCTGAACGTCTGGATGATCATCTGGCCGCTCCAGAAGCGCATCATCGCGGCCACCGTCGCGGCCGCGGCCGGAACGCCGGCCCCGGCGGATCAGCCCAAGTGGGCCCGCCGCGCTTTCCTCGCCTCGCGCACCAACGCGTGGCTCTCGATCCCGATGCTCTTCTTCATGGGAGCGGCGAGCCACTTCCCGATCTTCTCGACGAAGCTGCCGCCGACACCCTAGGGGTCGTTGAAGGGAAACTCTCGGGCGGCCTCCGGGCCGCCCTTTTCATTTTCCGGTCAGGAAGTCGCGGACGAGCTTCATGTCCTCCCAGACGTCCTTCTTGCGCTCGGGCGAGCGCAGGAGAAAGGCAGGATGGAAGGTCGGCATGACCTTGACGCCCTGGGCGGTGCGCCACCGTCCCCGCAGCCGGCCGATCGGCTCGTCGGTCTCGAGGACCGCCTGGGCCGCGAAGGTCCCCAGCGTCACGATCACCTTCGGGCCGATCAGGCGGATCTGCTCGAAGAGAAACGGACGGCACGTCGCGACCTCGTCGGGCTCAGGATTGCGATTGTTGGGAGGGCGGCATTTCAAAACATTACCGATCCACACGTCCTCGCGCTTCTTGCCCATCGCCTCGATGATCCGAGTCAGGAGCTGGCCGGCCTTGCCGACGAACGCGAGGCCCTGCTCGTCCTCGTCGCGGCCGGGCGCTTCGCCGACGAACATCAGCTCGGCCTTCGGGTTGCCCTGGCCGAAGACGATGTTCGTCCGCGTCTTGGAGAGCTTGCAGCGCGGGCAGCCTTCCAGGAACTTCGACAGCGTCGGCAAGTCCGGCATGGAGCCGACGGAGAGCGCCGTGCTCGCGGGCGTGGGTGCGTCGAGAAAGAGGTCCGCGACGCCGAGATCGCGGAAGTACTCGAGCTCCCGGCGCGGATCCTCCACGCCGTCAGTCTATAGAATCCGTCGCGTGAGCGCCTCGTCGTACGAGCGGGCCCGGGCGCGCTACCAGGACGTCGCGGTGGCCGAGGAGTACGACTCGTGGCGCTACGAGACGGCTCGCGGGAAGCGGCGGAACCGACGCGATCTCGCGGCGATCGGGCGCGCCCTCGACGAGGCGGCGAGACGGGGCGCTTCCGTGGGCACGGCGCTGGATCTTCCGTGCGGCACGGCGAGGCTCGCGCCCCTCTTTGCCGCGCGCGCGATCCGCGCCTGGGGAGCCGACCTCTCCTTCGAGATGCTGCGCGTCGCCCGCCGCAAGATGCCCTCGGGCTTCCCCGTCGTTCAGTGCAACGCCGAGGCGATCCCCCTCGCGGACCGCTCGTGCGACGCCGTCTTCGCCATCCGATTCCTGTTTCACCTCGACCGGGAGGCGCGCCGGCGCGTCCTCGCCGAAGCGCGCCGCGTCAGCGGCCGGTGGCTCGTCCTGGACGTGCGCCATCGCTACAACGCGCGGTGGGTCGGCTGGCGGATTCGCCATGCCCTCGGCCTCCTGCCGAAGGTCCAGCATCGGTTTTCCCGCGCGGGGCTCGAGGAAGAGCTGTCGGCCGCGGGTCTGCGGTTGTGCGGGATCTATCCCTCGCGGCGGTCGTTCGGCTGGGCGTCGGACAAGTGGACCGTGCTCGCGGAGCGCTCGGACGCCTGACGCCGGCGTTCCCGGAGAAACGCGTCCCAGATTCGCTCGGCAACCTCGCGCTTCCCCGCCCTCGCGACCCGCTCGGCCGGCCGGCCGCGCGGCACGATCAGGACCTCGTTCTCCTCGGCGTCGAAGCCGATGTCCTTGCGTCCGACGTCGTTGACCACGATCAGGTCGGCGCGCTTGGCTTCCATCTTGCGCCGCGCCCGCTTCTCGAGGTCTTCCGTCTCCGCGGCGAACGCCACGATCGTCTGTGCCCGCTTGAGCGGCGCCAGCGAGGCGAGCAGATCGCGTCCGGGGACCAGGCGCAGCTCCTTCGCCCCCTCGTCGCGATGGAGCCGATGCGTGCTCGTCTCCGGAATGAAATCGGCGACGGCGGCGGCCATTACCAGGCCGTCGCACTCCGGAAAGTCGCGCAGCAGCGCCGCGTGCAGATCGTCGGCCGTCTCGATCCTCTCGACACGGACGCCCTGCGGCATCGGCAGCTCCGTCGCGCCGCAGATCAGGGTGACGGCGGCGCCGCGATCCCGGGCCGCCTCGGCCAGGGCCAGGCCCATCCTTCCGCTCGAGCGGTTCGAGACGAACCGGATCGGATCGATCGGCTCGCGGGTCGGCCCGGCCGTGACGAGGAGCTTGAGTCCCGAGAGGTCCATCCGCTCCCCCGTCGCGATCGCCCAGGCCTCGTCGACGATCGCATCCGGCTCGGCCATGCGGCCCACGCCCTCGTGCCCCGAAGCCAGCGCACCGACGCCCGGACCGATCGTGCGCGCGCCGCGCTCGGCGAGTTTCCGCAGGTTCGCGCGTACCGCTTCCTTCTCCCACATGGCCGACTCCATCGCCGGCGCGAGCAGGACCGGTCCGCGATGGGCCAGGAAGTAGGTCGAGAGAAAGTCGTCGGCGAAACCGTTCGCGAGCTTCGCCAGGGTGTGGGCCGTGGCGGGCGCCACGACGAGCAGGTCGCACCAGTCGGCGAGGTCCACGTGGTCCACGGCCGGCGCGTTGCCGTCTGCCCAGACCTCCGTGTAAACGGTGTGTTTGGAGAGGACCGAGAACGTCAGCGGCGCCACGAACTCGCGAGCGCCGCGGGTCATCGCGACCCGGACTTGCGCGCCGCGAGAAGTCAGGCCGCGGACGATCTCGGCGGCCTTGTACGCCGCGATGCCTCCGGAGACACCCAGGAGAATCCGCGGAGGGCGTGCCATCGGAAACCCGTGAGGGGCGGGGAGACGCCTTTTAGCGGGTCGCCTCCTCCTCCACGACGAGATCCTGCTCGGCGGGCTCCTCCGCGGTCTCCAGCACGCCGCCCTCGGCGCCGAGTCCCCAGCGAATCTGCTCTTCGTCGAACTCGGCCGCCGCCAGGCGCGTGGGCTTCAGCGGCCGGTCGCTCTCGACCTTGGGCCGCGCCCCGCGAATCAGCTGTTCCGCACGGCGAGCGATGAGCAGCACGAGCCGAAACTTACTGTCCACCCCTTCGGGCATGTTCTGAATCATGAGTGATCGAACCCTTTCTACCGGAAGTCTTTACGCAGGCGTTCGAGGATCTTGGCCTGCCGCGCCGGTGTCAGCCTGGACGCGCGGACCACGGATTCTAACTCAAGACTGGCCCGTTCGAGGTCATCGTTCACGATAACATATTGAAAATCCTCGGCTTGCGCGACCTCTTTCGCCGCGTTGATGAGCCGTTTTCGGATGGCATCCTCCCCGTCGAGGCCCCTCGTCCGAAGGCGCTTCTCCAGCTGTTCGGCGGAGCCGGGCACCAGGAAGATCGACACGGACTCGGAGTGGGCCTGCCGCACGTCGCGGGCGCCCTGCACGTCGATGTCGAGCACGACGTCCTCGCCCGCGGACAACCTCGGCATGACCTCCGCCCGCGCCGTGCCGTAGAAGTTCCCGTGCACCTCGTTGTGCTCGAGGAACTCCCCGCGGCGCGCCATCTTCTCGAACTCGGCCGCGGACACGAAGTGATACTCGCGCCCGTCCTCCTCGCCCTCGCGCTTCGGACGCGTCGTGTGGGAGACGGAGAAGTGGAGGCCCTTCCCGCACGTCCCCGCCAGGAGGCGGCGGATGAGCGTCGTCTTGCCCCCGCCGGAGGGGGACGAGACGATGAAGAGTGTCCCGGACGGCGAGTTCATTCGACGTTCTGCACCTGCTCCCGAATTTTCTCGGTTTCGGCCTTCATGTCCAGGATCTCGCGGGTCGAAGTCAGGTCGCGGCTCTTGGAGCCCAGGGTGTTCAGCTCGCGCAGGATCTCCTGCGTCAGAAAGTCCAGCGTCTTGCCGGGGGCAGCGGGCGGCCGCGCGAGCAGCGCCTCGAATTGATCCAGATGTCCCTGGAGCCGCTGGAGCTCCTCGGCCACGTCGGAGCGGTCGGCAAGAAGCGCCGCCTCCTGCTCCAGTCGGCCCGGATCGAGCGGCACGTCGGGGAAGAGAGCCCGGATGCGCTCGCGCAGGTTCGCGGCCAGGCTCTTCGCGAGCTCCTCCCGGCGGGCCGCGAGCGCGGCAGCCTTCGTGCGCAGGCCCGCGACCCTCGCCGCCAGATCGGCCGCGATCGCCGACCCCTCGGCCTCGCGCATCGCCAGCATCGCCCGGGCGGCTTCTCCCGCAAGCGCCTCGAGCGCCGCGACGTCCTCGGCCGAGAACGAGTCCGCCGGCGCGTCGACCGCGACCAGCTGCGGCACCGCGAGAACGTCCCGCGGCGTGAGCTTGCCTTCGATCGGGTACCGTTCCGAGAGCGCCGCCAGTCGTCCGAGGAGCGACTGCAGCAGTCCCTCATCCACGCTGACCTCGGCCGCGGCCGGGGACGTGCGCTTCAATCGAAGCGCGACCTCGACCTTGCCGCGGTGAAAGTGTTTTCCGAAGACCCGGCGCAGTGCCGGCTCCAGCTCGGCCTCGGACTCGCGCGTCTTGACCGTCAGGTCGAGATAGCGGCTGTTGACACTCCGCGCCACGATCTCGGCGGACCAGTCCTTTCCGACCGATCCGCGAGCGCGGCCGAAGCCCGTCATGCTGCGCAGGCTCACGGGGCGGAGTTGGAGACGGCCGTCTCGCTCTCGGAGAAGAACTGCATTTCGTGGAGCCTGCGATAGAGGCCCGGGCGAGTCAAGAGCGCGGCGTGGCTGCCCTCCTCCACGATCCGGCCGCGGTCGAGGACCAGGATGCGATCCGCGCGCCGCACCGTCGAAAGCCGGTGGGCGATGACCAGCGTGGTCCGGCCCTTCATCAGATTGCCGAGCGCCCGGCCGATCACGGCCTCGGACTCGGTGTCGAGCTGCGAGGTGGCCTCGTCCAGGATCAGGATCGGGGCGTCCTTGTAGATCGCCCGGGCGATCGCGAGGCGCTGTCGCTGGCCCCCGGAGAGCCGCGCCGCCCCCTCCCCCACGGACGTTTCGTAGCCCTGCGGCAGCTTCTCGATGAACCCGTCGGCGCACGCCGCCTGGGCCGCCGCGCGGATTCGCGCCGCGTCCAGCGCTTTCTCGCCGTAGGCGATGTTCTCGGCGACCGTCGTGTCGAAGAGGATCGTCTCCTGCGTCACTAGGCCGATCTGGCGCCGCAGCGACTTGAGCGTTGCATCGCGCAGATCGACGCCGTCGAACGTGATCCGGCCCGACGAGGGATCGTAGAGGCGGGGCAGAAGATTGACCAGCGTGGTCTTCCCCGCGCCCGACGGGCCGACCAGAGCGACGGTCTCTCCGCGGCGCAGCACGATGCTGACCTCGCGCAGGACGGGCTCTGCGCCATACGAGAACCCGACCCGTTCGTAAGCGACCGTCGAGGCGAAGCGCGGCAGTTCCGCCGCGTCCGGCTTTTCCACGATCTCGTTCGGAGCGTCGATGATCTCGAAGAGGCGGTCGGCCGAGGCCAGAGCCACCTGCATCACGATGTTCGTACGCGTGATGTCCTTCAACGGCTTGTAGAGCATCATGATCGCCGCCAGGAACGAGAGCAGCCCTCCGACGGTCAGCTGTCCGTTTCGGATCTGGCCCGCCGCGTAGATGAAGATGAGCGCCAGGCCCACGCCCGTCAGGATCTCCATGAGGGGCGGATTGAGGGCCTGCAGGCGGATCGACAGGCGGCTCGCCGAGAAATATCTCCGGTTGGCCTGGCCGAAGCGCTCCGCCTCGAAGTCCTCCATTGCGTACGTCTTGATCAGCCGGTGGCCGCGCAACGTCTCCCCGAGGATCGCGCCCATCTCGCCGATCCGCTCGCGCGCGGAAAGGCCCGTGCGCCGGAGCTTGCGGAAGTTGCCGACGATCGGGACGACGAGCACCGGCGCCACCACGAGGACCGCCACGGCCAGCTTGAAGTGCAGCGAGAAGACGTAGAGCAGCACGAAGGCCATCGTCAGGAGTCCCTGGACGAAGTCGGCCATTCGCGATCCGAAGGCCGACTGGATCTGCTCGGCATCGGATAGCAGCCGCGTCATGAGATCTCCCGACGAACGATCCGTCGAGTACCGCGTGGACTGGTCCAGGAGCGACCGATAGGCGTCGGCGCGCAGGTCCCGCACCATCGCGAGGCCGATCGAGTTGAGGGCGAACTCCGAGAGGTACGCGAAGACGTTCTTCACGAGGAGTGCCGCCAGGAGCAGCAGGGGCACCGCGTAGCGCGGGTCGAAGCCGGCGGCCGCCGCGGCCTGCCGCGTGGCGTCGTACGCGGTCTCGAGCCATCGCAGAAGCGGGGCCATGCGTTCGGAGCCCGCGGCGGCGCCGACGCCCGGAAGAGCGCTCGCGGCGCCCGCGCCGAGAACGTCGTCGATGACCTTCTTCAGGAGAAACAGCAGCGCCACCGTGGCGAACGACACGATCGCCATGGCGCCCAGCGCCAGGATGGCCCGGACCTTGTAGCGCCCGAAGTAGCGCAGCAGCCGCGGCAGCGTCTTCATCGGGCCACCCGGTACACGTCGCTCGTCAGGCGCAACGGCTGGATCGCCGACAGAACGTAGCCCGCGGCACGCGCGCTCGCCCCCGGAGGTCCGAGCTCCCCCGCCACGCGGGCGAGGCCGGCCTTCGTCGCGTCGAGACGCGAGGGCGACGAAAGGAGACTCTCGCCTTCCCTCTCGAGGCGCTCGACCGTACAGTCGCTCTGGATCAGCTCGGGCACGATCTCCTCGCCCGCGACGATGTTGACGAGCGAGATCCAGCGCACCGTGATCAGCGACTTCGCGATCCGGTGGCTCACGCGAGAGGTCCGGTAGACGACCACCATCGGCGACCCGCACAGCGCCGCCTCGAGCGTGGCCGTTCCCGACGTTACGAACGCCAGGTCCGCGGAGGCGAGAAGCGGGTGCAGTCCCGCCGCCACCAGAGTGATCCCGCGCTCCGCCGCTCCGGCGAAGAGCTCCTCGGGAAGCCCGGGCGCGCGCACGGCGACGACCTCGAGGTCCATCCGGCGCCCCAGGCGCGCGGCCGCCTCCGACAGAATCCCCCAGTGCCGCTCGATCTCCGCGGTGCGGCTGCCCGGCAGCAGCACGAGCCGACGCCGCGTCTTCGGCGGCAACGGAGAGGGAGCAGCCAGTCCTTCCCGAACGTCCTCCACCAGCGGGTGTCCGGCGCACACGGCGTCGGCTCCGAGCCGGCGATAGATCTCGGCCTCGAACGGGAAGAGCGTGATGATCCGGCGCGCCCGCTCGGCGATCCGCCGCGCGCGCCAGGGCCTCCACGCCCAGACCTGCGGACTGACGTAGTACACGATCGGCACGCGGTCGCGTCGGAGACGCTTCGAGAGGAGTCCGTGGAAATCGGGAAAGTCGATCAGGACGGCCGCCGCGGGTCGCCGTCGGCTGGCCTCCGTCGAGAGGGTCTTCAGAGCACGGGCGAGCTGCGGGAGCTTCTCGAACACCTCCGAGAACCCGACGACGGAGACGCTCTCCGACCGCGCGACGCGCTCGAGACCCGCGCTCTCGAGCCGGGCCCCTCCCATTCCGAAAGCCGACAGGTCCGGACGGGCGGCCCGCAGGGCCGAGAGGAGCCGCGCGCCGTGGAGGTCGCCCGACGCCTCGCCCGCCGAGATCAGGAGGTTCACGGCATCAATCGTCGACGATCGACCTACTTGGGAAACGGATACATCAGCCAGGCCACCGCGAGCCCGCCGAGCACGAGCGAGACCATCAGCGTCCCGAACAGCTTCCATCTCTCGCGGCGCTCCCGCCTCCAGAGCAGGGCAAAGAAAGCCGACGCGAGCAACGCGTACAGCGTCATGATCAGAAAGTGGTCGACCGGGAAGACGACGATCACGGCTTGGTCCCGGTCGCGATGTCCCACGCGTCGAGCACGAGCAACAGGTTCATCAGCCCGGCCGTCAGGAGAAACGCGCAGCCGTATTCGTAGGTGGGCGAAAGAATCGTCCCTCCCGGGTTCTCGGAGAGCATCCGGGCGACGATGTTCAGCAGGCCCGCGCCGTACACCGCGAAGGTCGCGAGGATCGTCAAGGGCTGCCCGGGCTCGATCGAGTAGAGCCGGCCCTGAAAGAGGACGCCTGCCAGGAAGGTCACCGTGACGATCGCGGCGAATGCGATCCCGAGCTTGCGCCGCCCGAGATAGAAGTGGCCGAGCCCCGGGAAGACCCACGCCAGGGCGGCGGCGAGCGGCGGGCGGGAGACCGAGACGGCCGTGGCTTCGGCGCTCACGCGGCGTTCTCCGCGAAGAGCGGCGCCAGCCGCCGCCGGGTGGTTTCCAGGTCCTCGGGTACGACGCGCGTGTCGCCGGCCACGGTCATGAAGTTGGTGTCCCCCGCCCAGCGAGGCACGACGTGCACGTGGTAGTGGCCCAGCACCCCCGCGCCCGCCGCGGATCCGAAGTTGATGCCGACGTTGAGGCCGTCCGTGTGGTACGCCGAGACCAGGATCTTCTGCGCCCGGGCGACCGTGTCGATCAGTTCGTGCAGCGTCTCCGCCGCCGAGTCCGAAAGCCATTCTTCGTGCGCGTAGGGCGCGACCATGACGTGGCCGTTGGTGTAGGGATACCGGTTGAGCACCACGAACACCCGCTTTCCGCGAACGACCACGAGGGACGCCGCGTCGTCGCGCGAGGCCGCGGCCTCGCAGAAGATGCACGCTCCGCCTTTCTCCGACACGAGGTACTCGTAGCGCCAGGGGGCGAACAGAACGTCCGGCATTACCGGTTGATCAGTTCCTTCAGCTCCTTGCCCGGCTTGAAATAGGGGATCTTCTTGGCGGGCACGGAGACCTTCACGCCCGTCTTGGGATTCCGGCCCATGCGGGCTCCCCGCTCCCGCAGGCGGAAGGAGCCGAAGCCCCGAAGCTCGATCTTCTGGCCTTCCTTCAGGGAGCGCACGATGGCTTCGAAGACCGTGTCCACAATCGCCTCGGCTTGCTTCTTCGTCACGTCGGTCGCGACCGCCACGCGCTCGATCAGTTCGGCCTTCGTCATCTGCCGTTGCACTCCTGGCGAGCCGACGCGGCGCGCCTCCACAAGGCCGCGCTACTCCTGTGCGGCCTCGTCTGCTTTCTTGCGGGTCCGCTTCTTTTTCGGAGCCGGCTCGGGCTCGGCGGGAGCCGCCTCCGAAGGGGCGGCGGCCGGAGCCTCCTCGGCGGCCTCGGTCTTCGGAGCGGCCTCGGCGGCCTCGTCCACGCCGATCCCCGAAAGGCCGACCTTCATCTCGGCGTCCTCGATCCGAAGGATCCGGGCGCGGATGGGATCGCCTTCCTTGTAGTGCTCCTGGGGTTTGGCGCCGCGGGTGAGGGGCGTCTCCGAGACGTGCATCAGCCCCTCGACCATGCCTTCGATCTGGACGAAGACGCCGAAGTCCGCCACGCGCGTCACCACACCGTCCACGACGTCGCCGGGCTGGTGCTTGTCCTTGAAGGTCTGCCAGTCGTTGGGTTGGAACTCCTTGATCGAGAGCGAAATGCGCCGGTTGTCCTGGTCGATCGACGTGATGATGGCCTCGACGTCGTCGCCCTTCTTGAGGACCTCGGAGGGGTGCTTGACGCGGCGCGTCCAGGACATGTCGGAGACGTGTACGAGCCCGTCGATGCCCTCCTCGAGCTCGACGAACGCGCCGAAGTCGGTCAGGTTGCGAACCTTGCCCGAGACGCGGCTGCCGACGGCGTACTTCGTGGCGACGCTCTCCCACGGATCGGGAAGCGTGTCCTTCAGAGACAGCGAGATGCGCCGCGCTTCCGGATTGACGTCCGAGACGATCGCCTCGACGGTGTCGCCCGGCGAAACGACCTTGGACGGATTCTTGATCTTCTTCGACCACGACATCTCGGAGACGTGGACGAGGCCCTCGACACCTCCTTCGAGCTCGACGAAGGCGCCGTAGTCGGTAACGTTGGTGACGCGGCCGGTGACGCGGGAGCCCGCCGGGTACTTCTCCGGCACGTGCGCCCACGGATCCTCCGTCAGCTGCTTGGTGCCGAGCGAGACGCGCTCGGTCTCGCGGTCGAACTTCAGGACGACGACCTCGATCTCGTCGCCGACCTTGACCAGATCCGACGGATGGTTGACGCGTCCCCAGGACATGTCGGTCACGTGGAGCAGACCGTCGAGGCCGCCGAGGTCCACGAACGCGCCGTAGTCGGTCAGGTTCTTGACCGTCCCGCGCAGGACGCGTCCCTCTTCCAGAAGCTGCAGCGTCTCCTTCTTGCGGGCCTCCTGCTCGACTTCGACCACGGCCTTGCGGGAGAGAACGATGTTGCCGCGCTTCTTGTCGACCGAGATGACCTTGAAGTCGAGGTCCTTGCCCCGAAGTGACTCGAGGTTTTTGACCGGCTTGACGTCCACGAGGGAGCCCGGGAGGAAGGCCTTGACGCCGATGTCCACGGCGAGGCCGCCCTTGATCCGGTCGATGACCCGGCCGCGGACGGTCGAGCCGGAGCGGTAGGACTTTTCGACCTCGTCCCAGACCTTCATCTTCTCGGCTTTGTCCTTGGACAGAACGACATAGCCGTTCTGGTCCTCGGTCCGCTCGAGAAGAACGTCCACCGGATCCCCCTGCTTGATCGTGACCTGTCCCGAGAAGTCGGTGAACTCGGAGAGCGGGATGATGCCCTCCGACTTGTAGCCGATGTCGACGATCACTTCCGACGGCGTGATGGCCAGAACCCGGCCGCGGATGATCTGCCCCTCCTGAAGGTTCTTGAAAGAGTCCTCGTACTGGGCCAGGAGGTGCTCATACTCCTGCGCGGTCAGTTCCTGTTCGGTTTCCATCGGTTCGGTTTCCCGACCTCCTTTGCGCTTTTCACCCGCCATCAGATAAGGGATCCCCTCTCATAAGTCGCTGAGACGCAAAGCAATATCCTATGAGGCGGCTTGATTGGAGTCAAATCCCCCTGCGCACGCGTTGTTCGATGTCGTCGATCACCGCCTCCACAGGGCGTCCGCTGGAGTCCACGACCTCGTATCGGCCGTCCAGGGTCAGGGGGGAATCGGGCCGGGAGGAGTCGTCCGCATCGCGTTTTTGCAAGTCCCGGAGGACGTCCCCGTAGGACTGGGGGGTGCCGCGGCCGGCCAGCTCGCGCGCTCGGCGGTCGGCCCGGATCGCGGGGTCCGCGGTCAGGAAAAACTTGAAGGGCGTCTCGGGAAAGACCTTGGTCCCGATGTCGCGCCCTTCCATGACGCCTCCCCTTTCGCGCCCCATCCGCTGCTGCTGGACGACGAGGACACGGCGCACGGCCGGGATCGCGGAGACGGCCGAGGCGTAGGCCGAGATCTCGGGGCGCCGAATATCGGCGGACACGTCCGCGCCGTCGAGGAAGACGCGGCTTCCTTCGGCCGAGGGTGCGAGCTCGATCCGCGACGCCTCGGCGATCGCGGCCACGGCGGCCGCATCCTCGATCGGGAGGCGCACGCCGCGGCGCTGCGTCGCGAGCCCGATCGCGCGATACATCGCCCCCGTGTCGATGTACGGAACGCCCAGACGCGCCGCGAGGGCGCGGGCCACGGTGGACTTGCCGGCGCCGGATGGGCCGTCGATGGCCACGATCAGAGGCGGGCGGGTCAGGGCTTCTTTCCCAACCGGCGAAGCGCGGCGACTTCCTCGGCGGAGAGCCGCCGGTAGGCTCCGGGTGTGAGCCGGGGGTCGCGAATCGGCCCGATCGCAACGCGCCGGAGCTTGGAGACGGGATGCCCTACGCCAGCGAACATCCGGCGGATCTGCCGCGTACGGCCTTCGCGCAGCGTCACGCGCAGCCACGTGTTGCCCTCCGGGGCATCCCGCCGCGGAGTCGACCGCATCCGCACGATCTCACAGGGCCGCGTGCGTTCGCCGTCGAGCGGGAATCCGGTGCGCAGCTTCTCGAGCTTTGCCTCCGACGGCTCCCCGGAGACTTTGACCTCGTACTCCTTGGGACAACCCGTCGAGGGATGCGCGATTGAGCGCGCGAGGTCTCCGTCGTCGGTCAGGAGGAGCAACCCCTCGGTCTGGACATCCAGGCGGCCGACCGGCTTGACCGTACGGCGCAGACGGCCCGGCATCAGGTCGAGCACGGTGTCGCGGCCCTCGGGGTCGGCGGTCGTGGTGACGAATCCCTTCGGCTTGTTCAGCAGGACATACGTCCGGGGCGAGTCGACCGGACGCACGCGCTTCTCGTCCACCTTGATCGAGTCCTTCGCCGGATCCGCGCGGTCGCCGAGCGTGGCGAGGCGGCCGTTGATGCGCACGCGGCCCTCGCGAATCCATTCCTCGGCGACGCGGCGCGAGGCGAGCCCGGCGGAGGCGATGATCTTCTGGATGCGGACCGGCGGCAGCGTCAGTCCTCCGCGCCGGGCGGCTCGGCCGCCGGACCCGGCTCCTCGTCGAGCGCTTCCCTCTCCTCCGACGAGATGTGGATTGCCGTCTCCTGCGCCGTGAGCGGTGCGATCTCTCGCGCCTCGACGGTCGCCGCCAGATCCGCGTCCAGGTCTTCCGGCCGCGGCAGCTCCTGAAGGTCGTTCAGGCCGAAGCGAACCAGGAAGTCCTGCGTCGTGCGGTAGAAGAACGGAGTTCCGACCACCGGTTTCTTGCCCGCCGTCGTGATGAGCTTCTTCTCGAAGAGCGTCTTGAGGACGCTCGAGGAGTTCACGCCCCGGATGTCCTGGATCTCGGGCAGCGTGATGGGCTGCCGGTAGGCGATGATCGCCAGCGTCTCGAGGGCGGCGAGGGAGAGGCGGCTGCGCTCGGTGACCTCGTGGAACTTGCGAAGCAGCGCGTCGAACTCGGGCCGCGTCACGAACCGCCAGCCGCCGGCGACCTTTTCCAGGCGCACGCCGCGCTCCGACTGGTCCGTCGTCTCCGCCAGGACCTGGAGCGCCCGCGTCACGGACTTCGTCGTCGCCTCGAGCAGGTCGCCGAGGTCCTTCTCGCGAACCGGGCGCGGCGAAGAGAAGAGCACGGCCTCGAGGGCGGGCAGCAGCTTCTCGACCGGGACGTCCCGTCGCTCGACGGGAGCCTCGGCGGCATCGGGGGGCGCGGCGGTCTCGGTCACGGGTTCACTCGCTGTAAGTATCGCGTATCTGATCGGCGGAGAACACGACATCCGTCCGCGTCGCGTGGATCTCGGCGAAGGGGCGCATCTGGAAGGCGCGGACCACGCCCAGCCGGATCAGCTCGAGGCACGCGAGGAACGCCGTGACGGCTTCCGCCCGGTAGCGCATCTGGCCCAGGAACTCGAGCAGCGGCATCGTGCGCTTCTCGTCCAGCCGCGCCAGCAGCTCCAGCATCTTGTCGCGCACCGAGAAGCGCAGGTGATGAATCGCGAGCGCTGGAGGGTGCGCCAGGCGGTAGTTCTCGGTGACGGTCCGGAAGGTCTGGATCAGGTCGAAGAGCGTGACCTCCAGCGTCTGGTCCGCCCCGTCGGCGCGTGGGATCTCGGTCTCGGGCCTCGGCCACAGCCCTCCGCGGAGGGTGTCGATCGCATGCAGGGTCTCGGCGGACCGCTTGAACTTTTCGTACTCGAGGAGGCGCTGCGCGAGTTCGGCCCGCGGATCCTCCTCGGGCGCGCCGGGCACGCGCGGCAGGAGCATCTTCGACTTGATGTAGATCAGCTCGGCCGCCATCGCGACGTATTCCGACGCGACGTCGAGGTCGAGCTCCTGCATCGCGTCCAGATACGCCGTGTACTGCTCGGTGATCTCGGCGATCGGGATGTCCGTGATCGAGACCTCGTTGATGCGGATCAGATGCAGCAGCAGGTCGAGCGGACCCGAGAAGGCCGCGATGGCGACCGGCGGCAGAGAGCTCTGGGTGGTCTCGTCCGGCATCAGGGCTCCGGCGACAGCTTGACGGCCGCGCGCACCTTTTCCATCGTTGCCTCCGCCGCGACGCGCGCCGCGGCGTCTCCCTCGTGGAGCACTTCGCGCACGACGTCCCTCGGCGCGGCGAGGAGCTCGGCGCGCTTCCGGCGGTAGGGCTCGAGCGCCGCGTTCAGGTTCCGGATCAGATGCTTCTTGCAGTCCACGCAGCCGCGCGCGGCCGTGCGGCACTCCTCGTCCACGACCTTCACTTCCTCCGGCGGCGAGTAGAGGACGTGGAACGGGAAGAGGTTACAGTTGTCGGGGTTGCCCGGGTCCGAGCGGCGCGCGCGCGCCGGGTCCGTGACCATCGCCATGACCTTGTCGCGCACGGAGTCGGCCGCCTCGGTGATCCCGATCGTATTGCCGTAGGACTTGGACATCTTCCGGCCGTCGATGCCGTTGACCTTGGGGGTCGGAGTAAACAGCGCCTTCGGCTCCGGGAAGAGCTCGCCGTAGAGACCGTTGAAGCGGCGCACGATCTCGCGGCAGATCTCGAGGTGGCTTGCCTGATCCTCCCCCACCGGCACGAGGTTCGCGCGGTAGATCGCGATGTCCGCGGTCTGCAGGACCGGGTACCCGAGAAACCCGTACGTGGCCAGGTCCTTCGAGCGGAGCTGCTCGATCTGGTCCTTGTACGTCGGGACCCTTTCGAGCCAGCCCAGCGGCGTGATCATCGAGAAGTACAGCGCGAGCTCGGCGTGCTGCGGCACCCGTGACTGCAGAAAGATCGTCGAGCGCGCGGGGTCGAGCCCCACGGCCAGCCAGTCGAGGACGGCCTCGCGCGTGTTCGCGGCCAGCGCGGCCGTGTCGGCGTAGTCCGTCGTCAGCGCGTGCAGGTCGGCGACGAAGAAGAAGCAGCGGTACTGTCCCGAGTCCTGCAGATCGACCCAGTTCTTGACCGCGCCGAAGTAATTGCCGAGGTGGACGCGGCCGGTCGGACGGAGGCCCGAGAGAACGATCTTCCTTTCGGTCATGCCAGGAGCATCGCAAGGAGCCTCTGAAAGGCCTGCGCGAACGGGCTGAGGATCCGGCCCAGCAGCCCGGTGTAGAGCAGAAGCATCAGGATCCCGAACCCGAGCATCGGATTTGCCCTCTCCATGGCCATGCCCATGCGGCCGCCGGTGATCGACGCGAAGACGTGACTTCCGTCCAGGGGCGGGATCGGCAGGAGGTTGAAGATCCCAAGCCCGAAGTTGACCATCGTGAAGGTCAGGAAGATCTCCCACAGAGGCTCGAGCACGGTCGAGGAGGCGGACCCCGTAATCGGGAGGCGCCGGACGACGACCAGAAGGAGAACGCCGATCGCGCACAAGAGCAGGTTCGATAGTGGGCCGGCCCCCGAAACCATCAGATTGGCCTTGCGGGGGTTCGGCGTTCGCGACAGATTGACGGGTGTCGGTTTCGCCCAGCCGAAGAGGAATATCCCTCCCGAAAACATGCCGAGCAGCGGAAGCAGCACCGTGCCGATAGGGTCGATGTGCCTCAAGGGATTGAGGCTGATCCGACCCATGTCTCGCGCGGTCGTGTCCCCAAAACGCAGCGCCGTCCAAGCGTGCGCCGACTCGTGAAACGAGAGGGCGAAGAGGAGCACGGAGTAGCGAATCGCGACATCGACGAGCTTCTGTTCCAAGCAGCCGGACTATAGCAAGGCGTTCTCGACCGCGGACTCGCCGGTCATTGCGCGTTCAATCTCCAGTCGTACGGAACGAATTGGATCTGCCATCCGGCTGGAATCGGCGCCGCGCTCCGGTAACGATTGATGTAGGAGGCCAGGCTCGACGCGGTCTTCAGGAAGTCCGGCTCGTACCAGTTCAAGATCATCGACACGTAGGCGATCCGCTTCTCGGCGACGAGGTCCACGTTGCGCGTCTCGTTCAGGAATTCGCTGGCGGCGGCCTCGAGCTGCCGGCCGAGCTCCTCCGTCCGAAACGGCTCCCGCGGCAGGCGCGGGCAGCCGCGCGCCATGCAGTTCAAGGCGAAGTGGACGCGCGGCTCTCCCAGGGGGCGCACGACCTTGTTCTCGAGGTCATAGAGCGATATGCGCTCTCCGCCGACGAGCATCCGATTGCGGTAGAAGAACCGGACCTTGACCTCCTCCAGATCCGGCGGCATCCCCGACTGGATCACGTCGTACATCGCCAGCGCGTTGTAGGCGTTGATGTAGTAGGCGATCGCGCTTCCCCGCGTGGGAAACGCCGCCGGCTTCAGCCTCGGGCTGACGGTGGCCACGTACGCGACGAAGGCCTCCAGGTCCGCAGGCTCGCGCGCGACACCCGCGAAGTCGATCCGGCCTTCGGCGTCCACGTGGCGGGACAGCACCCGCGCCCAGGCCGAGTTGGCGATGTCCGCGGGAGGGGGGCCCGAGGCGCCTCCCGAAGGCACGACCAGGTCGATCGCGCAGCCGGCTCCCCAGGCTGCGACGAGCAGGGTCGCCAGCATCCGTCCTTTCAGCCGCCACCTCCCGCCTCGGGCGAACCCGCACGATACCAGTGAGTTGCCCAGGGGCGGCAAGAAGCCGTACATTCCCCCCGCGGGAGAGGAACCTTCGCCACCCCTCGGCGTCTCTCCCCATGGCCGGTCGAAATGGAGATGACCTCGGGCAGCGACGATCTGACCCTGCTGGAGCGAGTTCGCCGCGGCGACACCGGCGGCGCCGCGGAGCTCTTCGAGCGCTACGCGCCCTCGCTCCTCCGTTTCGCCGACCGGATGCTCTCGGATCGGGCCACGGCGGAGGAAGTGACTCAGGAGGTGTTCGTCAAAGTGATCTCTCGCGCGCATCAGTACGACGGGCGGGCCGGAGTCGCGTCCTGGCTGTTCGCCATCGCGGCCAACGCCTGCCGCGACCGACGCCGTCGTGACCGCCGTGCGTCGGTCGTCCCGCTCGAGGCGGTGGCCGAGCCGCGCGCGCACGGCGAGGGCATCGAGGCGTCCCTGGTCTCGACCGAGCGGAGGCGAGCCGTGCGCGAAGCTCTCGCACGGCTCTCCGAGGAGCAGCGCGAAGCCCTGGTGCTCGCCCGCTACCACGGCATGCCCTACGCCGAGATCGCCGAGACGCTCGGCATCTCCGTGGGCGCCGTCAAGACCCGCATCTTCCGGGCCGTCGAAACCCTGAAGGCCCACTTCGCGGAAGGAGAAGGCACATGGACTGCCGCGACGTAACAAATCTCGGAATCGAGCGCCTGACCGGGGAGGCCGGGGAATCGGCGCGCCGCGAGCTGTCGGCGCACCTGCACTCCTGCGAGGCCTGTCGCACCGAGATGGCGCGGCTCGAGGATCTCTGGACCGTGCTCGGCACCGATCCGGACGCCCCTGTCACGCCCGAGTTCCGGCGGCAGACGCTGGCGCTCCTGGAGGAAGAGACCCTTCGCCGCCGCGTCCGCGAGTTCCGGCCGAAGACGCGCTGGGCGCGGCCGATGCTCCAGGCCGCCGCCCTCCTGGTTGCGGCGGGACTGGGATTCCTGGCCGCCCGCGAGGTCTTCCGGCCATCCGCGACTGGCACGATCGCGGGACCGGTCTCGGCGGTGCCGACGCCGATCCCGTTCCCGAAGGCCGGCTCGGCCCTTCCCGACTTCTCCGCGAACCCGCGCCTGTTCAACGTCTCCTACCGGCCGGTCGACAAGGACGGACGCGTGGAGATCGGATTCGACGTCACGTCGCGGCAGACGATTACAGGCCGGGTGGACGAGCCCGAGGTCGCCCGGCTCCTCGCCTACATGGTGGCGCGCAACGCCGAGACCGACGGCGAGAAGTCGCGCGCGATCGAGCTCGTCTCGGAGCATTACGGCGCCAAGGCGTCGGTCGCGTCCCCCGAGATCGTCGCGGCGCTGGCCACGACGCTTCGCAAGGACGAGAACCCGGGCGTGCGCAAGAAGGCCGCCGACGCGCTGGCCTCTTTCCAGATGACGCCCGAGATCCGTGCCGTGTTCCTGGAATCCCTGCGCGCGGACAAGAACCCCGCCGTGCGGCTGGTCGCGGTCGACGCTCTCGCCGCCGAGGCGAAGCAGTCGTCGGATCCGAGCACGATCCAGTCGCTGCGGGAAAAGGCGGTGGATCCCCAGGAGAACGGCTTCGTGCGCGCCAAGGCGGCGTCCGCGCTGAAGGCCATCTCCTTCTGACGGAGGCGAGCAGAACTTCGATGACGAGCGGACGTCTCTCTCTGACGATGAACATACTGAAGTTTTCGGCGCGCGACGCGGCTCCCGACGTTCCCTCGGCACGCGCCGGCCGCCTGGCCGTCTGGATCCTGCTGGCCCTGGGTCTCCTCCTGATGCTGGTGTCGGCGTCGAAGGCCGAACAGGTCACCCGCACGACGACCGTCAACGGAACCCTGTCCTCCGGCCAGACGCTCCAGGTGCAGAACGTCTCGGGGGACGTCATCGTGTCGCCGGGGCGCCAGTTCGCGGCGGTCGTCACGCTCACGGCCTCGGCCGCGACGAAGGCCAAGGCCGAGGAGCTCCTGTCGCGCACCAGCGTGCAGCAGAGCCACGACGAAGACGGCTGGAGCCTCGAGACCCGCCTTCCCGGCAACCGCCACGACGGCGACTGGCACCGGGGCATGGGCTGCCGCGACTGCAAGGTCGTCGCGCGTTACGAGATCACGGTCCCTTCGGGCGTGAACCTCTCGCTCGAGACGGTCAACGGCGACGTGAAGGTCCAGGACTGCGACGGCGAGCTGCAGCTGGAGACGGTCAACGGTTCCATCGAAGCCCGCGGCGTGAAGGGAACACTCCAGGGCCAGACCGTCAACGGCCGGATCGAGGCCGTTGCCGTGGCCCTCCCGCCGAGCGGCAGCATCGAGCTCTCGACCGTCAACGGTCCGATCCGGCTGACGCTCCCCAAGGACGCCCGGTTCGAGTTCTCGGGCGAGACGATGAACGGGACGATCGCGTCCACGTTCCCCTTCCGCGCGGCCGCGCCGCAGCCGGCCGAGAAGCCGGGAAAGTCCAAGGACAAGGACCACAGGAAGATCGTCGTCCAGGACGAGGAAGGCGAGGAGAGCGTCGTGGACATCGGCGAGATCGAGGCCGAGATCGCCGAGTCGATGAAGGACGTCGAAGCCGAGATGCAGGCAAGCGAGAAGGAGGTCCGGGAGGCGCAGCGCGAGATGCGCCGGATCCGGATTCCGGATCCCCGGCGCGAGTACTCCGGCGCGATCGGCAAGGGCGGCGCGAGCGTGCGCATCGAGACGCTGAACGGCGCGGTGCTGTTACTCGCCGCCGGAACCGCGGAGGCCGACGCCAAGCTCCTCGTGTCGGAACGCCGCTCCATCGTCGTCACGATCCCGCCGGTCAAGGTGCACGTGCCGCCGATCAACGTCCAGGTGCCTCCCGTTCCCCCGGTGCCTCCCGTGCCGCCCGTGGCCGAGGACGAGGAGGGCGAAGTGCGGCGCGGCGATGTCTCCGGAGACTTCCTCTCGACCGCGACCGACAACAGCTACCGGATCGGCAAGGTCAGCGGCAAGGTCCGGATCCTGACGCACTCGGGGGAGATCCGCGTCGCCGGGATCGGCGCCGGCGGAGACGTGAAGACCTACGGCGGCGACATCGTACTGGGACCGGTTACGGGAGATTTGAAGGCGAGCACGATGGCCGGAGACATCCGCATCGAGGCCGTCAGCGGCTCCGCGACCACCGACACGGCGGGCGGAGACATCCGCGTCCAGAAGATCGGAGGAAACTTCGACGCCAGGACCTCCGGCGGCGACATCATCGCACCGTCGGTCGGAGGCAGCGTGAAGGCTGTGACCGCCGGAGGCGACGTGCGCATCGGCGTGGTGTCGCGCGACCTCAAAGGCGGAATCACGATCAACAACTCCGGCGGCGACGTCTCGCTGACGCTGCCGCCCGACTGCAAGGCGGACGTTGAGCTGATCGTGACCGGCGCCGACGACGACCGAGCGATCCGCTCCGAGTTTCCGGACATCTCCTTCTCAAAGCGGTCCGGCTCGCAGCGAGCAACGGGCACTCTCAACGGCGGCGGCGAGAAGATCGTCGTGAAGACGTCCTCGGGGACGATCCGGCTGAAGAAGAGCACCTAGACGGCAGAAGGCAGAAAGCAGAAGGCAGACAGTACACGCTCTGCGGTCTGGTTATCTGATCCTCAGCACCGATCGCTTCTCCAGCTCCACGTCGTCACCGATTCCCGAGCGGGGATCGTGCCGGCCGTTGGAGAGGTATTCGCGGATCCCCGGAGCGAAGCGGCGCCACTCTTCGCCAAACGTGGCGACCGTCGCCGAGACGTCGCCGACGTTGTCGCGCGACAGGCTCTTGAGCTGATCCCTCGTCAGCGGCGGCGACGCGAGGAGCCCGCGGCGGGCCGCCCACTCGAACCCGGCGGCCAGAAGCCGGCCGTACCAGAGCGGGAAGTGAATCAGAGGTTTGCGCGGCTTGCCGACCGCCGCCGCGATCTCGCGATAGATCTGGTTCAACGTGAAGATCTCGGGCCCGCCGACCTCGAACACTTTGCCGACCGTCTCCGGCTTATCCAGCGCGGCCGCGAAGACGCGGGCGACGTCCCGAACGGACACCGGCTGGAATCGGGTCGTCCCGGGACCGATCACCGGAATGAAGCCCGGGTTGCGGCGAACGATCGGAGCCAGAAGGGAAACGAACCCGTCGCCGGGGCCGAAGATGATGGACGACCGGAACACGGTCCAGTCCAGTCCCGAGGCCCGGACGGCCTTCTCCCCCGCCGCCTTGGTTCGGCCGTACTGCGACGGCGAGTCCTCGGAGGTTCCCATCGCGCTCATGTGGAGAAAGCGGCGAACGCCCGCCGCGTTCGCCGCCGCGAGGACGTTCTCGGTCGCCTCGCGATGCATGCGGTCGAAGGTCTGCTCGCCCTTTTCCGCGATGATCCCGACTAAGTGCACGATCGCGTCGCGGCCGCCGGCCGCGCGCACGAGTGACGCCGGATCGAGCACGTTCCCCGCGACGGTCTCGACCGGGCGGTTGTACCGGTTTCGCGTCTTTTCCGGGTTCCGTGCCAGGACTGCGACGGCGTGCTCGGCCTGGAGCAGACGGTTCACGACGTACGTGCCGACGAAGCCGGTGCCACCGGTGACGAGGATCTTCATCGCGGCGGTGGTTCTATCATGGTGTCCGAGGGTCTCATTCACGGATACCCGAACAAGTCGCTCGCCAGCATCTTCTTCTCGGCGCGCATCGCCAGAATCTGTCCGCGAGCCTCGGCGAGGTGCGAGAGATCCTTGATCGGATCGGCGACCCGCAGCGGCGGCAGGCCGGACTGCCGCGTTCCGAGCAGGTCCCCCGGGCCGCGCGCCTCCAGATCCTTCTCGGCGATCACGAAGCCGTCGGAGGTCTGCTCCAGCACCGACAGGCGCTGGAGCGCCTCGGGCGAAGCTCCCTTGCCTGCCACGAGCGCGCACCACGAGGGCCGATGGCTCCGGCCGACTCTGCCGCGAAGCTGGTGGAGCTGCGCCAGGCCGAACGCCTCGGCATTCTCGACGATCATGAAGGTCGCCTCGGGAACGTCTACTCCCACCTCGATGACCGTCGTCGACACGAGGATCGGAACTCTCCCGCTCGCGAAGCCGGCGAGGACCGCCTGCCGCTCGGCGGGGGCGAGGCGGCCGTGGAGGATTCCGATGCGCACTCCGGGCAGGGCCGCAGCGATCCGCTCGGCCGTCTCCTTCGTCGCCGCGACTTCCCGATCGCCGAGCTCGATGGCCGGCACGACGACGTACACCCGCTCTCCGGCCGCGGCGCGCTCCCCCGCGAAGGCATAGACGCGGGGCCTCGCCTCCTCGTCGCGCACGCGGGTGACCACGGCCGCGCGGCCGGGAGGCTTCTCGTCGAGGACCGAGACGTCGAGCTCTCCGTAGATCGCCCAGGCCAGCGATCGCGGGATCGGCGTGGCCGTCATGATCAGGACGTGCGGCGACGGGTTCCCCTTGCGAAACAGCCGCGAGCGGTGCGCGACGCCAAACCGGTGCTGTTCGTCCACGACGACGAGCGAGAGCCGCGCGAACCGCACGGGAGACTCGACCAAGGCGTGGGTGCCGACGAGGACGTCGATGTGCCCGGCCGAAAGCTCCTCCAGGAGCCTCTGCCGCTGTTTTCCGCGCACGCGCCCCGTCAGGAGCGCGATCCGAACGCCGGCCGCCGTCAGCCACGAGGCCAGGCTCTCGGCGTGCTGCTCCGCCAGGATCTCGGTGGGCGCCATCAACGCTCCCTGGGCGCCGTTCTTCGCGGCGATGAGCAGAGCGAGACCCGCCACGATCGTCTTGCCCGAGCCGACGTCCCCCTGGAGCAGGCGCGCCATCGCCCGCCCCGAGTCGATGTCCGCGGAGATCTCGCGCACGGCCCGCTTCTGGGCGTGCGTCAGCGGGAACGGCAGGACGTACCGGGCGAGCCGGCGGATGGCCTCCTCGGCGGGCAGGCGCAGTCCCGGACGCTGGCGCAGCCGCGCGCGCTTCTCCTCGATGCGCGCCGCCAGCACGAGCAACTCTTCGCGCGCCAGCTGCCAAAGGGCGGGCCTCGCCGAGTCCACGTGCGACGGGAAGTGCGCCTCCTCGAGGGCCGCGACGATCCGGTCGGGGCCCGCCGAGAGGCTTCGGAACTCGGGCGAGAGCTGATCCAGGGCCCGGCGGGCCAGCGTACGCCAGGCGCGGGCCGGGATGTCCGCGACGCGGTGGTAGATGCCGACGATCCTCCCCGAGTGCAGCGGATCGCTCTCGTCGCCGGCGTCGAAGAGCTCGGTCTCGGGATTCTCGATCCGCATCTCCCCGCGTGCGCCCGCCACGGGCATCCCGTACAGCGCCGCGCGCCTTTCCGACAGGGCCTTGGCGAAGGAGGGATAGCGGTTGTGCCAGACCACGCGGACGGCCCCGGTCCCGTCGTCGGCCACCGCCTCGATGCGAAAGAGGCCGCGCCGCATGCGGGTTGCGCGCACGCCCTGAAATCGAACCAGAAGCGTCGCCGGGATTCCCCACTCCAGGCCCGCGACCGAGGCGAAGTGCCGTCGGTCCTCATAACGGAAGGGAACAGCGAGCAGGAAGTCCGCCACCGTCCCCACGCCCGCGGCGGCCAGTCGCGCGGCCCGCGTGACGCCGACGCCGGGCAGGCGGGAGACCGGGTCGCGCAGACGTATCGGCGAAGGCGGAGCGACGGGGGAAGGAGTCAGTTCGTCTCGGGGGCCTGGAACGTCAGCGAGACCAGGCCGAACTTCAGCACGTCTCCATTATTCACCGCGACCGGAACGCCCGTGGCCAGGCGGTGGCCGTTGACGAAGGTGCCGTTCATCACGCCGATCTCTTCCATGACGTAGTACGTCTCGGCCATCAGGTAGAGCTTCGCGTGCCGCCGCGAGGTCGACCGCTGCGGATCCAGGGGCGTGAGGTCCACGTCGGGAGTGATGCCCGTGACGGGATCGCTCCGCCCGACCAGCGTGTCGCCCTCGCGATTCAGGAAGAATTCCGAGGCCGACTCCTCGCCCACGAGGCGACAGGCGTCGCGCTCCTCCGGCGCGGGCCGGCGCTGGGCGGGCTTCTCCTCCTCGGCGACGCGGCGGCCCAGCGACTCCTCGAGCATCGCCGTGACCTCGCGCAGCCGTCGCGAGAGCTTGCGCATCATGCGCACGGCGATCTCGGTGTTGGACTTGAGCATCGCGTCGAAGGTTGCGCCGTTGATCCGGACCAGCTCGACGTCGGTCTTGGCGCGGGCCGAGGCCGTCCGGGGCACGTCCTCCAGGACGCTCATCTCGCCGAAGAAGTCGCCCTTCTCGAGCGTCGAGAGCACCTTCGTCTCCGCCCCGATCGCCTTCAGGAGCTCCACCGTTCCCGTCTGAACGATGTACATCTCGGTGCCGATGTCGCCCTCGGAAAAGATGATCTCGCCCATCGGGTGGGCGACGAGGAACTTCTCCAGAGGATTCTTCCCCCCTCCGCCCCCGGGGCCCTGTCCCTGTCCGGACTTGAAGACGGCCTTCACCGAGGGCATCGGCGTCAGAGGGTCCCGGGACCCGAGAACTCGAGGAGCCGCCGGTCGGCGTCGACTCTCACGGGCACTCCCAGCGGCAGCGTCCGCCCGGCGGGAAGGTGGCCGGCCGGAAAACCGCGCACCACGGGGTACGCGGATCCCGCGAAGCGGTCCTCGAGCCAGGCGTCGAGAGCTTCGAGGGTCTCGCCTCCGCCGCGCGAGCCGGGCGAAATCGAGCCGATGATCATGGCTTGCAGTCCATCGAGGGTACCCGACCGGTCCAGTTGGGTCAACATTCGATCCAGCCGGTACGGCTCTTCGCCGACGTCTTCCCAGAAGAGAACGGCGCCGGAAAGGTCGGGCGCGTCGGGAGTTCCCGCTAACGAGGCCAGGAGCGACAGGCAGCCGCCCAGCAGGGGTCCCTCCCCCGACCCGCCCGCGAGCACGTCGCGAGGCTCGAAGCGGTGGACCTCGGGCGCCGCTCCCGACAACACGCGTTCCCAGTCCGACTCCTCGTCGTCGGCCAGCCCGACCGCGACCATCGGTCCGTAGAACGTGACCAGACGCGCGTGCGCGCCGAGGAAGGCGAAGAGGGCCGTGAGGTCCGAGCCGCCGAGGTGGATGCGGGGACGCGCGGCGGCCTCTGCGGCGGAGAGGTGGCGCAGGACGCGCGAGGCTCCGTAGCCTCCGCGCGCGAAGACGATGGCGTCGACGTCCCGCCGGGCGAGAAGCTCCCGATATCCCGCCGCGCGCTCCTCGTCCGCGCCCGCCAGAAAGCCGCTGCGCGAACGCGCGTTGCTCGCGAGGACAACCCGGTATCCGCGCCTCTCGATCGATGCGACGCCGCGGCGCAGCCGATCCTCGTCGACCGGGCCCGAGATCGCCGCGACTCCGATCGTCGCTCCCGGCTGGAGCCGTGGTGGCCGGATGAAAGGTTTCATCCGGGAACTCTTTTGCGCGAAGCGCAAAAGAGCCCCGAGCGGGCCGATAAGCCGAATTCGGTTCCCCGCCGCGAGGGCGGGGCCGCGATCATTCCTCTGGGCCCGAGGTCGCCCTCGGGCTCGAGCAGCCGACCCGGAGGCAGCTCACGTGACGTGAGGCGGGACGGGCGCCCGCTGCCTCCCTATTTGGCCTTGCTCCGCATGGGGTTTGCCGTGCCCCCTCCGTTGCCGGAGGAGCGGTGCGCTCTTACCGCACCGTTTCACCCTTGCCGTCCTTTCGGAGGGCGGTCTGTTCTCTGTGGCACTTTCCTTCGCGTCGCCGCGACCGGGGATTACCCGGCATGCCGCCCGTAAGGAGTTCGGACTTTCCTCTCCGGAACGAATCGTCCGGAGCGATCGCGTGGCCCGCTCGGAGCCACGCCGATTCTACTACGGAGTCTTCGGCTCCTTGACGTCGGTAGACTTGACGTCCACGGTGATCATGAATCCGTTCGTGCCCTTGTACTCGAAGGCGTTGTCTCCGCGCCGGTAGGCTTCGAGCTGGCTCGGCATCAGGACGAACCCGTCGTTGCGCGGCGCCGCGAAGTACTTCAGGTTCTTGATGACCGTGGGCTCGGGAGTCATGGCCGTGGAGTTGTGCGCGAGGACGATCTCTCCGCCCTTTCCGCCGTCGAGCCTGGCCGTGGCCTTCTCCGTCCCGCCGTTCCACTCGACCGGAGCATCCTTGCCGACCGTGAACGACTTCCACTTCCAGGGATAGACGGGCCCCAGGAGAGCCTTCGCGATGGCATCACGCTGATCCTTGGTCACGGAGGGGTCGAAGGTCACCTCCGCCCATTCGGTCTGGCCATCGCCGAAGTCGTCTCCGAGATCGCCCGCGATCCAGAACTTGGCGCCGGCGAGGTCGACATCGCCGCTCTTTCCGTTGTTGACCTTGTAGGCCATGTTGAAACGGCAGTAGTGCTTGCCCTCCCCGTGACCTTCATGGCCCTCGCCCTGGGCCGGGTCCGGGGTCGTCGTGAAGTAGCAAGTACAGAACATCTTGCAGCTGCACGCTTCGATGATCGTGGCGTTCATGAACCAGTCCGCCTCCCCCTTCGGCTTCTGCGTGGCCGCGATGGCGAGCACGCCGAGGCCGAAGATCGCCGCATAGACCACCTTTTTCATGGAACACCTCCTCCAACAGTGCACCCGAGTATCCCACCGCTGTCGCTTTCGGGTATCCGGCCTAATCCCGGCTTCGATTGCGCTCGTCCTCGAAGAACCGGGTCCACTCCTCGACGTCGACTCGCTCGTCGGGCGCCGACGATCCCTCCGGCCGGCGGCGCCCGAAGCGTTCGAAGAACTCGCTCGGGGCGCACGTCTTGCCGCCCGCCGCGCGCACTCGCCGCTGGAGCTCGCGGTCGGCCGTCACCACGATCATCGACCCGGGGTCGGCGGCGCTCTCGACGTCGCGGACGATTGCCTCGTCGGCGCCTCCCGCCGACGCCGGTCGCACCGACAGACTCCCCAGCGACGTCGGCCGGCTCCCGGCCGGCCCGTCGAAGTAAAGGCGCGCAGTCGCGCGGCTGCGTCGGAGCCGGTCGGCGATCTCGGCCAGGAGCGCCTGCCGATCCTCCTCGGTGGGCCGCGAGCGGCCCAGGACGGATCCGATCAGATTGTTGCCGTCGAGCAGGTATGGCATCAGGTCTCGGCCCGCGCGCGGCGGCGCGGATGCTTGAGGCGGAAGAACATGACCGCGAGCCCGTGGAGAACCCGCCGACGGTCGGCGATGAGCAGGATCGCGAGCGCGCCCAGGAACACGGCCGAGAAGGGAGGCACGAAGAAGACCAGCGCGGCGAAGGCCAGCGCCAGCACGTCCTCGGCCAGCGAAACGGCGATCTGCGCGAGACCCCGCGTGGCAGCCGTGGAAGTCAGTCGCGTGGTCACCTGGGCCAGATGCGTGGCGACGGTGACCGCCGCGCCCGCCAGCGCCAGGAGGAGGCGCTCGACCGGCGAGGCCTCGGTAACGCACGCCAGCACGAGCAGGGCCCCGACGAGTGGACGCAGCAGCGTCTGCGCCAGAGTCCACAGGTGGTCCACGATGGGGATCTTGTCGGCCACGAATTCGGCCAGAAAGAGCACCAGCGCGGCCGTGACGACTCCGTGGCTCGTCAGAAACGGCGTCGTCGTGCCCGGGAACTCCTGCGGAAGGAGCAGGGCGAGACCGTTGACGAGCAGCAGGACGACCCAGGCGTTCAGTCCGGCCGCGGCCGCGAGGCCGAGGCCGGTCAGGACCGGAGTCACCCTCTTCGGAAGAGGCGCGAGAGAAGCCCTGTCGGTTGGGGCGCGGGCTCGGCCTCGGGAACGGCCGTTTCGATCTCCTTCTCC
>JBKOZO010000190.1:0-11300 GCA_046725935.1 Acidobacteriota bacterium | reverse complement strand
GCCTCGAGGCCGCCGCCGGAGAGGCGAGGCGGCGCGGCTTTGCCGTCGCCGTCGAAGATCGCCGGCTCTCGGGAGACGCGCACCGCGCGGGGCGGCGGCTGGCCGCGCGCGCAAGGCGCCTGCGTCCGGGCACCGTGCTCCTTGCGGGCGGCGAGACCACTGTGGCTCTCGGGAAATCCCGCGGCCGCGGCGGCCGCTGCCTGGAGCTCGCGCTTGGCGCCGCGGAGATTCTCGACGGAAAGCGGAGGACGGCGCTTCTCGCCGCGGGCTCGGACGGGCGGGACGGGTCCTCGGGCGCGGCCGGGGCGTTCGCCGACGGAGCGACGGTCTCTCGAGCGCGCCGCCTCGGTCTCGATCTCGACGCCGTTTTCGCGCGCCACGACACGCGGCGATTCTTCTCGACGCTGGGCGATCTCTTCGAGAGCGGACCCACCGGGACCAATGTCGGCGACTGGGTGTTCCTGGTCAAAAGGTAGTCGTAGACTCGCCCCATGAGAGCGCTGCGTGTCTTCGGCCTCGCCCCGCTTCTCGCGGTTCTCGCGGCCGCGGAGGAGCCGGCCGGTTATCACTACCGGATCGACCCCTCCGGCTCGGAGCTGACCTGGGAATTGCCGGCCACGCTTCACACGGTGCACGGACGGGCCCCGCAGATTTCGGGCCGGCTGGACGCACTTCCGGGAGCTGGCGGCGACTGGAAAGTCCAGGGCCGGATCGCGGTCGCGGCCGCCGCGATGGAAACCGGCAACGAGTCGCGCGACCGGAAGATGCGCGAAAAGACGCTCGACACCGACAAGTTCCCCGAGATCGTCTTCGAGGCGAGGCGCGTCGTCGGGGACATTTCGAAGCTCCGCGAGGGCGAGCGCGGGACGGTGGAAGTCACGGGCGACCTGACCGTGCACGGAAAATCGGTTTCGCTGCGCCTGCCGGTGGATGTTCAGATCCTGGCGGATCGCGCCGTGCTCTCGGGTTCGTTCCCCCTCGCGTGGAAGCAGTTCGGGCTGGCGGACCCCTCGTTCGGCATCATCACGGTGCGCGAGCCGATGAGGATCGCCTTCCGCTTGAGCGCCGTGCCGGAGGCCCGGAAACCCTAGCCTCCCGTATAATCGCCCGTTCGCATGCAAGTCACACCCATCGACCGGGAACGCGCTCTCCTCGAGAGGTTTACCGAGCCTCCCGCGCGCTTCGGCGCATACCGCCTGGCGCTCGGCTTCCCGAACACCTACGAGGTCGGCATGTCGAACCTCGGATTCCAGTGGGTCTTCCGGCTCTTCAACCGCGTCCCCGACCTCGTCTGCGAGCGCTTCTTCCACGAGGAAGGCCGGCCTGCGGCCACTTTCGAGACCGGCACGCCCCTCTCGGACTTCGGCCTGCTCGCCTGGTCGCTTTCGTGGGAGATGGACGTCGTACACATCCTGCGCACGCTTTCGGCTGCGGGGATCCCGTCGCGGCGGCAAGCGCGCGACGAACGGCATCCGCTTCTTCTCGTCGGTGGCGACATCGCTCGGATGAACCCCTCCGCGCTGGCGCCCTTCGTGGACGTCTTCGCGCTCGGCGACGGCGAACGGCTCGTGCCTCGGATCGCGGAGCTCCTGAAGTCGGGCCTGGACCGGGACGGATTCCTCGCGGCGGCGGCATCGCTGCCCGGCTTCTTCGTGCCGGCGGTGCACGGGCTCCGCGCGGAGGGCGCCGAGAGCGCGAAGGTCGTCGTGCAGCAGCCGATGTCGCGCAAGGAGATCGCGCCGGACTTCGAGGTGCCGCACACGACGATCCTCACACCCCGCACTGAGCTGTCCGACAAGCTGCTGATCGAGATCTCGCGCGGCTGCACCGAGATGTGCCGCTTCTGTTGGGCCGCGTACGCCATGGCCCCGGTCAAGCAGTACCCGGCGTCGTCGATCCTGAAGGCGGCGCGGGAAGCGCGCGCCTTGACCGACCGCACCGGCCTGATCGCGACGGCGGTGTGCGACCACCCCGAGATCGGCACGATCCTGGAAGGTCTCGCAGAGCTCGGGTACCACATCGCGCTTTCCTCCATCAAGATCGACGCGATCGAGGATCGGATCCTCGAGGTGCTCGCGCGCCAGGGGGAGAAGGCCCTGTCGATCGCCCCCGAGGCCGGCAACGAGCGCCTGCGCCGGTTCATCAACAAGAAGGTCTCCGACGCGATGCTGGACGAGAAGGTCCGGCTCGTCTTCGCGCGCGGGTTCACGCGGCTGAAGCTATATCTGCAGGTCGGCCTGCCTTCCGAGACCGAAGAAGACGTGCGAGACATCGTGCGCATGGTCGAGCGCCTCCACCTGATCGCCGTCGAGGAGGGGCGGCGTCACGGCCGCGTGGCGGAACTGGTTCCCTCTGTCAATCCGTTCATTCCCAAGCCGCACACGCCCTACGAGGACCAGGCGCTCGCCGAAGAGTCGCTTCTGAAGGAGCGTCTCGAGATGCTCCGGAAAGGGTTCGAGCGCATCCCCAACG
The DNA here is from genome assembly GCA_046725935.1 of Acidobacteriota bacterium. Lineage (GTDB taxonomy): Bacteria > Acidobacteriota > Thermoanaerobaculia > UBA5066 > Gp7-AA6 > DAHUXD01. The sequence continues at coordinate 8,828 of JBKOZO010000190.1, read as the reverse complement.
TCGTGTTTCGCGGGATGCCAGTGGGCGAGGCGGTCTGGGAGGCCTTCCTCGCCAAGGTGGACGAGTCCGGCGCCGACATCCTCGAGGAGGCGGCGTCGGGAGTGCCGGTGCGAAAGATCCTGAAGACGCATCGTGACCGGATCGCCGCCGTCGTCCGCCCCCAGGCCGTTTCTCCCGTCGCGGCCTCCGCGGCCGCGCCGTGGTCGTTCATCTCCAAGCGTTGATTCGTCTGAAGGAGGAGGAGCTGTGAAGTTTCGACGTCTGTGGGTCGCCTGCCTCGCCCTCGCGGCGGCCGCCGCGGTTTCCGCCCTGGACTATCCGCCGCTGACGCCCAATCCCGACGCGTTCAAGGCGCGGCGCGAGAAGTTCATGTCCAAGCTTCCGCCCAAGTCAGTGGCGATCCTGCGCTCGGCGCCCGAGCGGACGATGACGAACGACGTGGAGTACCTGTACCGTCCGGACTCCGACTTCTACTACTTGACCGGGATCATGCAGGAAGACGTCGTCGTCGTGCTCCGGCCCGACGCGAAGGACGGAAAGCGATACGTCGTGTTCCTGCAGCCACGCGACCTGCGCCGCGAGGCGTGGGCGGGCGTGCGGGTGGGACCGGACGAGGCCGTCGCGACCTACGGCGCCGATGCGGCGTTTCCCCTGAAGGACTTCGACTCGAAGATGGAGGAGTTCGACCGCAACACGTACACGACGAGCGGGTACATCGCGGACGCCGAGAATCTCTTTCTCTCCGACGGCGGCGACACGGAATGGCTGGCCAAGTTCCGCGCGACCTACGATCCTCTGGGCCGCCGCTGGAGCGGTCCGGCGACTCTGACCGACGCGCGCACGGTCATCCGCGAGATGCGCGTGATCAAGGACGAAGAGGATCTCCGGTATCTCCGCCGGGTCGCGCAGATGTCGGCGCAGGGCCACGTCAAGGCGATGCAGGCGGCCTCGCCGGGCAAATGGGAGTACGAGGTGCAGGAAGCCCTGGACGGCTACTGCCACGCCAACGGCGCGCGGCGGATGGCCTATCCCTCCATCGTGGGCTCGGGCCCCAACGCCTGCATCCTCCACTACGACCAGAGCAGCCGCCAGATGAAGGACGGAGAGCTCGTCCTGAACGATTCCGGCGCCGAGTACGGTCTCTACGCGACCGACATCACGCGGACGTATCCCGTCAACGGCAAGTTCTCGCCGGAGCAGAAGGCGATCTACGAGATCGTGCTGGGCGCCCAGAAGGCGGCCATCGCCGTCGCCAAGCCGGGCGTGAAGCACGACGAGATCGAGCACGCCGCGGCGATGGCGCAGACGCAGGGCCTGGTCAAGCTGGGGCTGTTGTCGGGCGATCCGGCCGAGATCGTCAAGAGCTTCGGCCACCGCAAGCTCACGCTCCACGGCGTATCGCACTGGGTCGGCTTCGACGTGCACGATCCGAGCAAGTACCGCGACGCCGCCGGCCAGTCGCGTCCCCTCGAGCCCGGCATGGTCTTCACGATCGAGCCCGGGATCTACATTCCGGCCAAGACCGAGGGCGTGGATCCGAAGTGGTGGAACATCGGTGTCCGGATCGAGGACACGTTCCTGGTCACCAAGGACGGACTCGAGTGCCTGTCCTGCGCCGCGCCGCGCGAGTTGGCGGACGTCGAGAAGACGGTGAAGTCGGGGAAGAAGTAGTTCCGGGTTCCGAGTTCCGGGACCGGGTTAGGGAGTTTCGGGCTCCTGACCTGGAACCTGGAACTTGGAACCTGGAACCAATATCCGGACCGTGTCCTCGCCGACGCGGCAGCGCACCGGCGTCTCCAGAACGCAGTCCCCGTCGAGCTGGATCTGCACGGGGTAGCTTTCCCGCGAGCGGATCGTGACGTTGCGCCCGGGCACGATCCGGGCCAGGCCTTCGGTGACATGCGCGGCGCGTCCCTGCTGCATGGCCACGAACAGCTGGAACAGCTTCGCGCGGTCGCGGTGCGCGAAGAGAAGCACCTCGAACATGTCGCTCCCGAAGCGCGCCTGGGGCGCGATGATCCAGCGGCCCGCGTAGTGGCGCGCGCGGCAGACCACGGCGTAGGTCGCCTCGTGCGCGGCCCCGTCGATCTCCACCTCGAGGTTCGGGAACTCGTACTGCAGGAACTGCGAGGCGGCCGTGAAGAAGATCCCGGCGCGGCCCAACCGCCTCTTCATCGCGAGATTCATGCGTCCCATCACCCGCGCGTCGATGCCCGCCCCCGCCCAGAGGAGGAAGGGCCGGTCCTCCGCCTGAGCCAGCCGGTACGCGCCCGGGGAGCCCGTCAGGAGTAGCTCCTCGGCGCGCGCCAGCGTCGTCGGTATTCCGAGCTCGATGGCGAGGACGTTGGAGGTGCCGGCCGCCAGAACGCCCAGGGGAACCTTCGTTCCCGCCAGACCCGCGGCGACCTCCGAGATCGTGCCGTCGCCGCCGCAGACGGCGACTAAGTCGATACCCTTCTTCAGGAATGTTCGCACGATCTCGGTCGCGTCGCCCCGCCCGGAGGTCGGCGCGTTGACCAGCTCGAGCCCGCGGCGTCTCTGGCGGTCGATGAGCGCGTTCATCTGCCGGCGGCGGTCGCGCTGGCCCGCGATCGGGTTGTAGATCAGGAGTCCCCGCTTCGTGACGGGGACGGAGGCCGTCCGATTCGAAAAGGAGCGGCGCCGTTTCCGGACCGACAGAGCGCGGGAGTCTTCGGTCGCGGCCGAGCCCGTCAAAAGAGCTCTCCTTCGCGCCGCGGCGCGGTGATCCCGAGATGGCGGTAGGCCGCAGCCGAGGCTACGCGGCCCCGAGGCGTGCGCTGGAGGAATCCGGCCTGGAGGAGATAGGGCTCGTAGAGGTCCTCGAGCGTGCCCCGGTCCTCTCCGAGGGACGCGGCGATCGCGCCGATGCCCACGGGCCCGCCGCCGAACTTCTCGATGATCGTGGACAGAATGCGCCGGTCGAGTTCGTCGAAGCCGTGCTCGTCGACCTCGAGCCGGGCGAGGGCGGCGCGCGCGGTGTCGAGGTCGATCTGGTCCTTGCCGGCGACCTCCGCGAAGTCCCGCAGCCGACGCAGGAGGCGGTTGGCGATGCGCGGCGTGCCGCGGGCGCGGGCGCCGATCTCTCGGGCGGCGTCGGGCGTGATCCGAATGGAGAGGATGCGCGCCGAACGGTCCACGATCCGGGCCAGGGCCGCGACGTCGTAGAAGTCGAGGCGCAGGGTGATGCCGAAACGGCCGTGGAGCGGCTGGGACAGAAGGCCCGGCCGCGTCGTGGCGCCGATGAGGGTGAACGGGGGTAGGTCCACCTTCATCGTGCGCGCCATGGGCCCTTCGCCGATCATCACGTCGAGCCGGAAGTCCTCCATTGCGGGATAGAGGATTTCCTCGACGGCGGGGTTCAAGCGATGGATCTCGTCGACGAAGAGCACGTCCTTGGGCTGCAGATTCGTGAGGATGCCCGCGAGGTCTCCGGCGCGCGCGATCATCGGTCCGGCCGTCAAACGGAGACCGGCGCCCATCTCGCGCGCCACGATGTGCGCCAGCGTCGTCTTTCCGAGGCCCGGAGGACCCGTCAGGAGGACGTGGTCCAGAGGCTCGTTGCGTCCGCGGGCGGCGGCCAGGAACACCGCGAGGTTTTCGCGGACTTTGGTCTGCCCGATGTACTCGGTCAGCGTCTGCGGCCGCAGCCTCGGCTCGACGACGACGTCGTCTTCCAGGGCGGCTCCGGTGAGGACTTCTCTATCAGTCATGGCTCGGCTCAAGTTTATGATGCCGCTTCGAAGCGCCCGTCTCAGGTCTCAAGTCGCTGAACCGGGACCTGGGACCTAGCACTCTCACCCCGTCAGCCTTCGCAGCGCTTCCTTCAGAAACTCGCCGAAATCCTTCGGAGCGCCGGCCCTCGCGGCCGCGTCCACGGCGCGTTCGGCTTCGGTCTTGCGATAACCCAGGTTGACGAGGGCGGAAATGACGTCGTCGGCGGCGACGGCGGCCGGAGCCTTGCCCGGCGCCTCGCCCGGAAGGTTCGCGGCCTTCTCGGAGAGCTCCAGGACCATCCGCTCGGCCGTCTTCTTTCCGACGCCCGGGATCGCGACCAGCCGGCGCACGTCCTGGGACCGCAGCGCGTCGATGAGCTCGGTGGGAGGCATTCCCGAGAGCACGGTCAGCGCCACCCGCGGACCGATTCCCGCGACACCGAGAAGCAGGAGGAACAGGGACCGCTCGCGTTCGGTCAGGAAACCGTACAGCGCCAGCGCGTCCTCGCGGACGTGCGTGTGGACCCACAGCGACGCCGGGCTCTCCTGCTCCGGGAGCTCGTAGAACGTCGACAGAGGGATGTGGACGAGGTACCCGACGCCGCCGACGTCCAGCAGAACGTGGTCGGGCGTCTTGCTCGCGAGGCGGCCGGTCAAGCGCCCGATCATGATGCAGGAATTGTAGAGGTGGCCGCTAGCTTCTCCGACCTCCCTCACTCCCTCGCGCGAAGGAGGAGAGTAGGGCCTCGTTGACCTCGACCTTGCGTGCCGCGCGCTCTTGGGCGAGGTAGGCGCGGGTCAGGCGCTCGGCCTCGCGGCTGCGCAGCGATTCGGCGAGCTCGGCCTTCTGCGACTGGAACGCGTTGCGATCTCCCTCGGTCCGCGTCAGGACGCGGAAGAGAACGAAGCCCGCAGGCACGGGGACCGGCGGTCCGGCCTGTCCCTGAGGAGTCTTGAAGACGGCCTCGGCGAGGCCCGGAGCCTGGCCGAGTTCCGGAACCGGACCGGACGGGCCGAACTCGGTCGTGGTCTTGACCTCGGTTCCGTACCGGCTCGCGAGCGTGGAAAGCGTGGCTCCGGACGACAGCTCTTTGGCCGCCGGCTCGAGCTGGGCTAAGGCATCCTTCTCGCGGCGCTCGGCTTTCCACTCCTGCTCGAGCTTGGCCTTGAGCTCCGAGAAGGGCGGAAGTCCCGCCGCGCGCTCCTCGGAGGGCTTCACGAAGACGACTCCGCGGGGAGTCGTCACAGGATTGGCCGAGACCTTCCCGACGGACGTGGTCCAGGCCTCGTCCGAGAACTTCTGATTGGCGCCGATCCCCGGGATCGCGTCCCCGCGAGCGGCCCACTCGGTCGTGTTGAACGTGATCGTGTCGTTCTGGAGCTTGCGCAGGTCGTCGTCGGAAGCGCCGCTCACCGTCTTGAGCTTCTCGCCGAGCTCCTTGGACTGCCGATCGAGTTCCGCCGTGGCCTGACGCTCGGTCAGATCGGCGATGAGCATCGGCCGCGCTTCGGGGAACGAGCGCGTGCGGGCCGGAGTCTTCGCCTCGAGCTTGATGATGTGGTAGCCGAACTGCGACTTCACCGGGCCGCGGACCTCGCCCGGCTCCATGGAGAACGCGGCGGCTTCGAACTCGGGAACCATCTGACCGCGCGAGAACGGAGGCAGCTTTCCGCCCTGACCCTTCCCGCTGGGATCGTCGGTATTCTCGTTGGCGAGCTTCGCGAAGTCCGCGCCGGGCAGCTTGGCGCGCGCCGCGATCGTCTCGGCTCTCGCCTTGGCGACCGCATCCGCTTCGGCGCCGCCGTCCGGCTTGACGGAGATGAGGATGTGCGACGCCTGGACCTGCTCGGGCACGCTCAGAGTGTCCTTACGCTTCTCGTACTCGGCCGTCAGGTCGGATTCCGACGGCTTGATCTTCTGGCGGATCTTGGTCTTGTCCACCAGCAGGTACTTGATCCGCCGCTGCACCGGCGTGCGGTAACGGTCCTTGTGCTTGTCGAGGTACTGCTGGAGGTCGGCGTCGCTCGGCTGCGCGTTGGACTCGATTCGCCCCGCCGGAACCAGGATGTATTCGATGGTGGCCTTGTCGTTGCGCGCGGCGTACTCGCGCAGGAGCTCGGACTCGGGCACGACGACGGACGCCTTGACGAGGTCGCCGTACTTCTGGAGCAGGAGGTCTTCGCGCAGCTCCTCCTCGAAGCGCTCGGGCGAGATTCCGTTGCCGCGCAGCATCCGCTCGTATTTCTCCCGGCCGATGAACTGACCGCCCTCCTGGAAGAAGGGGAGCGTCACGATCTTCTCGGCCAGCTCCTGGTCCGAGACGGTGAGGTTCATCCGCCGGGCGGCCTCCAGGCGCAGCATCCTCTCGATCATCGAGTCGAGGACGTTCTTGGGTAAGTCGAGGGCGCGCTCGAGCTCCGGGGAGAAGTTGCCCTGGTACATCTGGCGATAGCGCTCGACCTGGGCGCGGTACTGGCGGTCGAACTCGACGGCCGTGATGCGCTCGCGTCCCACTTTGGCGACGACCTGGCTGGCGGGGTCCTGGTTGGGACCGCCGGACCAGAACACGAACCCGAGGATGAACACCGCGATCACGGCGAACAGCGTCCACTTGAGGTGGTGGAAGCTGTTGCGCATCGTCTTGAGCATCGAAACTCCCTCCGTGCGGCCGGATTCCGAAACGCGCGACTATAGCAGGGCGGCGCGCGAGGAGGAGAGAGGTCCGGGAAGGTGCTTCGGTCACCGAGGCCGGAAGCCCGGGTGTGCTATAACTGATGCGGATAAGTCCCGTAGTTTCGGGAGTTTATGAGAAAACGGAAGTCCGGACAGCCGGCGGGGACGGATCTCGACTGGTTCGTCATCCCGATCGAGACGATCCGGCGGTGGGGGCTGATTGCCCTCCTCCTGCTGGTGGCCGGCGGCGTCGGCTTCTATTTCTACAGCCGGAACAAGCGCTCGCCGCAGGAGAAGGCCCGCATCGAGATCGCGGAAGCCGATTCGATGCTCTCTCGGGCGACGCGCGCCGCCGGGACCGTGCGTCCCGGTTCCAACGTCGCGCAGGCCCGTGACTTCCTCGGCGACGCGCGCCAGTCCTATTCGGCTTCGCGCTGGGAGGAGGCCTTTCGTCTGGCCATCGAGTCCCAGTCCTACTCGCGCCGAGCGCTGGGGTCCGCGGGCGCGGGCGAGCAGGGAGACGCGACGTTCATCTTCGTGGAAGGAGACGTTTCGCTCCAGCGCGCGGGGCGCTCGACCTTCGAGCCCGCGCGGCAGCGCCAGCCACTCTTCGACGGCGACTTCGTCAAGGCCGGCAAGACCGGCTCGGCCGAGATTATGTTCAACGACGGCACGCTCTACACGATCCGCCCCGGATCGCTGTTCGAGTGCCGCAAGCCCCAGGCGTCGGAGGCCAGCGGAAGCCAGATCAAGATGATCTCGGGCGCGATCAACGTCTATACCTCGGGCGCGACGGCGGCGGTCGACACCGACTCGGCGACGGCCGCGATCGAGCGCGACTCCCGTGCGTCGGTGGACGTGGCCATGGGGGAGAAGACCGAGGTCGTCAACTATCGGGGCCGGACGACCGTCTCGACCGGCAAGGAAACGGTGGTGCTGGAAGGCCGCGAGAAGATCTCGGCCGACGCCGCCAGCCGACAGTTCTCGCCCAAGATCGCGCTGCCGGATTCGCCGCAGCCGGTCCTTCCGGCCGACAACCGGATCTACGACCTGAAGACGGGCGACCAGGTGGAGTTGAAGTGGACGAAGGTCTCGGACGCGGTCCGGTACCGGCTGCAGATCTCGAGGTCCCGCCTCTTCGTTCCCGATTCGACCGAAGTCGACCTGGACGACCGGGTCCAGACCCAGTCGCGGGTCAAGGTCTCCAAGGAGGGCTCGTACTTCTGGAGGGTCGCTGCCATCGACACCTCGGGCATCGCTTCGGATTGGAGCCTGGTACGCCGCTTCCGGATGCTGACCGAGCCGGTCAAGGAAGGGGGAGGCGACGGGGCCCCGCCCGAGCTGGTGGTCTCTCCTCCACAGCAGATGGGAAACCTGTTCCTGATCTACGGGAAGACGGAGCCCGGGGCGATCGTCACGGTCAACGCCGAGCCGGCGGACGTGGAACCCGACGGCTCGTTCAAGAAGACGATCACCGTCGAGCGCGACGGCGCCTCCGTCCTCGTGGTCAAGTCGGTGGACGCGTCCGGCAACGAGACCGTCAAGCGTGTCCGCATCTTCGTGGAGTCGCTATGATCGGGAATCCCGCAACGGAGTAGGGGAGGTTTTTTTGGCCTGGAAATCCGTATTCTCGATTTTTTCCAACGATCTCGCCATCGACCTCGGAACCGCCAACACGCTCGTCTTCGCCCGCGGCAAGGGGATCGTCGTCCGCGAGCCGTCGATCGTGGCGGTCAACACCAACACGAACCGGGTCGAAGCCGTCGGCACCGACGCCAAGGAGATGGTCGGGCGCACGCCCGGCAACATCGTCGCGATCCGGCCGATGAAGGACGGCGTCATCGCGGATTTCGAAGTGACCGAGAAGATGCTCGACCACTTCATCAAGAAGGCCCACGGCCGCTCGCTCTTCGTGCGGCCGCGGATCGTGATCTCGGTCCCGTCGGGGATCACGCAGGTCGAGAAGCGCGCGGTCCAGGACTCGGCCCTGCGCGCCGGCGCCTCGGAGGTGTTCATCATCGAGCAGGCGATGGCCGCGGCCATCGGCTCGGGCCTGCCGATCACCGAGCCGACCGGCAACATGATCGTGGACATCGGCGGCGGCACGACGGACGTCGCCGTCATTTCGCTCGCCGGAATCGTCTACAGCCGCTCCGTGCGCATTGCCTCGAACGAGATGGACGAGGCGATCATCCAGTACGTCAAGCGCAAGTACAACCTGCTGATCGGCGAGCGGACGGCGGAGCAGGTGAAGATGGAGATCGGCTCGGCGCACCCGCTGGACGAGCCGATGACGATGGAGGTCAAGGGGCGCGACCTCGTCGAGGGCGTCCCGAAGACTCTGATGCTCTCCGACGAGGAGGTTCGCGACTCGCTCTCGGAGGTCGTCGCCGCCATCGTCGAAAGCGTCCGCGTGGCGC
>JBKOZO010000189.1:0-36197 GCA_046725935.1 Acidobacteriota bacterium | reverse complement strand
CGAGACGGCCGAGACGTCGTCGGACGGCGGCAAGACGTGGAAGCCGAAGTTCGACATCATCTTCCGCAAACGCGCGTGAAGACCGCCGCGAAGGGCTCGGACCTCTCCGAAAAGCAGCTTACGAAGTTCATCGCGAAGTTCGAGCCGAAGCATCGGGCCCTGATCGGGTCGGTGCGGCGGGCGCTGCGGAAGCGGCTGCCCACGGCCAACGAGCTCGTCTGGGACAACTACAACTTCTTCGTCATCGGTTACAGCGCGACGGAACGGCCCTCCGACTCGGTCTTCTCGCTCGCGGCGGCGTCGAACGGCGTGGGGCTGTCCTTCTACCGGGGATCGACGCTGCCGGATCCGCACGGAATCCTGCAGGGCTCGGGCAAGCAGAATCGCTTCATCCGCCTCGAATCGGCCAAGACGCTCGCCCGGCCTGAGGTCGAGGCTGTGATTGCGGCCGCGGTGGCACAGGCGAAGGTGCCGCTGCCTTCGAGCGGCCGCGGGAGGCTCCTCATCCGCTCCGTCTCGGCGAAGCAAAGGCCGAGACGCAAGTCCTCGTCCCGCTGACGAACTGGCGCGGAACTTGCGGCGAGGAAGCCGGAGGTTTGCATGGAAGCGAGGGCGAAGAAGAGTACGGAATCGGAACAAAAGGCAAAGGGGAGCCTCGAAGAGCTCTGGGAGCTCGTCGAGGGGATCGAAGTGGCGATGCTGACGACGCGGCGCGCGGACGGGCACATGGTCTCGCGGCCGATGGCGACCCAGAGACGGTCCGCGGGCGCGGATTTCTGGTTCGTGACGATGGAGAGAAACCCGAAGGTCCGCGAGATCTCCGAGGAGCCCAAGGTCAACCTCTCCTATTACCGCGACCGCACGAAGGAGTGGGTCTCGGTTTCGGGCGTCGCGAAGATCTCGCGCGACCGGGACAAGATCCGCCGGCTCTGGGCACCGGACTGGAAGCTCTGGTTCCCGGACGAGGGAGGCGCGAAGGACGGCGGCCCGGAGGACCCGAGGATCGTGCTCATCGGGGTCAACGCCCGCTCCGCGCAGTACATGACGCTGGAGAAGCCGCAGCCTCTGGTTCTCTTCGAGCTCGTGAAGAGCAAGCTGACGGGCAAGACACCGGAGATGGGCGAGGTCAAGCAGGTCCGCCTGGGAAGCAGCGGATCAGCGCCGCGCCCGTCCGCACGAGAGCGCCGAGGCTCGGGGCGCCGCCGCAATCCCTAGGAGCGGTCGCCGGCTCAGCTCGGAGAGTACGTCAGCACGACGAGCCCGTTCTTGAACGACCGGGACTCGGAAAGCTGCAGGTTCTCCTTGCGGACGTCCTTGAAGAGCGGCTTGCCCGAACCCAGCACGACCGGAACGACCACCAGCGTGCACTGGTCGAGCAGGTCCTGATTCAGGAACTGCTGCACGATCGACCCGCTTCCCAGGATCGTGAAGTCGGTCTTCGACTCCTTCTTGCGCTTGCGCAAGGCGGCCGGGTCGATCTCGTGGAGGAGCTCGATGTTCTTCCAGTTGGGACCTTCCTCGACGCTCTCGAGCTTGTGCGAGAAGACGAGCTTGGGGCTTTGGTTCATCACCTTCGCCATGTGCGGGTCGGCCTGGGCCGCCTGCGGCGTCGGCCACCAGCTCTTCATCATTTCGTAGGTCGTCCGTCCCATGATCAGCGTGCTGCCGTCCTGCGATTCCTGATGCGTGAACGCCTCGTACTCCGGATCCGGGCGAATCGTCTTGAACCAGTCGATCTCGCCGTGCGGTCCGGCAAAAAAGCCGTCGACGGAAACGTGGTCGAAACTCGTCATCTTGCCCATCGCTACTTCCCCTTCGCCGCCTGCTTCAGGGGCTCGATGTCGAGCTTGACCATCTGCATCATTTGCTTCATTACCCGCTCCCGGACGGCCGGGTCCTTGTCCTGCATCAGCTCGGCCAGGATCGTCGGCGTGACCTGCCACGACAGGCCGAACTTGTCCTTCAGCCAGCCGCACTGCACCGGTTGTCCGCCCTCCGTGAGCCGGCCCCAGTAGTGATCGACTTCTTCCTGGCTCTTGCAATTGACGACGAGCGAAATGGCCTCCGTGAACTGGAACTGGGGGCCTCCGTTCAACGCCATGAATTCCTCGCCGTCGAGCTCGAAGTTCACGACCATGACGGAGCCCTTGGGGCCCGGCCCAGCCTCGCCGTAGCGGCTGACGCCCTTGATCTTCGAGTTCTTGAAGATGGAGGTGTAGAAGTTCGCCGCTTCTTCGGCGTCGTCGTCGAACCACAGGAACGGGGTGATTCTCTGCATCGTGTCGCTCTCTCTTTCTCGTCTACGTCCGCGGCTTCGGCTGCCAGAGTCCGATGATCGCTCCGGTCGGGTCCTTGAATATGCTCAGCCAGCCCATGTCCATGACTTCGGTGACGTCCTTGAGGATGTTCGCCCCGAGCGACTTCGCCTTCGTCGTGGCCGCCCGGATGTCGTCGACGCCGACGTAGGGCATCCAATCCGACGAGGCCCCGGGGATCATCTGCTTCATGATTCCGCCGCCGGTTCCCTCGCCGACGCCGATCATGGTGTACGTCTCTCCCTCTCCCATCGGGATGTCCTCGAGCTTCCAGTCGAAGAGTTTTCCGTAGAAGGTCTTGGCCTTCTGGACATCGGTCGTGTTGAGCTCCGCGTGCACGAATGCGTTTGCCATGTTCTCCTCCAGCCGTTTATCCGTCGGTGGCCCCGCGAAAGTTTTCATCCAGATCATTGGATCGGCGGGGCCCTCGGGACAGAAAATCGCCTGCACAGATCGAGCCAGCCGGCCACACATTAGAGTGAAGGGGTGAAGAAGAGCCGTCCCTCCCTGTGGGTCCTGCCGTGCGCCTGCGCAAACCTGCGCCGCGCGGCGAGGGCGGTGAGCCAGGTCTACGACGAGGAGCTACGCGGGACGGGCCTGACCATCGCGCAGTTCACGCTGCTCCAGGCGCTCTCGCTGGCGGGGGAGATCATGCAGGGAGGCCTCGGGCGGCTGCTCGTCATCGACAGCACGACGCTGACCCGGACGCTTAAGCCGCTCGAGCGAAAGGGCTGGATCCGGCGACGGACCGGCAAGGACCGGCGGGAGAGGCAGATCGTGCTGACGAGCTCCGGACGGTCCCGATTCGAACGGGCCACCCCCGCCTGGAACCGGGCCCAGGACCGTCTTCGACGGAAGGTCGGCCGGAGGAAGTGGGCCACGCTCATGGACGAGCTTTCCCGCGTCGCCGATGTGTCCGGCCATCCCTAGAGCGCTTCGTCCGGATGCAATGAGCGTGCCGGAAACCTTTCGAGAAGGATGTATGTACATCTAATTGGGAGGTGCGGCCATGCAGGCAAAGATCGTCACCCGCGGTGGTATGGCGTTCCGGCGGATCGCCCCCCTCGACGGAGGAACCCATGCTTTTTCTCGTTGAGCTCGACCACGTGAGGACGGGCCCTCCGCCGACGCCGGAGACAGGCCGCGCGTTCATCGAGCAGGTCATCTTTCCGACGCTCGCGCGCGCCGATCAGCTCTTCGCCGAGAAGAAGATCGTGGCCGGAGGACCCGTGGCCGGCCGGATCGCGCTCCGGTTCATGATCGAGGCCAATTCGGCTGAGGACGTCGACCGCATCGTCACCAGCTTTCCGATCTGGACGCAGGCCGAGACGAAGATCACTCCGTTGATCTCGGTCGCCGAGCGACGCAGCCACGTCGAGGCGCTGCTTTCGACCCTGGCGAGCCGGCCATGACGAAACAAACCAGCTTCACGCTCGTCACCGGCGGCAACAGCGGAATCGGGCTGGAGCTCGCACGACAGGCCGCCGCCGATGGCCGGGATCTGATCCTGGTCGCCCGGGACGCACGAGCCCTCGACGCGGCGGCCGACGAGCTGAGAAAGAAGGTCGAAGTCTTCACGATCGCCGATGACCTCAGCCAGCCGGGAGCCTCGCAGAGAGTCTTCGACCGCGTGCAGGCACTCGGAGCGGAGGTCGACTGTCTGATAAACAACGCAGGTTTTGGCGACTACGGTTCGTTCGCGTCGGCGGACCTCTCCAAGCTCGAGCGCATGATCGGCGTCAACGTCACGGCGCTCACGGCTCTGACGCGGCTCTTCCTGCCGGCGATGCGCCAGCGCCGACGCGGCCGCATCCTGAACGTCGCCTCGGTGACGGGCTTCCTGCCGGGCCCGTTGATGAGCGTGTACTTCGCCACCAAGCACTACGTGCTCGCGTTCTCCGAAGGACTGGCCGAGGAGCTGCGGGGAAGCGGAGTCGAGGTCACCGCGCTCTGTCCGCCGCCGGTCCGCACCGCGTTCATCGAGGGCGCCGGCACGCCGTCCGACAACCAGATGGCGACGACCAAGACCACTCCGGCGGAAGTCGCGGAATACGGCTACCGGGTGATGAAGCGCGGGAAAGCCGTCGCCGTGTACAGCCCCTGGTACAAGTTCCTGACGAGCGTCCTCGTCCGGCTGACGCCTCGCTTCGCGCTTCGCCGGCTCCTGCACCGCATGAACGCCCGGGGCTCGGCAGAAGCCGCATGAGACGCACCGCCGCGATCGTGAGCCGCCGATCGCGAAGGAGGTTCCCGATCATGACGACGACCAGGCCGAGATCGCTTCCGAGGACGTGGTGGATCCTATTTCTCGCCGCGGCGCTGACGGCGTCGGCATGGGCCTGCCGCGGCCGCGCGCACACAGTTTCTCCGGCGAATCCCGAGCTCGAGTACCTCAAGGCGGTGAATCAGCAGCCGCCCCAGGACCCTCAGCTGCTGTTTCTGCTGATGGCCCAGTTCGGCAATGCGAACAGGCATCGGGAGGGGGCGGAGTTTTTCCAGGCCCGCCTCGACCAATTCGGGCCGCGCCTGACCGACGTCCAGAAGTCTCTCTACCTGTCCGCGATCGCAGCGCTGCGGGCAGGCGCTGCCAACGACGTCCCCTTCGTCAAGCGGATCGGCTGGGTCAACGACACGATCGACATGCTCCGGACGGCCAAAAAGCTGTCGGGCGGAAACCTGTTCATCGTGCGGTGGGTATCCGGAGTGGTCTCCGCTCAGCTGCCGGGGATCTTTCGCCAGAAGGCAACCGCATTCGAGGATCTCAACTGGTGCATGGCCCACGCCGGTCAGGCTCCCGCGCCGGAATTCCTGAATGAAGTCTATCTGCGGCTCGCGAACCTCTACCGCAAAGATGGGCAGACGGCGAAAGCCGACGAGTATCTGAAGCTTTCCGGTGCTCCCCGCTTCGACACGCCGACGACGCAGCTGTCACCCTTCCGGGAGGATCCCGTCAGCGGCCACACCTTTTCCGACAAGCGCATCGCCGAGGTGGTCCCGGGAAAGGTCTACGCCCTGTCGGGCTACGAGTTCACGGAGTTCTATTTCGTCGTCTCGGAGGACGGACGGGAGCTGATCGCCATCGACGCGGGGACTCGGCCGGATTCGGCTCAGGCTGCCTATGAGGCTCTTCGGGCCCGCGTTCCGAAGCTCCCGGAGCTGACCACCGTGCTCGTGACCCACTCGCACTGGGATCACATCGGAGGGCATCGCTATTTTCGGAGCCTCAATCCCAACGTCAAGTTTTACGCGCGCGAGAACTACGCCCGGGAAATGGCCCGGATGTCGTCCGCTCCCCAGATATTCGGTCGGCCCTTCTTCGGCAGCCGATTTCGTATGGAGGAGGTGCTGGACTTCCGTCCCGACGTGACGATCGGCGAGCGCACGCAGATCCGCGTCGGCGGGACACGCATCGAGGCCATTCCGGCGCAGGGCGGGGAAACTCAGGACGCACTCATGTTCTTCCTTCCGGACCAGGGAGTGATGTTCGTGGGTGACATCATCATGCCGTACCTGGGCGCTCCGTTCATCGAGGAAGGGAACCTGCAGGGGCTGCTCGACGCGATCGACGTCGTCGTCCAGACCAACCCGAAAGTTCTGCTGCACGGCCACGAGCCACTCACGCGGGTCTTTGCCTCTCCGGAGATGTTGGCTCGCCTGAAGACGCATCTCGCGTGGCTCCAAGACCAGGTCCTCGCAGCGATTCGACGGGGGGAAGAGCGAGCCGCCATTCAGCAGGCGAACCTGATCCCGCCCGGCCTGGTCGACGGTGATTTCCGGACGCATCAGCCGTATCTCTTGCTGCGCGAAAACGTGATCAACCGTTTATATGACCAGAATGTCGGCTACTGGCAGCCGGACTTGCAGGGAGTCGACTATGTGAGCCGCGCGGATCGCGGAGCGCTTCTGGTCGACTATCTCGGCGTTTCCGAGGACCAGATGGTCGGCGCGGCGAAGCGGATGATTGCGGATGGGAACTATGCGCTCGCCGCGGAAGCGCTCGATTGGACCGGAGGTCGATTCGCCGCGAGCCAGTCCCTCCGGGAACAAGAGCGGCTGGCCTACGAGAAGCTCATCGAGAAGTACCAGGCCTTCAATCCGTTCAAGTTCATCATCTACTCCTGGAGGGCCGAGTCGCCGCCGCCGTCCGGGGGTCGGTAGGACAGATCTCGGGTCGTGCAGCACGTAACCGAAGCGGCGTCGATCCGACCGGCTCCCATTCGTCGTGCTATTAGAGCCGGGTTCGTCGGCCGACCGGCTCGGCGGCAGGATGAGACACGAAGGCGAGTCGTAACTTTAACGATGCCGGACGGCGCGCGGGTCGCCGGCGAAACCAAAGGAGCTCTCCGATGCGATTCATGGTCCTGGTCAAGGCGAACAAAGACTCGGAGGCCGGCAAGCTGCCGGACGAGAAGATGTTGACCGAGATGGGGAAATTCAACGAAGAGCTCGCGAAGGCCGGCGTGATGCTGGCGGGTGAGGGGCTGCATCCTTCCTCGAAGGGAGCGCGTGTCCGGTTCTCCAAAGGCAAGCGCACGGTTATCGACGGGCCGTTCGCTGAGGCGAAGGAGCTGGTGGCGGGGTTCTGGCTCTGGCAGGTGAAATCGAAGGACGAGGCGATCGAATGGCTGAAGCGTGCCCCTTTCGAGGACACCGAGGTGGAGATCCGCCAGATCTACGAGACGGAGGAATTCGCACCGAGCGACCCCACCGGTAAGCTGCGCGCGGCGGAGGAGCGCCTGCGCAAGCGGGTGGCCCCCAAACAGTCGTCGCGCCGTCGTCCATAGTGCCGGTCTGGCGGAAGGAGCGCGACGAGAGAGGCTCTCGATGAAACGATGCACGTGGGTCGCCGCGGACAATCCGCTGATGCTCCAGTACCACGACTGCGAATGGGTGGTGCCCGTCCACGACGACCGGAAGCACTTCGAGCTTCTGGTGCTCGAGGGGGCGCAGGCGGGGCTCAGCTGGTCGATCGTGCTCCGCAAGCGAGAGGGTTATCGCCGTGCGTTCAGCCAATTCGATCCGGAGAGGGTGGCGCGATTTACCTCAAAACGAATTCAAAAGCTCACGCTGGAACCGTCGATCATTCGAAACCGGATGAAGATCGAAGCCGCGGTCCGCAACGCGCGAGCGTTTCGCGCAATTCAGAAGGAGTTCGGAAGCTTCGACGCCTACTGCTGGCGCTTCGTCGACGGGCGGCCCAGGCGGAATCGGTGGAAGGCGACGAGGGAGATTCCGGCGACCTCACGCGAATCCGACGTCTTCAGCAAAGAATCTTCAGCGCCGGGGCTTTCGCTTCGTGGGTTCGACGACCATCTACGCCCACATGCAGGCGGTTGGCATGGTGAACGACCACCTCGTCGACTGCTTCCGATATCGAGAGCTTCGGCGGCTCGATTCTCCCGGCGTTCGCAGCGTGTCGCGGGCGCGGTCGCGCCGACTCCCGGACGTGGCGCACAGCTGATACAAAAAAGGGGGGAAGGGCGTCGGGCCAGTCCGTCGCTTGTGGCGTGCATTCTCAGGACTGACGGATGCCTACTTCGAACCAGTTTTGACTGCGAGCTTCTCGTCCACGGGGATTACGACCACGCTGAACGGGGTTCCGGCGTCGTCGCTCAGTTGCGGGAGTGGGCTCCCGAACTCGTTGCCGCCGACCATCGAGTTGTCGTAATACGGCGCGAACACCATCATGTGAGGGTGCCAGGCCCCGATTCCCGGTCCCAGGTGCTGATGGCCGGACCACATGTACGCGAAGGTCACGGAGTCGCGCCTCGGGAGCTCGCCTTTGACATACGCTGCCTGAAGACGTTCGGCGATTTCGTCCGGCCCCTTGCCCTCCATAGCGAGCTTGGTCCGCAGCTCGTAGTACGGCATCGCGGTGCGCACCGCGGGCGGCGTGAAGCAGATCGGGGCGCGGACCGTTGGGTCATAGACGAGGTCGCGGAACTGGGCGGGCGTATACGTCGGCGCGGCAAATCCGCGCATGACCATACAAACCGTCCCGTTGTCACCTTCGCGGGCCACCTGATACCCCGACTTCGTAAAGATCTTGATCGTGGCGCGATCCGAGACGCCGGGAGGGGCGGCGCTTTTCGCCAGGGCGATCTCGGCGTCGCGAGGCATCAGATATTCGTCCAGCGGAGGGTATTTCTTGCCCTGGGAGTCGGCGGCGGCCAAATCGAGGCTCGCCAGCAGGGCAAGTAGAAAGATCGTAGTCTTCTTCATTGACTTCGGCTCCTTTCTCCAATTCCAGACCCGCTCTCTAATACGGCTCTGCGGCAACGCGGGATACGCCGGCGCGGCGGACTCTAGGTCGGGTCGGAGACGTGAATCGATGTCGCGGCCTGGAGAATCCACGGAGTGTGCCCGAAGTCCAGGATTCGCGTGATGCGATTGTTCTCCACTTCGAGGTGGATGAGCGAGTGCGGCGCCCACTCGCCGGCCCGTCGGTGCAGCAGAATGATCGCCGGTTCGCCATCCACCTCCCCTAAAGCCAGTCGCCACGGAACCGGCGTGCGTTCGTAGTTGCCAAAGTAGGGGGACTTCTCGAGTGGGCCTGCGAAACGGTCCGCCACGCGCAGCCGCGCGTTGGCCGCCACGAGCTCTCGGAGACCGTCCCAGTCGCGTCGATTGAATCGGTCGACGTACAAACGGAGGAGCCGTACAGCCTCTGGGCTCTTGGCCTGCGGCGACGGCCCTCGAGGGGGCAGGGCCGTCAGCTTCGAGCGGCCGCGGTTCAAGGCGGCCTTGACGCCGCCCACGGTGGAGTCGACGAGCTCCGCGATGTCTTCTAACGAGTAATCGAACACGTCCTTCAAGAGCACACAGGCTCGCTCCAACGGCGGCAGTGTGAGCACGAGGTGTTCGAGGGCTCGCCCGAGCGCCGGCCCGGGAGGCTCGACCGGAAGGACCTCCTCGGGCTCGGCTGCCCCGGCTTCTGCCTTCTGGCGAACGCCGCGGCGGCGCAGAGAATCGATGCACTGATTGTGGGCGATCCGAAAGAGCCAGGGGCCCAGCGGCCGCTCCTCATCGAAGGTGTCCAGCTTGCGGAAGGCAAGGAACAACGCATCCTGGACGACATCCTCGCCGTCCACCACCGAGCCCGTCATCCGCGAGCAGTAGCGGTGCAGGCTGGGTCGCAGGTGGCTAATCGTCTCGAGGAAGGCGAGGTACCGCGCCTCGAAAGCACCGGGGGCGCCCGGACCTTCCGGACGATCCGTGTTCTCATCCATATCCATCTCCCGGCCGTCTCGTAAGCGTGTGCTCGGTTTTCATCACGTGGTCGCGGCCAGGGTCGGCAGGATCAGCGCTCGAAACAGGTCGTTGACGTCCTTTGGAGCGCGTGGGCTTCTGCCCTCCACCCACCAGTTCAACACGAGGACGAACGTCGAGGCCACGTACTGGGCGAGAAGATCGGGTGGGACCGGCCGTGTCCTGTTTCGCCGGTCCCGAAAGTCTTTTTCCACGCTGTCGGCAATCCCTTCGGCGAGCACCTTCCGAAGGTGCTCGTGAAGGACCGCTCGGCCTCTGGCCCCCATCTTGGCCAGGCCGCTGCGCCGGTGGCGATCGAGGTGCTCGAAGATCGGAAGACTGAACCGGATGATCTCTTCGTACCGTTTCGACGAAGGTCGCGGTTCTGTCGATTGAGCCGGGCGGACCATGTCTTGTATGGCGCTGACGAGCAGCTCGTCTTTGCCGCGAAAGTGCATGTAAAAGGTCGATCGGCCAACATTGGCCCGATTCAGAATCTCCTGGACGACGATGGAGTCATAAACCTTCTCTCGAATCAAGGAGACGAGGGCCTCGCGCAAGAGGTTCTGCGTCTTCTGAATCCGACGGTCCTGAACGCCTTTTCCCGGCTGCGTCACGTCGTCCTCCGAAGCCGAAGGCGAACAAAACTTGCGTCACTGTTCGCTTTCGCACTCTTTGCCGATTGCTGTTCTGCAACTCCGGGCTCTCCCGGCCTAGACTTAATAGTGAACAGAAGTCCAGTTTAGTACTTCTGTTCATGAATCTGGGATTGGTGGGGAGCATGTCGCACCGCCATTCCGGAATCGGAGGAGGCTGATGTGGCGATGACAGTTCAACCGAATGCGCCGCCCGCGACGACCGGCCTGGTCGTGCACTGGGCTGCTCGCTACGATCTGATGGTCTGGCTTCTGACGCTCGGTCGAGAGCGGGCCTTTCGCGAAAGGCTCCTTCTCCGGGCGCGTCTCCAACCGGGCGAGTCCGTCCTCGACGTGGGCTGCGGGACGGGAACCCTGGCGATTGCCGCCAAACGTCAGGTCGGTCCCACGGGCACGGTGTGCGGGGTCGACGCGTCGCCCGAGATGGTAGCCAGGGCGACCAAGAAAGCCAGGAAGGCTGGCCTCGAGGTCATCTTCAAGAGTGGATTGGCCGAGGCGCTGCCGTTTCCCGACGCTCAATTCGACGCCGTGCTGACGACGGTGATGCTTCATCACCTGCCCGCCAAGGCACGCCAGGATTGCGCCCGCGAGATGCGAAGGGTTCTAAGGCCGGGCGGCCGAGTGTTGGCCGTCGACTTCGGAGGGGGCGGACCGACAAAAGGAAGCCTCCTGTCGCACCTTCACCGCCACGGTCATGTCGACCCTCGCGACATCATTTCATTGCTCAGCGAGACGGGGTTGACCATCCTCGACAGCGGAGCGGTGGGAATTCGCGACTTGCAGTTTGTTCTCGCGGCGGCCCCGATGCGGAAAGCGACGACAGCGACCATGGCCAACGGATAGAACCATGAAAGGACACGGCCGCCTGCTTTCGCGAGGTTGGCTTCTGGCGGCCGGAGCAATCCTCCTCATCATCGGTCACGGAGCCATCCTGTACTCCGTTTCGCCGCACCTGGCCCTGTCCGCCGCCGTCGTGTCCGCCGTGGTCACTCTGGTCGTGATGAGTCATCTTGGTCTGCTCGGTCCCGTCTATGGTCTGCTCCGCCGTCGACTTCAGGATCTTCGAGGGCGCGCCGGTGGCGGTAGTGAAGATGAGGATCGTGGGGATGCGAGTGGGTGAGGGACTCGTGAGTGTGCCCAAGAGCTCATCGACAGGCAGGGCGCGGCCAGGCTGGTCCCCAGAGGCTCTCCATACGACGAGTCCGGCTCAATAGCCAATCGGGTCCGGATGGATATGATTACTTCCGCCCGCCGCATCGCGGCGCCCGCGGCTCCGGTTCGACTCGGCCGAGCTGGGTACCGACTGGATGGCGGCTCAGCTCGACGTGCCGCTCCTCGTCGTGCACGACGAGGCGGACCCGGTCTCGCCCTGGAGCCACGGTGCCGCAGTCGCGCACGGGTCCCGCCGCGGCACGCTGTTCACGACCGCGGGGTTGGGGCATCGCGCGGTGCTCGCGGATCCGCGCGTCGTCGCGCAGGTCGTCGGATTCATCCTCGGAGGCGCAGAGCCCTTGCAGCAGCGGGCCCGGTGACGTCGGGCAATATGCGCTCCATACTCCAGCGAGACGCGCTGGCACTGTTGTGGACCTGACCCGGGTCGGGCGCGCCCCGGGCCGGCATCGCGGCGCGTGTTAGTCTGCCCGGAATCCGAGGTGGGGCGATGGAAACCGCGTATGGTCTGGAGATTCCGCAAAGCCTCGCCGAGACGTGCCACCCGCGACGCACGGCCCTCCTCGTCTACGACATGCAGGTCGGGATCATCCGACAGCTGCAGAACGGGAGCGAGGTTGTCTCGCGGGTCAAGCAACTGCTCGAGGTGGTCCGCGCGGCTGGCATGAGGGTCTTCTTCACGCGCCACTTGTCCTTGCCGAAGGAAGCGAGCGGCGTTACTTCACTTCGCATGGCGATGGCCTGGCAGAAGGCGAGCACCGTGGCGGAGGTGAAGCCCTGGTTCCTGCGCGACTCGCCCGGTTTTGTGCTTGTCCCGGAGCTCGAGCCTCTGCCGAGCGAAGTGATTCTCGACAAGATCACGATGTCCGCCTTCGAAGGGACGCTGCTGAACATCGCCCTGAGAGACTGCGCGATCAGCTCCGTGCTCATCGCGGGTGTGGCGATGGAGATCGGCATCGAGCCCACCCTTCGTCACGCCGTAGACCTCGGCTACATTCCGATCGTCGTCACGGACGCCTGCGGCGCCGGTCACGCCGAGGCGGCCGAGCGGACGCTCGCGAGCATCCGGTTCATGGGTGACGCGATCTTGACCGACATCGAAACGGTGAGGGGCGTCCTTGGTCGGTCGACCGCGGCCTGACCGGCGGCTCTCATGTACTCGCGTCGCATCGGTTGACATGACGAGCCCATGACGTTCGTCGCTCTGGCAGCGGCCTGCGCAGGGTTGTTTTCGGGTGCGGCTCTGTACGTCAACCTCGTCGAGCACCCCGCGCGCGTGTCTTGTGGTCCCGAGGTCGCCGTCCGTGAGTTCGCGCCGAGCTACAAGAGAGCCACCGTGATGCATGTCGCGCTGGCCCTGGCAGGGCTGCTGTTCGGGGTCGCCGCGGCCTTCGCGTACTCCGATCTTCGGCTCGCTCTCGCGAGTGTGCTGCTGGTGTCCGTCATCCCGTTCACCCTGATCGCCGTTCTGCCCGTCAACAAGCGCCTGGTGGATCCGTCTCTGGATGCCGGATCGGCGGATGCCATGGCGCTGCTCGCTCGCTGGGCGAGGCTCCACGCCGTGCGGACGGCCCTGAGCCTCTTGTCGTTTCTCTTGTTCCTCTCGTGGTTGGCGCAGCGGTAAAGACCCGGAGTGCCTGGTCGCCCTGAAGTGCGAAGCCCGTTGAGCGAGCGCCGCCGCCGGCGATCACGCACGCCAGGGTCAGCGGCACAGTACCCCTGTGATCCCGAACCTTCTCGTGGCACGGGGGCGTACCTAACCCCAGAGGTGAGATTCGCCAGACGCGGTGAGATCGCGAGATTGGAGGAGGAATGGCTCGAAAGGTCATCTACTGGATCAGCACGGTTATCGTCGCCGGAATGCTCTTGACGGCTCTGACTTACCTGACCGGCAACGAACAGGTGGTCTCCGGATTCAACAAGGCCGGCTACCCGCAAACCCTTCGAATCGTTCTGGGGATCGCCAAGCCGGCGGCCGCGATCGTCCTCCTGTTGCCGGGCTGGCGCTGCTGAAGGAGTGGGCCTACGCGGGTGCGGCGTTCGCGTGGGGCATGGCGCTCATCACCCACTACACCGGAGGAGATGGCCCGAAAGTGTGGGGTATGCCGCTGATGCTGCTGGTACTGCTGGTCGTCTCGCACGTGACCAGACCGCCGAGCCGGCGGTTAACTCCCGTCAGCCCCGGCGTGGTGGCGGTTCAGGCGAAGTAGGCTGCGGAGGGCCCGTCCGACTCGACCTCCGCGTACCGGGATCACATGGTTCGTGCCGTCGGCCTCGCCGAGGGCGGCGAAGTCAGCGATTCAACATTTGGTCCCGGATTTGCACGAACGGACTCGACGAGCTGTGAAGATCGGCGTCATCGGCACGGGCGACATGGGACGTACCCTCGGGCTGCGCTGGGCGCGCGGCGGCCACGAAGTCCTCTTCGGCTCGCGAGACCCTGCGAAGGCCGAAGCGATCGCCCGAATGGGATTGGCGTCGGCTCGGGGCGGAGACTTCGACTCCGCCGCGGAGTTCGGCGATGTGGTCCTCTACACCGTTCGCGACGTCCTTCCCTCGAAGCTTTTGCGGCGGCCGATGGCCCTCGACGGAAAGATCCTGATCGATTGCCGCAACAGCGCCATCCTCGGATACGAAACCCCCGATCCGGACGGGCGACCCGGTATCCACTTCAGCAGCCCGATCCCCTCGCTCGCGGAGCGTCTCGCGGAGGACGCTCCCGCAGCTCGCGTCGTCAAGGCATTCAACACCATCGCTTCCCGGGTTCTCGACCTCGGCCGTGAGACGCTGGCTCCCCACCGCGTCTCCGTGTTCCTGTGCGCGGACGACGACGCCGCCAAGGCCACCGTCAGCGGCCTGGCCGAAGAGCTGGGTTTCGTGGGTGTCGACAGCGGGTCACTCGAGCGCGCTCGTCTCGTCGAGGCGGTTGCGGACTTCGTCCGCTTTCAGGGTGTCGGCCTGAACCTCGGAGCGTTGGTGACGTTGTCGCTTCGGGTCCTTCCGGTGGTGGACGAATCCGCAAGAACTCGAGGCACTGGTTGACCCGGCCTGCCAAGCCGCATGAAGAGGGGACAGACCTGCTCGATCGAAGTGACGTCTCCGCACGGATTCCGGCCCAGGACCTGGATCGGGCGAGGCGCTTCTACGTCGAGCGGCTCGGCCTCGAGCCGGTCGAGGAGAGACCGCGGGGTCTCCGTTACCGCTGCGGCGGGGGCTCTTTCTCCCTGTTTCAGTCCGCAGGCGCGGCTTCGAGGGAGCACACCCAGATGGCCTGGGAGGTCGACGATCTCGAAGCCACGGTCGCCGAGTTGCGACGTCGGGGTGTGATCTTCGAGGATTACGATCTGCCCGGCCTCAAGACGGTCGGCGGCATCGCCGAAATTTCGGGGAACTATCCGAGCACTCGAGCTTCCGGCGAACGGGCGGCCTGGTTTCGGGACAGCGAGGGAAACCTGCTCGGCATCGGGCAACCGATCCGATGAGGCCTTACGCTCATCGAGCCGGGCGCAGGGCGGCGGGTAGCTTGAACCCGGCGGCGATGAGCCAGGCGAAACCCGGAAAGCGGGTCAGCGGGATCAGGAACAGAGCGCCCGGAATGACCAGGCTCAGCGCGCTGAGCTCGCCGACGGCCGCGAGGACCAGGCCCGAGATCGCCAGCCATTTCGGGAGCAGGCGAAAGAAGATCGCGGGCACCGCGATTCCAGCGAGTAAGAGGCCGAGAGGCGCGCTGTAGCCCGGGCCGCCCGTGGCGAAGATCCAGAAGTAGAGCGCCTGTGTCAGTGAACCGTCGGCCGCGATGCCGGGCCTCGCCAGCGTCCATTGCCCGAGCGCCGAGACGAACGTCATGAAGGAGGCGGCGAGCCCGCCGAAGAGAGCAATGTCGACGCCCGCCGCCCGCACGCCGAGAAAGCGGAGGCGGCTGGTCATGGTCGCCACGTAGATGCCGAGCGGGATCGCGGAAGCGAACTGGAAGAAGGCGCAGAGGGCCACCCTAGCCGCGTTCTGCCGAAAGTACGAAACGATCTCGGCCGGCGGCTGAAAGGGCGCCGGAAAGTGGGTGTCGCTCACGAGCAGCGTCACGGGGACGAGGCCCGCCAGAAAAAGAGTGGTGAAGACGATCGCCACAATGCCGGGGTGTGGCCCCGCGTGGCGGGCGGCCGCGGTCGATGCCTGGGTCTGTGTCATGGGCTCCTCCTCTTCCTCGGCTCGCCATCGCGGAGCCGGTGAAGGAGCTAGACATTAATCCCATTAACTATTAATATCAATAACTATTGGAGGCGCCGCCCCTGAAATCCGGACCCGCCTTTCTGCTCGCTCAGGTCGGCGCGCACGCCGCGGCCAGATTCGCCGAGCGCCTGGTCCCCCTGGAAATGACCCCTCCGGAGGCGGGCATCCTCCGGATCCTCTCGCGCGAGCCCGGGATGACTCAGCGCGATCTCGCCGAGCGGCTCGGAATCTTCCCGAGCCGGCTCGTCCTGCTCCTCGACGAGCTGGCCAAGCGCGGTTGGCTCGAGCGCTACGCTACGCCAAAGGACCGCCGTTCGAATGCCTTGCGTCTCACGAGGGCCGGGACGGCCCGGCTCGAGGCCGTCGGGCGCGTCGCTCGAGAGCACCAGGAGAACCTCTGTGCCGCCCTCGACGACACCGAGCGCGCGCGGCTCCGGGAGCTGCTAGAGAAGATCGCGGCCCAGCAGAAGCTCACTCCGGGTGTTCATCCCGGCTACCGCAGAATGGGTCGATGATGCAGCTGAGGCCTCGGTCGAGGGACCGAGGCTAGCGCTGCCAAGTACCAGGTGTTCAATCCATTCAAATTCATCATCTACTCGTGGAGGGCCGAGTCGCTGCCGTCGTCCGGGCATGGAAAGGCCGGACGTCCGGCCGGGGCGGCGCCCGCGCGTTAAACGGCCCTGGCCGATCGCTCCAAGAGCGGGCTTGCCCGCTCGGCCGCGGCGCGCGCGAGGTGGACGGCCGCGTAGGCGCGCCACGGGCGCCAGCGCTCCGACAGCTTCGCCAACGCCGCGTCCGCATCCGAGCCTTCCCCAGACGGGAATGCGTCGGGCTGCCGGAAGGCCCGGAGCGCGACGTAGTCGGCCGCCGCCGGGGCGAGCCCCGCCACGCGGGGAAGAGTCTCCTCGTCCAGGCGCGCGAGCGCGGTTTCGGCAGCCGCGCGAATCGCGCGCCCCGCAGACGGTGAAAACCGCTCGAGCCTGGCTCGGGCGAGAGACAGAGGCGTCGGGAAAACGGTCGTGAGGCGTCCCGAGCCCGGTACGTCGAGGCGCTCGCCGAACGCCCCGACGAGATCTTCCAGCTCGGCGGCCGCCCTTTCCGCGAGCGACTCTCCGAGGATCGCCCGGATCGTCATCTCGAACGGGTCCCATGCGCCCGGCACTCGAAGCCCCGGCCGCCGGTCGACGAGCTTCCGGAGCTGACCGTCTCGCCGGAGGTGCCGCGCGATGGCCGCGGTATTCGCCGCGAGATCGAACATGTCGCGAACCCGGTGCGCGATCGGCAGCAGCGAAGCGGGTCCTGCGGAGCGGACGCGAGCGACCAGGACGCGCGCACGGGGGTCGTGGCGCACTTCGAGGATGCCGTGGCGTCCGTTCTCCGCGAAGGCCCGCCGGTACGCGCCGGCGCCGACGTCCTCGACACCCGTGATCGCCCGGGCTTGAAGAAACGCGAGGAGCGAATCCCAGTCGTAGGGAGCGCGGTACGGAAGCCGCAGCAAGTAGTCGTCGCTGGCGCGCCCCGCGTCCGGGCGGCGGCGCAGCTGCGACGGAGTCCGCCCGCAGGCCGCGCGGATCGCGGCGTTGAAGCGGCGGACTGTGCGGAACCCGGCGGACAGCGCGATGCGCGACATGGGTAGTTCGGTGTCGCGGAGGAGCCGGCGGGCGAAGGCGAGACGCCAGGTCTTGGCGACCGCGGTCGGCGAAGCGCCGAGGTGGATCGAGAACAGGCGATGAAGCTGTCGCGCGCTCACGCCGAGGCGGCGGGCGAGCTCTGCGAGACTCTGCTCCTGCAAGGCTCCCTCTTCGATCAGGCGGAGGGCCCGGCTCACGGTGCTCGCCGTTCCCTTCCACCGCGGCGTGCCCGGCGCCGCCTCCGGCCGGCAGCGGAGGCAGGGGCGGAAGCCGGCGGCGACGGCTTCCGCGGCGGACTGGAAATACCGCACGTTTTCGCGTCGCGCGTGCGGCGAGGGGCAGATGGGGCGACAGTAGATGCCTGTCGAGAGAACGGCGATGAAGAACCGTCCGTCGAAGCGCGCATCTCGAGCGATGCGCGCCCGATCGCAGACCGCCGCGTTCAAGTGCATCGCAGGTTCAGCCTACTCCTCGCGCCGGCTCCCGGATCGCCGTTTTCGGACGCGATAGTCGGAGGAGTCTTGCGCCTCCGCCGGGCCGCTCGAATACTGGAAGCGGGTCATGGCCGGATTCGACACACTGCGCGCGACCGAGCCTCACGTTCCCACGGAGGCGTCGACCCCGGACGAGATCCTGGCGTGCGCCGAGACTCTCGGGATTCCCTGGCGGCGCGTACTGATGGAGGAGATCGAGGCCGAGCAGAAGCTGCGGCGCTATCTGGCCGACGTCGGCGCGGCGTGTCCTCTGGAGTCGGCGCTGACGATCCTCTCCCACGCCGCCCAGCGGTCGTGGCGGGTGCGCGACCAGGTCGAAAGCCTCGCCGGACAGGCACGGGCGTCGGCTCGCGGCGCGCGCCGGGGGCTTCAAAAATTCGTCCGTCATCTCGCCGGCGAGTCGGAACCGGCCTCCGCCGCGTTCGTGCGGCACTGCGGCTTCGCGTACCAGCGGATTCTGTTGCTCCAGCGCGTGCGGCGCGTGGCCGCCCGGAGCGGTGGATCCATGCCTGAGCGGATCGCGTTCGTCTGCTCGACGGCGCGCTGTGCCTTCGAGGATGCGGAGTGGGCCCTGCGCGAGGAGGGCTCGCCCCGGCGGGGCCACCGCATGGAGGCCGCGGTCCGAAAGGTGCGGGAAGAAGGTTTCTTCGTCCCGCGAGCGCAGACCGAAGCGCGCGCTCTGACGGAGCTGAGGAAGATCGTCTTTGCGTCGGAGAAGTCGTAAAGCGCTCGTCTGTGTCCGCTCCCGGATACGACTTCCGCAATCTGGCTACAAGATCTCGCGCCCCCGGGGCGTCTTAATGAAAATCGTCCGCGAGACGAAACTCCGGATTCCAAAGCGCTTCACTCGCAATTCGCTCCGATGGCCGCCGCATTGCTCCAGGTTTGTGCCCGGCCCCGATCCCGGAGGCCAGGAGGAAATATGAGAACGAGAACCTGGAGGAGCATGATTCTGATCGCGATGGCGGCATTGCTGTCGGTGGCCGATCGTCTGGCCGGTGCGGAACTGGCCAAGAAGCAAAAGACGATCCGCTACAAGGTCGTCGTCCTCGACACGCTCGGTGGAACGCAGGGCGCAGGCATCAGCATCAACAATCCCGGCTGGGTCACCGGTGTCTCGACCCAGGACGGCGACCTGACCGCCCATGCCACGCTGTGGCTCGGCGGAGAGACGATCGACCTCCTCACGCTCGGCGGTCCCAACAGCGCCCTGGCCTTTCCGTCAAAGAGCAATAATGGCGACATCGTCGGCATCTCCGAGATCGCCGAGGTCCAGCCACTCGGAGAGATCTTCTCCTGCGCCGCGTTCTTCGGAGTTCCTTTCAGCGGCAACGTCTGCCGCGGTTTTCTGTGGCGCGACGGCGTCATGACAGGGCTGAATCCGCTGCCGGGCGGCGACAACAGCTTCGCCGCCGGTGCCAACAACCTGGGCCAGATCGTAGGGTGGGCGGAGAACGGCGTCCACGACACGACCTGTACCGCGCCCCAGGTTCTGCAGTTCCGGGCGGTGATCTGGACGAACGACGGCGATTCGATCCAGCAACTCCCGCCCCTCGGCGACGACCACACGTCGGCCGCGGTGGCGATCAACGACAAGGGGCAGGTCGTCGGCATCTCGGGCCAATGCGACCGCGCCCGGGGGCGGCTCAGCGCGGTGCACGCGGTGATCTGGGAGAACGGCGTGCCGCGGAATCTCGGGGACTTGGGCGGGGTCGCGTGGAACACGCCGACTGCGATCAATCATCACGGCGACAGCGCGGGCTTTTCGAACCTGCCCATCGACCCACCCGGAGCCCTGAACGCCCATGCGGTGCTCTGGCCTCGGGAGGGAGGCATCGTGGACCTGAAGACTCTGGGCGACGATCCGTTGAGCCTGGCCTTCGGGATCAACGCCAAGCGGCAGGTCGTAGGCCAGTCGATCGGCGCCGAGGGCAGCCGTGCTTTCCTCTGGGAGAACGGCCTGCTCATGAATTTGAACGATCTGGTCGAGGACGGCTCGCCGTTTCTCATCTTTGCCAACGACATCAACGATGCGGGGGAGATCGCGGGACAGGGGTGCGATCCGTGCGCGGGGGAGACCTTCGCGGTCAGGCTGATCCCGCAATAGTCCGAGGGACCGCGGGCGCTTCGCGCCGTCTCCGGGTCGTTCGAGATAGATTCGGGCTCCGAGCAAAGGAGCAGCCGATGATGCTGAAGGAGATCTTTCTCGCCGACCTGGAGCGCGAAGTGCCCGCGAGCCGCCGGGTGCTGGAGCGCGTTCCCGAGGGCCGCTACGAGTGGAAGCCGCACGAGAAGTCCATGAAGATGGGCTACCTCGCGACGCTCGTGGCGACGATGCCATCGTGGATCGAGGCCATGGTGAAACAGGACGAGCTCGATTTCGCTCCAAAAGGCGGGTCGGGCTACAAGCCGCCGGAGCTGAAAACCAGCAGTGATCTCGTCAAGGCCCTGGAGGATTCGGTCGAGAAGGCGCGGAACGTGCTCAAGGGGACGACCGACGAACATCTTCAGACCAACTGGAAGCTGAAGGCCGGAGGCCACGTCGTCACGGATCTGCCGCGGCACGTCAACATCCGCGACGGCGTCCTCTCCCATTGGGCGCACCACCGCGGGCAACTCACGGTCTACCTGAGGCTCGTCGGCGCCTCGGTCCCGCCCGTCTACGGGCCGACCGCGGACGAGGGACTCGGGGGGTAGCCCGCGATGGCGACCCTCCATCTCGCGCAGATCAACATCGCGCGCATGCGCGGCTCCCTCGAGGACCCCGTCATGCGCGGCTTCGTCGCGCGGCTCGACGAGATCAACGCGCTCGCCGACGGGAGTCCCGGATTCGTCTGGCGGCTCCAGACGGAAGGCGGCAACGCGACGTACCTTCGGCCTTACGACGACGAGCGGATCATCATCAACATGAGCGTCTGGAATTCGCTCGAGGACCTGCGCCGCTTCGTCTACCGGGGCGACCACGCCGAGGTCCTGCGGCAGCGCGGCGAATGGTTCGAAAAGTTGGACGTCCCTGTCGTCGCGTTGTGGTGGGTACCGGCCGGGCACATTCCGTCGATCGACGAAGCAAAGAAGCGGATTGCGCATCTGCAGGAGCACGGGCCGACGCCGTTCACGTTCACTTTTCGAACACCGTTTCCGCCGGACGAGCGCGTCGCGGCGTCCACGGATTGGACGGCGTTCGAGCCGTGCTCGGCGGTTTGATTCGCGGAGCGAAAGGACTAGAATTATTTCGGGTGGGGCCGTTCGAGGCCGAGGCGGGCGCCGAGAGGCGCCCGCGAGTCTTGATGGCCTCGATGTTCTAGGCGCCGCGCCCCTTCTTCTCCCGGAAGCGCCGCTCTCCCAGCTCGACGAGCGTCTCCGCGCGCCGGCGCCCGGATCGGCGAAGCACGCGAAAGACTCTGCCTCGCTCCTCGTTGTACGAGACGAAGAAGCGCTCGATCTCGCCGAGCAGCCGGTCGGGTATGTCGGAGAGGGCCTTCCACGCGCTATAGGCGCGCGACTCGGCCGCCGCTCCGATCAAGCGGTCGTTGCGCCCGGTCTTGCCCTCGACGGTCTGCTCGGCCTCGAGCGCGCCGAGGAGGCGCACGGAAACGAGGCAGCCCGGAAACGTCGGCTCCTCGATCAGGATGAGCACGTCCATGGGATCCCCGTCCTCGGCGAGCGTTCGCGGAATCGATCC
Organism: Acidobacteriota bacterium; assembly: GCA_046725935.1. Classification (GTDB taxonomy): domain Bacteria; phylum Acidobacteriota; class Thermoanaerobaculia; order UBA5066; family Gp7-AA6; genus DAHUXD01. The sequence continues at coordinate 14,774 of JBKOZO010000189.1, read as the reverse complement.
GAAGTCGAACGGAAAGACGGCACCCCCCGGAAGAATGTGGGAAATCGTGTAGCAGCGCTTCTCGACGTCGAACTTGAACTTGATTCGGCTCTCCTTCGGAGTGTCCACGACGACATGGAGGAGGCGCGTGGAGCGGTCCCTCGCGGGCAGGACCTCGAGGAGATGATCCGTCTTTCCCGTCATACCGCTCCTCCTCGGCGCGCGTCACGAGCGCCACGTGTTCCAGTAAGCCTCGATCCGGCGCGTGAACGGGCCCGCCTTTTCGGCAAAGACGAGCTCGCCCAGAGGCCGGGCCGCGGCCTGGAGCTCCGCACGCCGCCGGTCGATCAGCTCGACCACGGTCCCGACGCCGTGCGCTCCCGCGACGAGCCTGGACGAGCCCGTCAGCGCCTTCTTGAGCTCGGCGAAATCGTGGTCGTCGCCGAGCCGGTCGGTCAGATCGTGCAGCGTCTGCTCGACGTCCTTCAAGGCCTCGGGCCAGACCGGCTCGAGCAGCTCTGTGCCGTAACGCAGGTCCTTGGAGCGCTTTCGCCACTCGTGAAACTCCTCGTCTGTCTGCGACGCGTAGGCGCGGGCCTCGGACTTGCGGCCCTTGCGATAGATTCTCCGAAGCCCCAGTGCGAGGCCGTCGAAACCGGGCTTGCGGATCGGCCACGCGGGGATGCGGCGGCGCAGCGTCACCAGCTCCCGGCCGATCGGCGAAAACGCGGGTTTGCGGCGCAGAGGCCGCAGGGCCGCTCCGCGCCGGCTCTCCAGGCGCTTCTTCACCGGTACGACGCCGTCGACGGGGAAGTCCTTTTCGTAGGCTTCGCGGAGGCGATCCAGGGTCGAGGCGCGGATCGACGCATCCCGCGCGGCGGCCAGGCGGCGGCCCAGGCCGCGGAGCGCGCCGTTTTCGCGGTCGTAGACTTGCTCGCCGAGCTCGTCGCGTACGAGCCGCAGGACCGCCCGGATCCGCTTGAAGTGCTTGCGCAGCTCGTGGACCGCCGTCTCGGGATCGGCCGGGCCCTTCTTCAAGAGCTCGAATGCTTCGTCGATCTCTTCCCGGACGACCCGGCGGATGCCGGAGGCGGCGCTTTCGTTCTTCTTCAACTTGAAAGCCATCTCGTCCTCGTCTTCATCTTCGTCTAAGCAAAAGATGGACCGCCGTGCGGCGCGTTCGTCGCCGGTGTATTCTCGGCGGCCGGCGATTGGTCTCGCAAGAAAAGGAGGTTCGAATGGCTCGAAAGCTTCTCGTCCTCGCCGCCGCTGTCCTTGCCGCGGCGGGGCTGCGCGCGCTCACGGTTCCGGCCGTCGGCCAACCCGCTCCCGCGTTCACGCTGACCAACCAGGAAGGCAAGCCCACGAAGCTCGAGGACTTCCGTGGAAAGTGGGTCGTTCTCTACTTCTATCCGAAGGACTTCACCAGCGGCTGCACGCTCGAGGCGCACAACTTCCAGCGGGATCTGGCGAAGTACGAGGCGGCCAATGCCGTCATCATCGGCGTGAGCGTGGACACGGAGAAGTCCCACAAGGACTTCTGCACGAAGGAGGGCCTAACCTTCAAGCTCCTTTCGGATCCGGATGCGAAGGTCTCGACGGCGTACGACTCCGTCATGGAGTACGAGGGACAGAAGCTCTCGGCGCGCAACACGTTCCTCATCGACCCGCAGGGCAAGGTCGCCAAGACCTTCATGAAGGTGCAGGTTCCGGCGCACAGCGAAGACGTCCTCGTCGCTCTCGCCGACCTGTCGAAGAAGCCTTAGCGGCGCGCTACGTGCGCTCGATGCGGAAGTCGTAGCAGCCGGCCGGCGTGTCGCGAACGAGAACGTAGTCCACGTCGGGCCGCGCGAGCATCCGGGCGACCGTCGGCTCGACGTCGGCGCCGGTGGCGCGTTCCTCGGCCCGCTGGTGTCGGCCCTTGCCATAGGCGACCAGCGTGAGGTCGTGGCTCCGGACGTCGGCGGGGAAGCCGGCGTGCTCGGGATAGCGGGGACACCCGTCTTCGTGGATGAATACGGGTCCCGGAAGCGGAAAGTCTTCGATCCCGAAGAAGGGGTCCAGGGTGAAGAGCAGACGGCGCTCGACCCCGATCTCGAAATCGCGCAGGCACGAGCGGCAGGGTCCGTAGCCGGTGGCGACCTCGGCATGAACCGGATGTCCGTAGCCGGGAGACTTGCGCGTCTCGCGGACCTTTCGGGCAAGCTTCTCGCTGACGGCCAGCACGCGGTACGGGGTCATTTCGTCCTCTCGCGGACCGAAACACGCCCCGCCGGCGGAAGGTTGCATGTGGAATTAGTTGACAAAAGCAACTAATTGGCGGAGTCTGTCTGCATGGGCGCGGAGCTCGACCGCCGGATCGCCGCGGTGCGGCGCTTCAATCGCTTCTACACGCAGAAGATCGGCGTCCTCGAGGACGGTCTCCTCGACAGCCCGTACTCGCTGACCGAGGTCCGCATCCTCTACGAACTGTCGGTTCGCGGGAAGACGACGGCCTCCGAGCTCGGGGGCGAGCTGGGACTGGACCCGGGCTATCTCTCGCGGATCCTGAAGACGTTCCGGCGCGACGGCCTGATCACGCGCCGCCGGTCCGAGGAGGACGGCCGCCGCGGCGAGCTGTCTCTGACGAAGAAAGGCAAAGCGACCTTCGCGCCGCTCGACCGGCGCTCGCGCGACGCGGTCGCGCGCATGCTGGCGCCCCTTTCCGACGCCGCGCAGGATCGCGTGGTCTCCGCGATGGGGACGATCGGGAACGCGCTCGGCGGGAAGCCCCAGCCTTCGGGCGAGCCGATCCTCCGCCCGCCGCGCCCGGGAGATCTGGGCTGGGTCGTCCATCGCCACGGCGCTCTCTACGCGCAGGAGTACGGCTGGGGGGAAGACTTCGAGGCGATCGTCGCGGAGATCGTGGCGAAGTTCGGGGCGCGCCACGATCCCGCGGCCGAGCGCTGCTGGATCGCCGAGAAGGACGGCGCGATCGTCGGGTCGGTCTTCCTCGTCCGCAAGTCGAAGACCGTCGCGAAGCTCCGCCTCCTCTACGTGGAGCCCGCGGCGCGAGGTCACGGCATCGGCAAACGTCTCGTCGACGCGTGCGTGCGCTTCGCGCGCGAGGCCGGCTATCGGCGCGTCACGCTGTGGACGCAGAGCAACCTCGCGGCGGCGCGGCGGATCTACGAGCGCGCCGGCTTCGTTCTCACGCACAGCGAGCCCAATTCGATCTCCGGCAGGGAGTGCGTCGCCGAGACGTGGGACCTCGCTCTTTAGCCGGCTGCCCTTCGGAAACGCGATTCGGCGTGGCATAATCGCCGCAAGCACTCCATGGGTCCTCGATGAGCACGAAGCCTCCCTCGCCCGAAGGCCTCGTCGACCCGTTTCCCGAAGACGACCTCGAGAGATTCCACTCTCCGGAGCCCTGGAAACAGGACGGATGCTACGTGCGCGACGCCTCGGGGGCGATCGTCGTCCGGGGGCGTTCGTTCGCCGACGCCAGGCGCATCGTCGCCGCGATCAACGCGACGCGCGAGATTCCCACCGACGCGCTCGAGCAGTGGCGCGCGGAAGACGTCTCCGATCCGCGCACGCGCCCGCCGCTCGAGGTCTTCGAGGAGCTCGACCCGATCCCGTCCCGTTTCGCCGTGACGCCCCCCGAACGCCGCACCGGCGAACGACGCAAGGGCGAACGCCGAAAGGAAGCCCCGCCCTTCGAGGACGGAGCCCTCCCGTTCGACCGGCGTGTCATGGACCGCCGCATCTCGCAGCGAAGAGCCGGCGCGGTCTGACCGCCGCCGGTCGGCTCAGCGCGATGCCGAGATCGACTGGCGAATCGCGCCGAGGTGATAGGCCGCGTGCGCGATCGCTCCGATCGTCGTCACGAGCTCGATCCCGTTGGCCGACGGCTCCTTCTCGATCGCCTCGAGGAGCGACGCGTACTGCTTGCGGAGGTTCCGGCGAAGGGCCGCCCAGGCCGGTTCGTCCACGGTCTTGATCTCCCAGCTCTTGCCCCAGTCGCGGGGCTCGCGATCGCCGCGCAGCCACGCGCTCGACATGTCGAGGTGGAACCCGGCATGGAAGGCGTGGCCCGCGACCGTGGGCCCTCCCGGACGCATCGGCCGGGACGCCTCGGCCGCGGACAGCGCGTCGAGGACGGCGAAGAAGCCGGCCTTCGGATCGTTGTCGATGAAGTAGGTCGAAGGGCCGCTTGGTCCCTCGAAAGTCTCACGCAGCAGCGTCGCCGTGGCCGAGTCGATCGTCGTCGGAGCGGACATGCGCACCTCCTGGGCTGAAATAACACCGCTCTGGCTCGAATGGTTGCTTAGATGGTCATCCCGAGGGCGGCAGCCCGAGGGATCCCGTGCTCGACGAGCCAGGTGGCGATCAAGTACGGGATCCCTCGCTGCGCTCGGGATGACGGCGTTGTGAAGCTACGACCCGCAGCCCATCCCGCCCCCCGCGGCCCTCGCCGGCAGCGTCACGTCGAAGTCGATCTGCCAGTCGTAGAGCGTTCCGTCGTCGCGCTTCTTCTTGCCGGTGGCGCGGCCTGTCAGCTTCCCGCCGGGCTTGACCTCGCCCGAGAGCTTCTCGAATTTGAGGTCCTTGTCCTTCGGAAGCTCGAAGAGCCACGTCTGCGACACCATCGGATTCGAAGCGTCGGTCAGGTTGAATTCGACGGTCTTGACCGCGCCGGGCGAGGCCGGGGCCTTCCCGCCTCCCGGACAGAAGCCCAGCGAAAGAGTCGTTCGCGGCTTGTTATCGGGCCCGTGGTCCTTCGGATACGAGGAGAGGTGAAAGGTCTCGATTTCCTCGGCGGGGATCGGCTTCTCCGAGAACCACAGGGAGACGCTCTTCTCGCTGTCGTAGACCGCCGCCGCGCAGTGGGTCATGGCGAAGGCCTTGCCGCCCATGGTGCCCTTCGCCGAGCAGTGGTCTTCGGCCCGAACCGCGCCCGGCCCGAGGGCGGCGGCGACCGCCGCCAGGAAGAAGGCGCCGATAGCTCTCGTCGTTCGCATGAAACCCTCCTTGTCTCTGTACTCGGCGGGCGGGCCTTCGAGGGGCCACCGCGCATCGGTTATCTTGGCGACAGACGAAAGGGGGACTCGATTTGATCCGCCGAGCTCTGTTTGCCTCGCTCCTCGCCGCCTGCGCCGCGGCCCGCACGGCTCCCGTCGCCGCCGCCGAGAATCCTCCGTCGCTGGTCGAAGCCGGCGAGTTCGTGAAGATCTACGACCCGAGCGTGGGCGAGCGCGAGAAGTGGTACATCAACGACCACTGCTTCATCCGGGGCGAGGAGGGGAGCTGGCACCTCTTCGGCATCACGCACGCCGAACCCTCCGATGCGCTCGACGAGGACAACTTCGCCCACGCCCGCGCACGGAGCCTGACACAGCAGCCCTGGGAGAAGCTTCCGTTCGCGCTGTCGGTCGCGCCGAAGGCGCCGTGGCGGGAGGAGCATCTCTGGGCACCGCACGTCGTCTTCCACGACGGCACCTACTACATGTTCTATTGCGCCGGCGCGAAGGACCACACGAAGTACAAGATCCACCTCGCCACCTCGACGGACCTGGAGACCTGGACGCGCCACCCGAAGAACCCGATGGTCGTGGACGGGTTCGACGCCCGGGATCCCTTCGTGACGCGCATCGGCGACGAGTGGGTCATGTACTACACGGCCACGAGCACGCCCTCCGGGGGCCATCACGTCGTCAAGTACGCCACGAGCCCGGACCTGACGAGCTGGAAGATCCGCGGCACCGTGTTCACGGACCCGAGCCAGGGCAAGTACGGCGGCCCGACCGAGTCGCCGTTCGTGGTCCGCCACGGCGATCGCTGGTACCTCTTCATCGGCCCGCGCGACGGCGACCGGGACGTCTTCGACGGAACGGACGTCTTCTCGAGCACGGACCCCTTCCACTTTCGGGTCGAGGACCGCGTGGGCCACATCGCGGCCCACGCCGCCGAGGTGATCCAGGACGCGGACGGCAGGTGGTACGTCAGCCGCTGCGGCGCGCAGCGCGGCGGCGTGTACCTCGCGCCCCTGACCTGGAAGGACGGTCCGGCGGCGGCGAGCGTCCCGGCTCCGGCGGCGGGTTTCTCCGAGCAGGTCGACCGCGCCGTCCAGGAGGCCCTGGCGTCGTCGGGCGCGCCGAGCGCGTCGGTCGCGATCGTCGAGGACGGGAAGATCACGCACACACGGGCATACGGGAACGCGCGCCTCGAGCCCGCCGCGGCCGCGACGCCCGAGATGCGCTACGCCGTCGGCTCGGTCAGCAAGCAGTTCACGGCGGCGGCGGTCCTGATGCTCGCCGAGGAAGGCAAGCTTTCGCTCGACGACCCGGTCTCGCGGTTTCTTCCGGAGTTGACGCGCGCGCGCGACGTGAAGATCCGTCAGCTGCTGTCGCACACGTCCGGCTACCAGGACTACTGGCCGCAGGACTACGTCCCGCTGTTCATGCAGAAGCCGGCGACGTCGGCCGAGATCCTGAGCCGCTGGGCGAAGCGCCCGCTCGACTTCGAGCCGGGCACGCAGTACCAGTACAGCAACACGGGCTATGTCGCCGCCGGCCGCATCGTCGAGAAGGCCAGCGGCATGCCTCTGTTGAAGTTCCTCGCCACGCGGATCTTCGTTCCGCTGCAGATGGAGAGCGTCTGGGACGTGGACCAGAGCGGCCTGAAGGAGCCCGACCCGGTCGGATACATGCGGTACGCCCTGGGACAGCCGCGCGTCGCGCCCAAGGAGGCGCCGGGCTGGCTCTTCGCCGCCGGAGAGCTCGCGATGACGGCGCAGAATCTGGCGCGCTGGAACACCGCCATGCTCGAAGGCAAGCTCCTGCGCTCCGGGTCGTGGCGCCAGATGCAGCGCGAGGTCCTGCTGGCCAATGGGCTCGGCACGGACTACGGGCTGGGCCTGTCGATCGGCACCGAGGCGGGGCATCGCGCGCTCTCCCACGGAGGCGAGGTCTCGGGCTTCACAGCGTCCAACTTCGTGTTCCCGGACGATCGCGCCGCCGTCACCGTGCTCATGAACCTGGACGCAAGCGAAGCGACGTCGGACCTCGCCAAACGCATCGCGAACCTGGTTTTCGCCAGGAAGGAGGGGTTGGCCTCGGCCGAGGCGCGCGCCCGAGCGGTCTTCGAGGGTCTCCAGCGCGGAACGCTGGACCGGTCGCTCTTCAGCGAGGACGGCAACGCCTACTTCGACGAGACCGCGATCCGGGACTTCGCCGAGAGCCTCGCGCCGCTCGGAGCGCCGACGTCCGTGAAGCAGACCACGCAGCGGGAAAGAGGCGGCATGACGTACCGGAACTTCGAGGTGGAGTTCCCGACCAAGACACTTCAGATCTGGGAGCGCGACCTTCCCGACGGCCGGATCGAGCAGTTCCAGGTCATGCCGAAATAGCCCGGCCGTCTAGGCCGGCAGGCCCGACAGGATCTTCTGGAAGCGTGGCGTCCCGCGCAGGCTCTCGAGATCGTCGTCGGTTTCGATGAGACGGCGGTTGCGGAATCCGGAGGCCACGGCGCGATCCAGCCAGTCGAGCGCCTTGTCGGATTGCTTCAAGACGGCGTAGCCACAGGCCACGTTGTAGAGGTCGGTGGGCGAGTCGGCCCCCATGGCCACGGCCTTCTCCAGGTTCGCGGGCGCCTGGGCCGCGTCGCCCGAATACGCCTGTGATAGCCCGAGGCGCATCCGGGCGGTCGCGTCGTCGGGATGGGTCTTCACGTAGTCGGCATAGGCCTTCGCCGCGGCGCCGTATTCGCGGCCGAACCAATAGGCCAGCGCCTGGCGCGCCGGGGCGGGTGAGGGAAGGGCCGGCGGCGGCGCGAAGACGAGGCGCACGAATTCGACGGTGTCCTTCACGATCCGGCGGCCTTCCTCCGTGTCGTCGAGGACGTCGAAGGCATGATGCGAGGTCGGCGCGTTGACCATGATCCAGGGAGCTCCGGCCGAGACGGCGCGCGCCCAGAGAGCGTCGATGCGCGCGTTCAGCCCCGGATTGTCCTTGCCGGCGCGCGCGTAGTAGATCGGCAGGTCGGTGCGGATCTTCACGTCCTTCGCGTCGCCGTAGTAGACGACGGCGCCCTTCACGCCGGGATCCGCGCCGTCCATGAGAAACGGCAGCCCCGAGACGACGTTGCCCGAACAGACCCAGGCCGCGATCCGGTCGGCGTCGACGCCGAGACGGGCTCCGTCGGTTCGAAGAAAACGGAAGAGATCGGCGATGTCGGCTCCGGACTTGTCGAAGGGGCCGCGCGCGTCGAAAGTCACGGCGATCCAGCCGGACGCGGCCATCAAGCGCGCCCAGGAGCGGTAGACCGGCCAATCCTTCAGATGGTTGTCGGGTTGATCGCCCACGCCGTTGATGAAGACGACCGCCGGAAGGCGGGCGCCTTCCCGGAATTCGGCCGGGTAGTAGGCGTCGAGCTTCAGCTCCCCGGAATCGGTCTTCTTGTAAGGGATGCCGGACTTGACGCTGACCCTGTCCATTCCCGGGACCTGGTAGACCAGCTCCTGGTCGGTCACGTTGTGCTCGGGGCGAGGGGGCGAAGGCAGCGCGGCGAGAGTGGAGGCGAGGAGGGCGGCGAACGAGGAAGCCAGACCTGCGCGCATGGGAACCTCCGCCGATTTCTTACGGCCTCCGCCGAATCGGGTTTTCATCGGGGCGTCTTTGGCGTAGGATGTCGGCCGCCAATCGAAAGGAGACATCCCCTATGCGTCGTTTCGGAGTCCTCGCCGCGGCAGCTTTGTGCGCGGCATCATGGACGGTATCGAATCTGGAGGGCCAGGCCGCCCCGAAGAAGGCCGACGCGCCTGCGGCGAAGAAGGCCGAGCGCGGGAAGTACCTCGTCTCGATCCTCGCCTGTACGGATTGCCATACTCCCAAGAAGATGGGGCCGAACGGTCCGGAAGATGATCCTGCACGCTACTTGAGCGGTCATCCCGAAGGCGCGAAGGTTCAGCCGCTTCCGAAGCTGGCGGATACGCCCTGGATCGCCGCGACCAACGGAGACTTCACGGCTTGGACGGGTCCGTGGGGAGTCAGCTACGCGATCAACCTGACGCCGGACGAGAACACGGGCATCGGAAGCTGGTCGGAGGCAACCTTCATCGGCGCCCTCAAGACCGGCAAGCACATGGGAACTTCGCGGCCGATTCTTCCGCCCATGCCGTGGCCGGCGTACCGGAACCTGACCGACGAGGACCTTTCCTCGATCTACGCGTACCTGCGCACGATCAAGCCGATCCGGAATCGGACTCCGGACCCGGATCCGCCCGCCGCGCCGGCGGGGGCGCCCAAGCCCGCGCGCTGACATCCTCGGACAGGGCGCGGATCTCCGCGCCCTGTCCGTTCCCTGTACCTCGCGCGCGCCCCATTCCCGAAGGCAGTGCTATGGTCGGAATCGTGCCTCTTCGGTTCCCGTCCCCGCGCCCCCGGCCGAATCTGACCCGAGCTCCTCCGGTCTCCCGCCCAACGTCATTCACGCCGGTTTCGAGAAGCACCGTCTCTGGTCCTTCTCCGATCCGGCCCCGGGCCCATTCCCGATTCGGAGGAGTCCCATGAGAAAGGTCGTCGCGTCCCTCGGTGTTCCCTGTCTCGCCATTTTCGCGATCGCGCTGTCGCCGGCCGTCCTCGCCGAAGACACTCTCGCCGTGGCCTGGAACGACGTGTTGCTCGAAGCGGTTCGAACCAGCACCCTCGGTCCCCCCATGGTCGCCCGCGCCATCGGCGTGGTACACACGTGCGGCTTCGACGCCTGGGCGGCGTACGACGACGTCGCTCTCGGAACGCAGCTCGCGGGCTCGCTGCGGCGGCCTCCCGCCGAGCGATCGCTCGAGAACAAGCAGATGGCGTTCAGTTACGGCGAGTACCGGTGCCTGCTCGACCTCTTTCCGGCCCAGAGCGACTTCCTGCGCGCGCAGATGGCCGGCTTCGGGTTCGATCCCGACGACGTCTCGACCGATCCCACGACGCCGCAGGGCGTCGGCAACCTCGCCGCCGCGGCGGTCATCGAATTCCGCCATCACGATGGATCCAATCAGCTCGGGGACCTCAACCCCGGCGCATACTCGGACTACACGGGTTATCTGCCGGTCAACGATCCCGATCACATCAACGATCCCAATCGCTGGCAGCCGCTGCGATTCTCAGACGGCCAGGGCGGATTCGTCGTGCCGGGTTTCGTCGCGCCGCAATGGGAGAAAGTCGCGCCGTTCGCCCTGGGGTCGGCGTCGCAGTTCCGGCCGGGTCCTCCCGAGCGGTGGCCCTCCTTCGGCTACGTCCTGCAGGCGCTGGAGTCGATCGCCTTGAATGCGACCCTCGACGACCGCGGCAAGATGATCGCCGAGTACTGGGCCGACGGCCCGCACTCGGAGCTTCCCCCGGGTCACTGGACGCTCTTCGCCGAGTTCGTGTCGCGGCGCGACGGCCACTCCTTCGACGAGGACGTGAAAATGTTCTTCACGGTCGGAAACGCGGTCTTCGACGCCGGCATCGGCTCCTGGGAGGCCAAGCGTTTCTACGACTCCGAGCGTCCGATCACCGCGGTCCACTTCCTCTTCGAGGGCAAGAAGATTCCCAACACGGTGCCCTTCGAAGGCGTGAAGCTCGTCACGGGAGACGACTGGAAGCCGTACCAGCCCGACACCTTCATCACTCCTCCATTTCCCGAGTACACGTCGGGCCACAGCACGTTCTCGGCCGCTGCGGCCGAGGTCCTCAAGCGCCTGACCGGCGGCGATGCCCTGGGAGCCGAGGTCACCTTCCCGGCGGGCTCGGGGCGTCTCGAGCCGGGATTTGCTCCGCAAAAGGACGTGACGCTCTCGTGGGACACGTTCTCGGATGCGGCCGACGAGGCCGGCCTCTCGCGGCGGCTGGGCGGGATCCACTTTCTCGAGGGAGACCTGCGCGCTCGCGCGATGGGGCGCAAGGTCGGCTGCGTCGTCTGGCAGAAGGCACAGAGCTACATCAACGGGAATCCGCCGCCCGCGGAGAGCTGTGAGCTGTGCGACCGCAAGGGGTGTCCATAGAGGCGAGATCCGGTTTCGGCGTCATCCCGAGGAGCGGAGCGACAAGGGATCCCGTGCTCGACGAGTCCGGGATGAACGCGCGGGCTTCGCCCGGCGTTGCCTACTGCCGAGGGCCTGCCTTCGGTGGTCGGCTGTCTCGCTGCGCTCGGGATGACGGTGTTTTGGACTGAGGGGAACCTTAAGGCGACGCAGACTCCAGCTTCTTCAATGCTTCGACCGACGACTGCAGCTTCGGATCGAGCTCGACGGCCTTGCGATATGCGGCGATCGAGGCGTCCTTGTGGCCGGCCTTCGCCTCGAGCTCTCCGAGGCTGTCGTAGAGGTTGGCGGCCTTCGGGTTGAGCTCGATGGCGATGCGCAGGGCCTGCGTCGCGGCGTCGAGCTTTCCGGCGCCCGCCAGTTCGTACGCCATTCCGTTGAGAAAGCCGGCGCTCGTGTAGCGCTCGCCCTCGTCCAGCGTGCGCGCCTTCTGCAGGACGGCGCGCGCCTCTTCGGTTCCCCCGAAGCAAAGCTGTGTCCCGGCGAGTGAGGCCGCGGGCGCGGCGGCGGTGGGGTAGAGCGCGGCATTGAGACTCGCGGCTTCGAGGGCCGGCTGCTTCCGATCTTCCTCGCAGCCGAAGCGGGCAACCTCGGCGAGCTGTGACGAGAGATCCGGATAGACCGAGGCTCCCGCGAACGTCTGCTGCAGCCGCGGCGCGTCCAGCGGCTCGAAGATCGTGATTGCGGTCGCTCGGGTGGAGTCGTTGAACGTGCGCGGCCAGTCCCGATTCCACCTCGCGACCTCCTTCTCGAGTCCCGGAGTGAAGCGATACGCGCGGGGAATCGCGGCGTCCCGACGATATGCCTCGATGTAGTCGGCGAAGAAGGCCACGGGGCCCCGGGCGTGATACCCGTCCAGCGCGGCCGGGCTCCCGCGCGCGGCGAGGACTCGCGACACCGATGCGCCGACCACGGTGAAGGGCTCGCCTTCGGAGGGTTGAATCCCGTTGGTGCACTTGTCGGGAGACGCGCCGGCTTTCCGGAGCTTCGGCTCGGCGCAGGCGTTGAAGAACGCGAAGGCCCGCTCGACCGCTTTCGCGTCCCGCGCGGCGGTTCCGTCCCTCTCGTATGCCGAAAGCCCGTACACGTACGCGTCGCGCAGGGCGGTGAACGACGCGCGCGCGCTCCGGTCCGGAACGTATGCCGCCGAGCCGTTAGTGAAGTCCCAGCGTTCGTCGAAGACCTGCGCGGCAAGTGCCTGGACGAACCAGTAGAGGCGGCCGGCCTCGAAGTTCGTGGCGGCCGCGATGGCGGCGTCCCGGCCCGGGAGGATGGCCAGGAAGGTCCGTGTCTCGTTCTGCGAGCCGCTGTGCGAGAACATGTAGCGGCCGTTCTGCGGGTCGAAGCCCCAGCCCATGCCGTAGTCGGTGAGCGTCCCGTCGGCGAGCCGCATGGGGCGCGTCATCTCCTTCACCCTCGCCGGGGAGACGAGTCGGCCGTCGGTGAAGCCGCGCGCGAACTTCAAGAGGTCCAGAACGGTCGATCGCGTGCCCCCACCGGCAAACCGGCTGGAGACGTCCACGAACTCCGAGTTGCGGAGCTTCCCGTCCTCCCAGTCGTAGCCGCGGACGCGGTTGGGAATGATCGCGGCGGGATCGTCCATCCGTGTGTCGTTCATGCCGAGCGGCGCCCAGATGTGGTCGCGCATGTAGTCGCCGTAGCTCTGGCCCGAGGCGCCCTCGACCGCCGCGCCGAGCAGGTTGAAGCCGTACGTGGAGTACAGGTACTTCGTCCCCGGTTCGGCCACCAGGTCGTAATCCTTGAAGATGTCGATGGCTTCCCGGGTCGACTTGTGTTCCTTGATGTGCAGCTCCTTTTCGAAGTTGCGGTAGTGCGGGATCCCGCCGAGGTGGCCCAGCAGCTGGCGCACCGTCACCGGATGGTTCTTGCGCGGGAAGTAGGGCACGTAGGTCTGGATCTCCGCGTCGAGGTCGATCTTCCCGGCGTCCGCGAGCTGGACGATCGCGATCGCCGTCATCGGTTTGGTCACCGACGCCAGCCGAAACGAGGCGTCCGTCTTCATGGGCACCGCGTTTTCGACGTCCGAGAACCCGTATGCCCGGGCCCAGATCTCGTCTCCGATCCTCAGGGCGATTGCCAGGCCCGTCGTGTGCGTGGCCTCCATCTGCCTTCGGGCGAGGGCCTCGAAGGCCGCGAGCCGCGGGCCGTATTTCTCCTCCAGAGACTGCGACGGCGACGCGACCGTCTGGAGGAATGCCGCCAGAGCGAGGAGAACGAGGCCGAGATTCGACCGTCGACGCATAGGGCCCTCCTCCGCGGGGTCGATTTTGGGCCGAAAGTGTTTCATTTCAGAGACTTTTCACGGGGTCCCGACGGGCAAGGCCCTTGCAGTGGGTTGTGTAGGCGGGCGGGGCTGCCGCCATTCGATCGAAGGGAAGACGAATGAGTTCGACCGCGCCCAGGGCGCAAACAGGGGTCCCGGGTCTCGATGACATCCTCGCAGGAGGGCTGCCGCGGGGCCGGATCTACCTCCTGAAAGGTGCCGCAGGCGCCGGGAAGACGACCCTGGGTATGCAGTACCTCTTGAGCGGCGCCGCGGCCGAAGAGCGCGGCCTCTACGTGGCCCTTTCGGAGAATCGGGAGGAGCTCGAGGAAGTGGCGCGCTCCCATCGGTGGGAGCTCGGCCCGATCGAAATCCAGGAGATCGAATCGGGTGGCTTCAAGCCCGAAGAGGACAACACGCTTTTCCTTCCGGCGGAGGTCGAGCTGGGCGAGACCACCCAGAGGATCCTGGAGGCCGTGGAGCGCACGCGTCCCTCGCGCGTCGTCATCGACTCTCTCTCCGAGATCCGGTTTCTTTCCGGGACCGAGATCCGGTACCGCCGGCAGGTGCTCGCGCTCAAGCAAGTCTTCATGCGCATGAACTGCACCGCGCTTCTCGTCGACGACAAGGCCGCGAGCCGCCCGGATGCTCTCCTCGAATCGATCGCCCACGGCGTCATCGAGCTGGAACAGCTCGTGCCCAAGTACGGACCCGAGCGGCGCCGGCTTCTGATCGCGAAAATGCGAGGCGTCCGATACCGAGGCGGGTACCACGACATGCGGCTGAAGACCGGAGGACTCCGTGTCTTTCCCAGGTTGATCCCCGGGGAGCACAGCCATCCGTTTCACCCCGAGCGGATTCCGAGCGGGCTGCCGGAGCTCGACCGGCTGGTCGGCGGCGGGCTCGACCGCGGAACGACGAACCTCATCATGGGTCCGGCGGGCACCGGCAAGTCGGCGCTGGCCGCGCAGTACCTCGCGGCGGCCGCGGCCAGGGGCGAGAACGGCGTTCTCCTGATGTTCGAGGAAAGCCGCGACACGCTCTTCGGCCGCACGCGCGCGCTGGGAATCCCGCTGATCGAGCAGGTGGACGCGGGGCGCATTCGGATTCTCCAGGTCAATCCCGTGGAGATCTCGCCGGGGGAGTTCGCCCAGATGGTGCGGGACGCCGTCGAGGAGCACGGCGCTCGGCATGTCGCCATCGACAGCCTCAACGGCTATTTCAACGCGCTCCCCGAGGAGAACTTCCTGGAGCTCCAGCTCCACGAGCTGTTCCGCTATTTGCGCCAGCTCGGCGTCACCGTCCTGCTGACCCTCGCGCAGCAGGGAGTCGTCGGCACGATGGGCCCCAGCGTCATCGACCTGAGCTATCTGGCCGACACTCTGATCCTTCTGAGGTATTTCGAGGCCGCCGGGCAGATCCGCAAGGCGATCTCCGTTCCCAAGAAACGAGGCG
>JBKOZO010000188.1:0-17640 GCA_046725935.1 Acidobacteriota bacterium | reverse complement strand
GTGTGGGTCCTCACGCCCGGCGCCGCGGCGTTCATCGCGATGCTCCACCGGCGTTTCGAGTCGCGCCGCGCTTCGCTGCTCACGCAGCGGCAGGACCTCCAGCGGAAGCTCGACGCGGGATGGATGCCGGACTTTCCAGCCGAGACGGCTCAGATTCGCGAGTCGGATTGGACCGTCGCTCCGATTCCCGACGACCTGAAGGATCGCCGCGTCGAGATCACCGGGCCCGTCGACCGGAAGATGGTGATCAACGCCTTGAACTCCGGCGCGAGCGTGTTCATGGCGGACTTCGAGGACTCGTGCTCCCCGACCTGGAAGAACGTGATCGAAGGCCAGGCCAACCTGACCGACGCGATCGAGAGGACGATCTCCTACGTCGCGCCCGAGACCGGCAAGGCGTATCGCTTGAACGAGACCACCGCGACGCTGATGGTCCGGCCCCGCGGCTGGCACCTTTCCGAGAAGCACTTCCTGGTCGACGGCGAGCCCGTTTCGGCGAGCCTCTTCGACTTCGGGCTGTTTTTCTTCCACAACGCGCGGCGCCTTCTCGAGCGCGGCACGGCTCCCTATTTCTATCTCCCGAAGATGGAGAGCCACCGCGAGGCGCGCCTGTGGAGCGACGTCTTCCGCGCGGCGCAGGAAGAGCTTGGGCTGCCGCCGGGAACGATCCGCGCGACCGTCCTGATCGAAACCATCCTCGCCGCGTTCGAGATGGACGAGATCCTGTGGGAGCTGCGCGACCACTCGGCGGGACTCAACTGCGGGCGGTGGGACTACATTTTCAGCCTCATCAAGAAGTTTCGCTCGCGGCCCGGGATGGTTCTGCCCGACCGCGCCCTCGTGACGATGACGCGGCGCTTTCTCCAGGCGTACTCGCACCTGCTCGTGCGCGTCTGCCACCGCCGAGGCATCCACGCGATGGGCGGGATGGCGGCGCAGATCCCGATCAAGAACGACCCCGACGCCAATGCGCGCGCGATGGAGAAGGTGGCGGAGGACAAGCGCCGCGAGGTCATGGCTGGGCACGACGGCACCTGGGTCGCCCACCCCGGCCTGGTCGCTCTCGCCCACGAGATCTTCGACGCAGGAATGCCCGGTCCCAATCAGATCGGCCGCCCTGCGGGCCCGGAGCGGGAGCCGATCACCGCCGCGGACCTGCTGCGTGTTCCCTCGGGCCCGGTGACCGAGGCGGGGCTGCGGCAGAACGTCAATGTCGGGATTCTGTACCTCGAGGCGTGCCTCCGCGGCTCCGGCTGCGTTCCTCTCTACAACCTGATGGAAGACGCGGCCACCGCGGAAATCTCGCGCACGCAGGTCTGGCAGTGGCTGCGCCACGGCGTGCGGCTGGAAGACGGCCGCCCGCTGACGCGCGCCCTGTACGCCGCCGTGCGTGACGAAGAGCTCGCGCACATTCGCGAGCAGGTCGGCGACGGCGCCTGGAGTGCCGGCCGCTACGACTCAGCCGCCGGGCTGTTCGACCGCCTCGCGACCTCCGAAGCGCTCGAAGACTTCCTCACGCTGCCCGCGTACGAAGAGTTGATCCGTAACGAATAAGGAGACTGCATGGCCCCCAGGAGCGCGAAAGACCTCGAGACCCTGTGGAACACGGATGCCCGCTGGACGGGAATCGAGCGCACCTATTCGGGCGATGACGTCGTGCGGCTCTCCGGGTCCCTCCCGATCCGCCACACGCTGGCCGAGCGCGGAGCCGAGCGGCTGTGGGACCTGTTGCACTCCGAGGAGTACGTTGCCGCACTCGGCGCCCTGACGGGCAACCAGGCGATCCAGCAGGTGAAGGCAGGCTTGAAGGCCATCTACCTCTCGGGCTGGCAGGTGGCGGCCGACGCGAATCTCTCCGGCCACATGTACCCGGACCAGAGCCTCTACCCCTCCACGTCCGTCCCGCACGTCGTCAAGCGGATCAACCAGGCGCTGCAGCGCGCCGACCAGATCCACACCGCCGAAGGCAAGAACGGCGTGGACTGGTTTGCGCCGATCGTGGCCGACGCCGAGGCCGGGTTCGGCGGGCCGCTCAACGCCTTCGAGCTGATGAAGGGAATGATCGAGGCGGGCGCCGCGGCGGTCCACTTCGAGGACCAGCTCGCATCGGAAAAGAAATGCGGGCACATGGGCGGAAAGGTTCTCATCCCGACCTCGGCGTTCGTACGGACTCTGACGGCGGCGCGCCTGGCCGCCGACGTCGAAGGCGTGCCGACGCTGATCGTGGCGCGCACCGACGCCAACAGCGCCCAGCTCATCACGAGCGACGTGGACGAGCGCGACCGGCCGTTCCTGACGGGCGAGCGCACCCCCGAGGGCTTCTTCCGCTTCCAGGGAGGCCTGGACGCGGCGATCGCCCGCGGCGTCGCCTACGCGCCGTTCGCGGACCTGATCTGGTGCGAGACCTCCGAGCCCAATCTCTTCGAGGCCAAACGTTTCGCCGACGCGATCCACGCGAAGTTCCCGGGCAAGCTCCTCGTGTACAACTGCTCGCCATCCTTCAACTGGGCGAAGAAGCTGGATGCCGGCACGATCGCGCGCTTCCAGAAAGAGCTGGCCGGCATGGGCTACAAGTTCCAGTTCGTCACGCTCGCGGGCTTCCATGCTCTCAACCACGGCATGTTCGAGCTCGCGCGGGCGTATCGGGAAGAGGGCATGACCGCGTACTCGCGCCTGCAGCAGGCGGAATTCGCGAGTGAGGCGCACGGATACACGGCCACGCGCCACCAGCGCGAGGTGGGGACCGGCTACTTCGACGACGTGGCCAGAGTCATCGCGGCGGGATGCGCCTCGACCACCGCGCTGGAGGGCTCCACCGAGCGGGCGCAGTTTTAGTCAGGACGGGAGACGCGCAGGCTACGACGGACGCCTCGCGTCGGGTACCGGATGGGCGTTGGACCCCATCCGCAGCATCAGGGCTCCGAGTCGAAAGGGCGGGCGCTGGATCCCGCCCCTCCATCCTCCGGGCGGCCGAAGGGCCGCCCATTTTTTATCCGTCGCCTTCGCTTGCGAGGAGACCTGCGGCCTTCGGCCGCACCTTCCGTCCGCTCGTCGAAAAGAGACTCGACGGACGGCCTGGTCTCCTCGCTGCGTTACGGCTCCCGCAGCGCAAACCTCCTCCCTCCCTTCGGTCGGGAGACTATTTGCGCTGCGAACTGATGGAAGAGTGCCGCTGACAATTCCCCTCTAGGCGATTCCCTCTCCCCCCATCGCGGGGAGAGAGTCGAGGTGAGGGGGACCTCACGCCCACTTCTTGAAGATCCGCTCGACCTCCTTCTGCGCGGCCTCGGCGGCCTGTTCGGGAGTCTGCTCGCCGCGGGCGACGCGGGCGAACATTGAGGGGATGACGAAGGTGTTGAAGACCTCGTCGATTCCGGGCGTGGCGTAGCCGGGGTAGCCGACGTTGGTGGCCCAGTCCAGGACGTTCGATAGGACCGCATACTTGCCCTTCGGGTCCGCCTTCGGGTCGTCGGCGAGCTGCCGCGCCAGGTCCGGCACGGTCGTCGGGTAGCACGGGAAGTTGTAGAACTCGCTCTGGCGAAAGACTGACGCGAAGCTGCCCACGAGGTCCACCAGGAACTGCTTGGCGCCTTCGATGTTCTCGGCGAACTTCCAGATGACGTAGCAGTTCATCAGATGCTCTGCGGCGATCCTCCGGACGGGGCCCTTCAGCGTCGGCACCAGACCGATCTTCGCCCCCATCGCGGGGTTCTCGCGCTCGGCCGTGCGGGTGACCGAGATCGCGTTGCAGATGAACGACGCCTTTCCGGCGAGGATCATGCGATTGTTGGAGGAGGGGTCCCAGGTGAAGATCTCCGGCGTCATCGTCTCCTTGTAGAGCGCGCGCACGAACTTCAGCGCTTCGATCGTCTCGCGCGAGTTGAGGACGGCACGGCCTGCCTCGTCCTGCTCGGCGCCACCGAACGACCAGAGGATCGCGCGAAGGGCCATGTTGGAATCCATCTCCTGAGAGATGCCGACGCCGACCGGATTGCCGAACTTCTCCTTGATCTTCCGGCCGCTCACGCGGAGGTCCTCCCACGTGTCGGGACCGTCGGGGTAACCGACCTCCCGCCACAGGTCGATCCGGTAGTTGCCGGGATCGGGCACGTAGGAGTCGGAGAATGCGAAGTACTTTCCGGTCTTGGAATCGCGCGTCGAATTCTCCGCGAGCGGAATCATCTTGCCGTGCCGCCTCTGGACTTCGTCGACGATCTCACGATGGTCGATGACCCGGTCGATATAGGCGGCGGGCGGAGAAATGAAGAGAAAGAGGTCGTGTCCCTTGCCGGCCGCGGCTTCGGCCGCTCCCCGCGCGTTGACCTCGGTTGCCGACATGTGGTCGACGATCACGTCGGTCCCGTTCTTCGCGCCCCACTCTTTCGTGAAGACACGGTCGAACCAGACGTCGTAGCGGGGCACGAAATGGCTCCACTGGAGAATCCGCAGCGTCTTGCGCGCGGCGGCGGCCCTCTTCTCCGGACGCGCGCACGACAGCGCCGGAAATGCCCCGGCCGCCATAGCCAGACCCGCCTGGCCAAGAAACTTCCGCCGGGAGAGCCGACGCCTGCGCGGGTGCGTCATCCGTCCCTCCGCCGCGCGCGGGATCCACACCGGCGCGCCGCCGGCGAAGTCTATAATCCGAGCCGTGGCTGCCCTCTCGCCCGGAACCCGATTCCCCCGCGTCTCTCTTCTCGACGAGTCGGGCGCGCCTTCGGCCACGGCGGACGGCGAGACGCTCTACGCGGTTTTCAAGACCACTTGCCCGGTGTGCGAGATGACGTGGCCCTTTCTCGAGCGGATCCGCCAGGCCGCCGAGGGGGGCAAGCTCCGCGTCCTCGCCGTCAGCCAGGACAATGCCGCGAAGACGCGGGCTTTCTACGAGCGTACGGGAGCGCGGCTGGACACGCGTTACGACCCCGAGCCGTGGAAGGCCTCCGACATCCTCGGCCTCACGACGGTCCCCACGCTCTTCCGCGTGACTCCCGACGGCACGATCGCCGAGACGGTCGAGGGTTTCGACCGCAAGGCGCTCGAAGGCCTCGCCCGGCGCGCGGCATCGCTCGCCGGCAGGCCTCCCGCCGAGCTCTTCCGTCCCGGTGACAACGTCCCCGCCTACAAACCCGGTTGAGAATCGCGAAACGCCGGCAGGTAGCCGGAGAAAGCCGCCCGTGACCAGGAAACCCCAGACACTCGGAGAGCTCAAGTCGTCCGGCTACACACCCAGGGGAGTCAAGGAGGAGCTACGGCAGAACCTGCGCTGCGCGCTCGAACGGCGCGAGAACCCGTTTGCGGGCATTCACGGCTACGACCGCACGGTCCTCCCCGCCCTCCACAACTCGATCCTCTCGAAACACGACCTGCTGCTCCTCGGACTGCGCGGCCAGGCCAAGACGCGCCTGTTGCGCATGCTCGTGCGGCTGCTCGACGCGGAGATCCCGGCGCTTGCCGGAAGTCCCTTGAACGAGGAGCCGTTCCACCCGATCACCAAATACGGGCACCGGCTCATCGAGGAAAAGGGCGACGAGGCGCCCATCGTCTGGATCGGCCGCGAAGAACGCTACCGCGAGAAGCTCGCCACACCCGACGTGACCATCGCCGACCTGATCGGCGACATCGACCCCATCAAGGCCGCGACCGAGCGCCGCAACTACGCCGACGAGGAGGTCATCCACTTCGGCATCGTCCCGCGGACGAACCGCGGAATCTTCGCCATCAACGAGCTGCCGGACCTGCAGCCGCGAATCCAGGTCGGACTGCTCAACATTCTCGAGGAACGCGACCTGCAGATCCGGGGCTTCCCCGTCCGCATCCCGCTCGACATCCTGCTGGTCTTCTCGGCCAACCCGGAGGACTACACCAATCGCGGCAACATCATCACGCCGCTGAAGGATCGCATCTCGTCCCAGATCTTCACGCACTACCCCGACGACGTGAAGATCGCCGCGAAGATCACGGCGCAGGAGGCCTGGCTCGAGCGCGACGGTGACTTCCGGATCGAGATCCCGGACCTCTTCCGCGAGCTCGTCGAGGAGATCGCGTTCGCCGCACGCGCGTCGGAGTTCGTGGACCAGTCGTCGGGCGTCTCGGCGCGTATGCCGATCTCGGCCGTCGAGATCCTGGCCTCCAACCTCGAGCGCCGGGGACTGCGCAACCGCGAGAAGAGAGTCTCGCCGAGGCTCTGCGACCTGCCCGCCACGCTGCCGGCGATCACCGGCAAGGTAGAGATGGTCTACGAGGGAGAGCAGCAGGGAGCCGAGGTCATCGCGAAGAAGTTGATCGGCACCGCGGTCAAGAAGCTCTTCGACGCGAAGTTCCCTCCTCCCGACTCGGGCCGGCCGAGCGAGAGGCGCCGGCACGAGCTGGACGACGACGACGAGATCGCGAGCGGACCCCAACGCCGGCCGCGCGTCACCCCCGCTCCCGAGAAGATCCATCCGTTGTACGAGCCCATCGCCGCGTGGTTCGCCGCCGGAAATCGGGTGACGATCTCCGACGAGACGCCGTTCGCCGAGCACCTGGCGACGCTCGAGAGCGTTCCGGGCCTGAAGAAGGCAGTCGAGGAGCACTTCTCCCCGGTTTCGAAGGAGGAGCTCTCGATCGGAATGGAGCTGGTCCTCGAGGGACTGACCCAGCACCTGAAGATCGCCCGCGAGGATCTGGACTCCCGCGTGTCCTACACGGAGATGCTCAAATTCAACCTCGTCAAGAATCGAGCGAACTGATGGCGGATGGGTTCCGCGCGCGTGTCCTCGCGCGTGAACCTCTGCTGGGAGCCTTCCTGACGACGCCGAACGACGTCGCCGCGGACCTGATCGCGGCCGCGGGCTTCGACTTTCTCGTCATCGACACCGAGCACGGGCACTTCAACCCGGAGTCCGTCGAGCGCATGATCCGAGCCGCCGACGGGGCGAAGATACCGGCGATTGTGCGCGTTCCGAATTGCCAGGCATCGGCCGACGCCGGCCGGGCGCTCGACGCCGGCGCCGCCGGAACCCTCTTCCCCCGGGCCGACGGCCTCGCCGCGGTCCAGGCCGCCGTGGAATTCGTCAAGTTCGCGCCGGCCGGAAAGCGCGGGCTCGCCGGCGTGCGCGCGAACCGCTACGGCAGCATCTCTTTCGATCACTTCGTCCGCGACGCCAATGCCTCCACCGCGGTCTTCGTCCAAATCGAAACGGCCGGCGCCCTGAACCACGTCGGCGAGATCGCCGCTGAAGACGGTGTGGACCTGCTCTTCGTCGGACCCAATGACCTGTCCCAGTCGCTGGGAGTTCCGGGCCACTACGAAGAGCCGCGATACCGCGCCGCCGTCGAGCGGGTCGGCGTCGTGGCCAGGGAGCAGGCGAAAGTCGCCGGCATCATGCTTCGCACGCGCGACGAGGTACCGGCGCACGCCCAGCTCGGCTACAGCGTCTTCACGATCAGCGACCGGACCCTTCTGACCGAGTCCGCGCGCGCCTGGCGCGCCGCCGTCGCGCGCGACTGAGCCATGCGCTACCGCTACGAGGAATTCCCGATCGACCTGCTGCGGGAGCTCCTGACCTATCAGGAGCTCGTCAAGCTCTTCCTGCAGCTCGTGCTCCAGTCCGGCGGCGACGTCGAGGAGGCGCTCCGCTGGATGAAGTACCTCCAGGACCGCGGCATGATCGATCCCTCGATCGATCTGGCCGAGTTCCGCAAGGAGCTCCAGAAGAACGAGATGGTCGAGGAGCGCGGCGGCCAGCTCCAGCTCTCCGCGGCCGGCGAGCGCCGGATTCGGCGCTCAGCCCTCGAGGAGATCTTCACGTCACTGTCGAAGGCCGGACCGGGTTACCACGCGGTGCCGCGCACGGGAGGCGGCGGGGAGCTCCTTCCCGAGACCCGCGCCTACGAGTTCGGCGACAACCCCAGCGCGATCGACGGCGTGCGCACGATCGGCAACGCCGTGCGCCGCGACGCCGACGATATCTCGCTCACACCCGAGGATTTCGAGGTCCACGAGGAGGAGCACCTGACTTCCTGTGCGACGGTGCTCGCGATCGACATCTCGCACTCGATGATCCTCTACGGCGAGGACCGATTCACGCCCGCAAAGAAGGTCGCCCTGGCGATGGTCGAGCTCATCCAGGCGAAGTACCCGAAAGACTCGATCGACGTCCTCCTCTTCGGCGACGACGCCAAGCGGGTGCCGATCTCCGAGATCTCCAAGACCCAGGTCGGCCCGTTCCACACGAACACCAAGGCCGGCCTCGCGCTCGCCCGCAAGCTCCTCGTCCACCGCAAGAATCCGAACAAGCAGATCTTCCTGATCACCGACGGCAAGCCCTCGGCGATCTGGGAGCGCGGCCGCCTCTACAAGAACCCGTTCGGCCTCGATCTTAAGATCGTCAACCGCACGCTCGAGGAGGCCGACGCCTGCCGCCGCGACGGCATCACGATCACGACGTTCATGATCGCCACCGACACCTACCTCGTCGAGTTCGTGGACAAGCTGACGAAGATCAACCGCGGCCGCGCCTACTACGCTTCTCCCTACAACCTTGCCGAGTTCCTGTTCACCGACTACATCCGGAATCGCAAAAAGTTCCTGCACTGACGGTATAGGATTCAGCTACGTATCCTTTCGAAGGAGGGGCTGTGAGAGTTCCGGCTCTGGCCGCGTTCGTCTCCGCTCTGGGCATCACCGCGGCTGCGCCCGCACAGACTCCCGTGCCGACGCCCAAACCCACGCCCTGGGCCGCCGGCTCGGCGGAAATCGCCGTCAACGAATTCACCGTCGGGGATCAGCACAGGCCCGCGATCGCTTCATCCGGCAGCGGGAATTCCTTCATCGCAGCCTGGTCCGCCGCGGGTCAGGACGGCGACCAGGGCGCGATCGTCGCACGCCGGTACAACCGCTTCGCCCTCCCGCTCGGATCGGAGTTCGTGGTCAACACGTACACGACGGGGAATCAAGAGAGCCCGGCAATCGGCGCGGACTACTTCGGCGACTTCGTCGTCGTCTGGTCCGGACCGGACGGGGCCGGCGGGACCGACGTCTTCGCGCGCCGATTCGCTCAGGACGGAACTCCTCTGGGCGGGGACTTCCAGGTCAATACCTACACGAGCGGCAACCAGAGAGAAGCGCGCGTCCACGAATCCGACCACGGTTTTCTGGTCGTGTGGTCGAGCTCGCCGGTCGCGTCGGAACCCCCGCAAGACGGCAGCCTCGGCGGCATCTACGCTCAGTTGTTCGATTCCAGCGGCGACCCCGTCGGTGGAGAATTTCGGGTCAACACCACCACGGCGGGCGACCAGCGGAATCCCAGCGTGTCCGGAGACTGCTGCGGATCCCGGGTGGTCGTATGGGAGAGCGACGGCCAGGACGGGGACTCTACGGGGATCTACGGGCAGCGATACGACTCGTCGGGTGCCCCGTTCGGCTCGGAGTTCCAGGTCAACACCTACACGACCGGTTACCAGGTCTACGCCGACGTCGCCGGGTGGGCGGAGCAATTTGTCGTGGTCTGGACGAGCCAGGGTCAGGACGGCTCGGAGGGAGGTGTCTTTGCGCGCGCTTTTTCTCAGGGCATCGGAGGTGCCGAGTTCCGCGTCAACGCGCACACCGAGCTCACTCAGACTCACCCGCGGGTCTCGGTCGATCCGGGGCTCGGGTTCACCGTCGTCTGGCAGGGATACGGACAGGACGATCCGACCGACCCCGGCTCGTCGGGCATCTTCGCCCAGCGGTTCGCAAACGCTCCGTTCCCCACGGGCGCTTTCGGGCTCGTGCAGCCCCGCGTGGGCGGCGAGTACGGCGTCAACATCGAGACCGGCGGCATGCAGGAGTTGCCGGCCATCTCCCAGGGGGTCGCCGGAAGCTTCGTGATCGCCTGGGTGGGCTCGGCGCAGGACGGCGACGGCAAGGGAGTTTTCGCTCGTCGCTTTAGCACGCCCACGGCGATCCGGCTCGGCGTCGACGAGACTTCATCCGGCGGTACTTCCGACGTCAACGGCGTTCTGGAGAGCGGGGAGCGGGTCGTGATTTCGCCGCATTGGTGGAACAACACGAGCGGGCAGATGACCCTGTCCGGCACGGCGTTGGAAATCGTCGGTCCACCGGGTCCGAGCTACTCGATCGACGATGCGACAGCCGACTACGGGACGATTCTTTCGGGGGCAACCGTCGATTGCCACGCCACAACCGGCAATTGCTTCGAGGTCTCGGTCTCCGGTCCGCGTCCGAGCGCGCACTGGGATGCGGCTCTCGACGAGGCGAGCGAGGTCCAGGGCTTCCCGGTTCCCCAGAGAAAGACCTGCGCGCTGCACGTCGGCGGGAGTTTCACAGACGTACCGAACGACGCCTTCTACCCCTACATCGAAAACATCTTTCACAACGGCATCACCGCCGGCGGCGGCTGCGGGGCCGGCCTCTACTGCGGCGAGGACGACGTTCTGCGACAGCAGATGGCCGTCTTCCTTGTGAAGGCGGCCCGAGGTCCAGGCTTTGCGCCGGCTCCCGCAACCGGAACGGTGTTTGACGACGTGCCTGCTTCGTCCCCCTTCGCCCCGTGGATCGAGGAACTGGCACGAATGGGCGTGACGTCCGGATGCGCGGCGCCTCCTCCGCCTGCGCTGCCCTCCTACTGTCCGACCGCCGTGGTGAATCGTCAGCAGGTGGCCGCCTTCCTGCTGAAGTCCGTCTACGGGCCGACCTACAACGGAGGCGGCGTCTGCAATGGGATTTTTGCGGACGTTCCTTGCAGCAACCCGTTCGTCTCCCTCATCGAAGTGCTCTACGGGTTGGGAATCACTGGTGGCTGTCAGACCAATCCTCTCCTTTACTGTCCGACGGACTCGACGAAGCGCAAACAGATGGCGGTCTTTCTGGTCAAGACGTTTGGCCTGCAGCTCTACGGGCCCGACTGACGGCTCTCCCCTAGAGAGGGAATCCGCCACCTTTACTCGTCCGCCCAGACGGGTGTATGACTTGCCCCAAACCCGTCGGGGAAACCCCGGAGGAGGACCCGTGAAGGCTCGCGCCACGGTTCTGTCTTCTCTCCTAGTCGTTCTCGCAGCTCCGTGCTTCGCGCAGGTCCCGGTGCTGCTCCCCGAGTTCCAGGCCAACACGGCGCCGTCCGGCTACAACTACGCCGACAGCGTGGCGATGGATCGAGACGGCCGATTCGTGGTCGTGTGGGACGGCACCGAGACGGGCGGGTACGGCTCCTTCCGACGGCCGTACGACCCGCTCGCCGTGCCGGAGAGCGGTCCGATTCCCGTGGAATCGAGCACGGCCGACAACCAGGCGTTCGCCGACATTGCGAAGGATGCGTCGGGCCGATACGTGATCGTGTGGTGGGACATCACCGCGAACAAGATCTCGGGTCGCCGCTTCGGCTCCGATGGAACGCCGCTGGGCAACGACTTCCAGGTCAACACCTCGACACAGGGCTATGTCGGATATCCGCTCGTTTCATCCGACCCCTCCGGGAATTTCGTCGTTGTGTGGGGGAGGGACAACAGCGGCTACGACTCGCGTGGTCGCGCATTCGACAGCCACGGCGCGCCCCTCGGAGACGAATTCCCGATCAATTCATACACGACGAACGATCAGGTCGTGACCGGAGTCGCCATGGCTCCCGACGGCCATTTCGTGGCCACGTGGGGAGGCAACGGCCAGACCGGACCCGGGATCTGGGCGCGGCTGTTCGAGCCCGGCGGGACTCCCATCACCGGAGACTTCCAGGTCAACACGGGTTCCCTCGCCACCGCCCTCCGTTTCCCGGACGTGGCGATGGACGCCGCCGGAGACTTCATCGTCGTATGGGACGATGGCGCGCTCCCGGCGGGGTTCAGCGCACTCGGCCGCGCGTTCACGCCCGCCGGAACGCCCGTCGGGCCGCAGTTTCCGATCAGCGCCCCGACGACCATCTCCTTCGACCCGAGTATCACTTCGGATTCGGCGGGCAACTTTCTCGTGACTTGGGCCGCCTATCCGCTTCCTAGCGACGCGGACGGCGGCATCGTTGGGCGCTTCTACGGCTCCGGCGGCACTCCCTTCGGCGACGAATTTCAGGTCAACGAAGTCACGACCGCGTACCAGTTCTTCCCGCACGCCTCGCTCGCAGGCGACGGATCGTTCGTGGTGACCTGGACGAGCGGGTCGAACTATGCGTACGACGTCAAGGGTCGCAAGAGCGCCGTGCGGGCACAGGCAGGAATCGGCGTCGACGCCTCGATCGACGCCGAGTATCCCTCGCGGCCGGACGCCGCCGCCGCCAACGGCGTGCTGGAACCGGGTGAGACCGTGTCGGTCGCCACCGGCTGGGTCAACAACTCAGTCGATCCCGTCACGCTCAACGGCACGGCCTCAAACTTCACGGGCCCCTTCCGGCGCCACCTACACGCTGAATGACGGCGTCGCCGCCTACGGAACGATCGCCGCCGGCCAGTCCGCGGTGTGTGTCGATTGCTACAGCGTCACCGTCTCGGCGCCGTCCCAGCGCCCGGCCCAGCACTGGGACGCGCTTTTCCTGGAGCTCCTCGACATCGGCGTCCCCAAGGCATGGACGCTCCACGTCGGCGAGAGCTTCCCCGACGCTCCGACCGACAACAGTTCTACCGTTTCATCGAAACGCTCTTCCACAACGGAGTGACCGGAGGCTGCACCGGCGGTAACTACTGCCCGAGTGATCCCGTCACACGCGCCCAGATGGCCGTCTTCCTTCTGAAGTCGAAATATGGATCGGCGCACGTCCCGCCGCCGTGCACCGGAACCGTATTCACGGACGTTCCGTGCACGGGCGAGCCGTTCGATCCCTGGATCGAGGAACTCTCGGGCCTGGGGATCACCGGCGGCTGCCAGGCGAGTCCTCCCCTCTACTGCCCAAGCAACACCGTGACCCGCCAGCAGATGGCCGTTTTTCTTCTGAAAGCGTTCGAGGGCTCCTCCTACGATCCGCCCGACTGCGCGGGTATCTTCGACGACGTCCCCTGCACACCCGGCACCGGCTTCTCGGACTGGATCGAAGAGCTCTACAACCGCCAGATCACCGATGGCTGCTCCCAGAGCCCGCTCAACTACTGTCCGACCAATCCGAACAACCGCGGACAGATGGCGGTGTTCCTCACGAAGACGTTCGGCCTCCAGCTCTACTGAGTCGGCGCCGGCCCGCCGATTCGAGCAATCGAAGATGAAGGTTTCGCTAAATCTTCGCGTCCTGGGTTCGCGCGGCCGAAGCGGGCGCTAGAATCCCCGGGAACAAACCGTCCCGGTAGAACAGGAGGGCAGACCCTTGCGAATTCGAAGCGCCGCCTCGGCTTTGAGAGTCTCGTGCTTCGCCGTATCCGTGCTGATGTGCCTCTTCGGCGCCTCCCGGGGCGCCGCGGCCGCGACCCGGACCGTCCACGTCGGACAGGGCGGTCTCAACTTCGTGGACGAGGTCAGCGGAACCAGCACGTCGAACATCAACACCGGAGACACGATCGACTGGGTCTGGTCCGCCGGCACTCACTCCACGACCTCCGGCGCCTGCCCGCCATGCACTCCGGACGGCCTCTGGGACTCGGGCACGCATTCCACGCCGTTCACGTTTTCTCATCAGTTCTCTTCAGCCGGAACGTTCGCGTACTTCTGCACCGTGCATGACACCTTGATGAAAGGTACCGTGATCGTCACCGACGTCGGCCCGGCGCCCACCGTGACGAGCGTCAACCCGACCTCGGGGCCGGCCGACACGACCAACCCGTTCACCCTGACCGGGACCGGGTTCGTCGCCGGAGCGATCGTCACTGTCGGCGGCGCGAACGCGAGCGGCGAAAACGTCACGGATCCGACCACCATGACTGCCACGACTCCGGTTCTTACTCCGGGCACCCTCAACGACGTCGTCGTGACAAATCCCGACACGCAGAGCGGAACGCTGACGGCGGGATGGATGGCGGATTTCCTGGACGTCCCCCAGGCGGACCCGTTCCATCAGTACGTCGAGACGATCTTCCGCAACGGCGTCACCGCGGGCTGCTCGGGAGGCAACTACTGCCGCGACGCGCCGGTCTCGCGGGCGCAGATGGCGGTGTTCCTGCTGAAGGCCGAGCACGGATCGGCCTACGCGCCGCCCGCCTGCACACCTCCGGGCATCTTCCCGGACGTGCCCTGCCCCGGACAGTTCACCGACTGGATCGAGCAGCTCTTTAACGAAGGAATCACCGGAGGCTGCGCCGGAGGCAACTACTGCCCGAACGATGCGGTCACGCGGCAGCAGATGGCGGTCTTCCTGCTCAAGGCCCACGACGGCTCCTCGTACGATCCGCCCGACTGCGTCGGCATCTTCGACGACGTTCCGTGCACTCCGGGCGTCGGGTTTTCCGATTGGATCGAAGAGCTCTCAAACCGCGGAATCACGGGAGGCTGCGCTGTGGGTCCGCCGCCTCTCTACTGTCCGACCAACCCCAACACCCGGGGGCAGATGGCTGTTTTCCTGACGAAGACGTTCTTCGTACCATAGCCGAGTGCCGGAGCTCGGATACGCGCTCGCGATTCTCGCGGGCGCGCTCCTGCTCGTGCTGGTCCTGCCGCGCGTGCTGTTGTGGCGCGCGCAGGACCGGCTCGCGAGCCGTCTTCTTGCCGACGCGTCGCGGTCGTTCGATCTGCTGACGCGGGCGGAGCTCTGCGTCGGGCCTCACCGCCGCCTGCCCGGAGTCCTCGCATTGGGCGGAGGCGCGATCATTTTCGAGAGCCTCTTCGGCGAGACGACGACGCTCCCGACGCAGCATCTTCAGAAGATCGTGACCGGGGACCGTCTCGCCAGCGGGCGCCGCTTGCTTCGCCTCGAAGTCCTGCGCCTCTCGAGCTCGGACGGAAGCGACCTGGAGTTCGTCCTGACGTCCGCGTCCGCGGCCGCCTGGCGCAGCCACCTCGGCCTCTGGGCCGTGAACGAGCGCAAGTCTTCGACAGACGTGGTGAGGCCCGGCCGGAGATAACCTGGGCGGCGATGCACGGGGAAGCGGCGCTTGTCGCCACGGTCGCCGCAGGACTCGGGCTCGCCTTCGTCTTCGGATTCCTCGCCTTCCGCCTGCGGCTGCCGCCTCTGGTGGGATACCTCCTCGCGGGCGTCGTGGTCGGACCGTTCACGCCCGGGTTCGTCGCCGACACGGGGCTGGCCCCGCAGCTCGCCGAGATCGGCGTGATCCTCCTGGTGTTCGGCGTCGGGCTCCATTTCTCGCCCAAGGACCTGATGGCAGCCCGGGGAATCGCGATTCCGGGCGCTCTCGCCCAGATCGCCGTGGCGACGATCCTGGGCGCGCTCCTGGCGCGGTTCTGGGGATGGTCGTGGTCCTCGGGCCTCGTCTTCGGCTTGTCGCTGTCGGTCGCGAGCACGGTCGTGCTCCTCCGCGCTCTGGAGGATCAGGGAGCGCTCGATTCGCCGACCGGACGAATCGCGGTCGGCTGGCTGATCGTCGAGGATCTGGTCACCGTCATCGTGCTCGTCCTGCTCCCGGCGCTCTCGGCCCCTGCGGAGTCGGGCTCGGGCGGGCCCGGGATCCTCGCCACGATCGGCTGGACACTCGCCAAGGTGGTCGCGTTCCTGGCCCTGATGCTCGTCGTCGGCCGCCGCGCGGTTCCGTGGTTCCTCCAGCGCCTCGTTCGCGCTGGGAGCGTTCTTCGCCGGCGTCGTCATCGCCGAGTCCGACCTGAGCAGCCGCGCCGCGGCCCAGGCCCTCCCCCTGCAGGACGCGTTTTGCGGTGCTCTTCTTCGTGGCCGTCGGGATGCTGTTCGACCCGGCCATCCTCGTCCGGCAGCCCCTCTCGGTTCTGGCCGTCGTCGCGATCATCCTCGAGGGAAAGACGCTGGCCGCCTTCCTGATCGTCGTCGCCTTTCGCAGACCCGTGGCGACCGCGCTCACGATCTCCGCCAGCCTCGCCCAGATCGGCGAGTTCTCCTTCATCCTCGCCGCTCTCGGCGTGTCCCTCGGATTCCTGCCCCGCGGAGGCTCAGGGCCTGATCGTCGCCGGCGCCCTGATCACGATCACGGTCAACCCGTTGATCTTCCGCTCCGCCGCAAAGCTCGAACAGCGGCTACAGGAGCGAATCGTCCAGAAGGAGCTTGTCGCGCGGCAATGACGATTCCGTTCGCGGCGCGAGGAGTCTCCGCGATCGCAGCGGAGGAGTCTCGCGCCGCGAGAGCCGGAGCGCAGCGAGGGGAGAGGGCGTGCTGTCGAATCCATGGGAGAGAGTCTCAGAGCGACTTCCCCTCTCCCGTCGGTTGGCCCGCGAAGCGGGCCGCTAGGAGTCTGAGCCTGGCTGTGGGGGGTGGACTCGAACCACCGACCTTCCGGTTAACAGCCGGACGTTGTACCAGCTCAACTACCCCACAAGCGCAGCCCCATCATAACGGGGGCAGGAACGGAATCACGCGCGAAGACAGCGGCTCGGGGATCGCCGCGAGCGCCTGCCGGATCTCCTCCGGGCGGTAACGCTGGGAGAAGTGCGTCAGGACGAGGGCCTCGTTCTCGAAGCGATCGGCGCGGGCGACGATGTCGTCGAGGTGGATGTGCGCATACTCGCGCGCGCGAGAGACGTCCTCGGGAAAAAGAAACGAGCACTCGATCAGCAGCACCTTCGCGCGCAGGATCTCGGGCGCAGCATCGAAGATCGCCTCGCCGCAGTCGCCGGTGTAGGCCAGAAGGGGCACTTCCTCTCGCCGCGTGACGGCGACTCCCTTCGCCTTCAGCTCCGCGATCTCGTAGCCCGGGCGTCCCTCGTGCTCGTCGAGAAGCTTGTGCTTGACCTCCGAGAAGAGGTAGCCGACCGTCGGAACGCGGTGGCGCCCGGGCAGGACCGTCAGCTCCAGATCGTTGCGGAGGGTGATCCGGTCACCCGGCGAGGCCGGCACGACCTCGATGGAGTAGCGAATCTTCTCGAGCTCCTCGCACGCCTGGACCCACCGCGCGACCGCGCTGACGGCCTCAATCGGAACCAGAATTCGGGCCGGCGGTAGACCCTGGAGCTGCCGCCGGGACGCGTAGTGCGCGAGGCCGGCGATGTGGTCGAGGTGACCGTGCGTGACGGCGACCGTCGCGTAGCCGACGACGTCTTCCGGAGCGCGCCCGAATTCGAGCAGCGTCCGGAAGCTCGGGAGCTTGTAGAAAGATTCGTGGCCCGCGATCGAGACGCCCTCGATGGGGATCCCCGCCGCCTCGACGCGGACACGCCCGCGGCCGTCGGGATAGTCCTCCCCCACGGCCGCAGGCTATTTCAGGCGTGCAGCGAGGGCCAGAACAGCAGAACGACCGCCGTCAGCACCAGCACGCAGGCCAGCACCGCGGAGATCGAACAAAACATGCGATCCGTCATGGATGTCCTTCCGTTTCCGGTATGCATTACTCCAACTCCCGTGCCACGAGCCCCGGTGGCACCGCGAAGACGCAGGCGGAGAATCACTTAGAGAAACCCGGCGACGGTTCGGCGCTCGCTCCGGAACGCCTTGCCCGTTACCTCCGGTAACGCAGCCTTTCCGCCGGATACCCTACGCCGCGTGCGGGTGGATCTCTTCGACTACGACCTCCCGTCGGATCGGATCTCGCAGGAGGCGCGTCCGCGCGGCGAGAGCCGGCTGCTCGTACTGGAGCGCGGAACGGGAGCGATCGCCCACCGGCGATTCGTGGATCTGCCCGAG
>JBKOZO010000187.1:0-7346 GCA_046725935.1 Acidobacteriota bacterium | reverse complement strand
GGTGTGACCCCGCCCTCCTCGGGGCCGTCGACGCCGGCTTGAACGTCACGGAGAACCAGGCGATCCTGACGACGCGCAACGGCTCGCAAGCGCCGATCAAGGACCTGCTGATCAACGTCTATGACTACTTCAATACCCCATCGATCGACGGATTCCAGAACGGCAGGCGCATCGACGACCCGGACGCCGCCTGCAGGACCTCGGTGGTCATCCTGGTCTACGACAATTTCAACGGCTGTCAGAACACCACCTGTTCATTCCTGACCAACCAGGTCCTGACCGACTTCAAGAAGATCGGCGTACCCGTCTTCGTGATTGGCTTCGGGGCGGGCGCCGTGGCGACCTCCTCAACCGGAGTGTGCATCGCCCAGAACACCGGCGCGATTCTTCCGGACGGCAGCGTCGGGTATTTCCCCGTGTCCTCGGCCGATCAGCTGAACCAGGCGTTCGAGGACATCTTCTCGTTCGTCAACGAGGGTGCGAAGGACTTCGCCTCCGCGACGGTCTCCTCCGTCCAGGCGGGTTCCGATCAGATGGTCTACCTCGCCACCTTCAACGCGGCGAGGAACCGCTCGATCTGGAACGGCCGCGTCAACGGCTACCGGCTCGACCCGCACGGGCTGCTCAATCTCGGGCCCAAGACGATCACGGATCCGAACGACCCGAACAAGGGCCTGACGATCTCGGTCCCATCGAACGACCCGTCGTCTCTGATCTGGAACGCCGGCGAGAACCTCACCCAGACGCCGGGAACGGGCGCGACCAACTCGGCGGCAATTCTGTCGCCCGGGGCTGCTCTGTCCGCCGGAAGCTATCTCGATGCGTCGAACGACACCGTCACGACGATATCGACGCACTTCTACCCCGGCCGCAAGATCATCTTCTCGCTTCCGTCGGGCACTGCGAGTCCAGTTACCACACTGCCCATACCCGCCTCGTCAACGCTGCCCGAAAACCGCTACGACCTGACCTATTCAGTCGGCGCGAGCTGGTGGCCAGCCGTCAAGGCGCTGCTGGGCCCGCAGACCTCCCCGCCAGCGGCTCTGTCGCCGGCGCTCGCCGACGCGGACGCCGGCGACTCGCTCCGGTTTATCTGGGGCGACCGCGATGCGGTGATGGCGACAACCGAAGCCAACCAGCGATACGCGGGGCTGAAGCTGGGCGACGTCTTCCATTCGAACCCCGTCGTCGTCGGCCGCCCGGCGGACTACGGCTACTACATAACGAACGCGAACAACTACCGCGCTTTCTTCAACACGTACCGCCAGCGGCGGCGCGTCATCTATCTGGGCGCCAATGACGGTCTGTTGCATGCATTCGACATCGGCGCATTCGGCCGCGATCCTTCGGTTTGCCTGCCTCTCTCCGACGGCACGACCCCTCCCTGTTACGACCTCGGCACGGGGGCTGAGCTCTTCGCATACGCGCCACGTTCGATCTTCCAGAACTTCAAACGCCTGAAGGATGCCGTCGGACCGCAGACCAAGCAGGACGAGTGGACGGTGGACGGCGCGCCCACGGCCGCAGACGTTTACATCGACGCCAATCACTCGGGCACTCCCGATCCCACGCGGCGTGCGTGGCGCACGGTGCTGGTGGGAGGAATGCGGGAAGGCTCGGCCTTCGAGGGAACCGGCGGCGCGTCGCCGCGCGATTCTCGGGGGAGCTATTACGCGCTCGACGTCACTCAGCCGGACGCGCTCGAGACGGACGCGACGGGTGCCGTCGGTCCTCCGGCCGCGCCGCTCGACTTCACAGCGCCGAGGTGCCTGAATGCCTCGGGCGACTCCAGCTGCGGCAAGGACGCTCCCGACGGTTCGGTCCGCGCCCTTCAGCCGCCGCGGGCCTGGCCGACGATCCTCTGGGAGATCACCGATACGGGCAACTCGGACCTCTCCGGATCGCCCGGCGCCGGCTATCCGGACATGGGCGAAACGTGGTCGAAACCGGCGACCGGACGCGTGAGAGTCTGCGTGCTCAACTGCGACAGCACGGGCACGCCGGCGCCCGTTGTCGAAGACCACTTCGTGGCGATCTTCGGCGGGGGGTTCGACCGAGAGCGGCTCAACCGGCGTGGCAACTGGATCTACATGGTGGACATCGAGACGGGCCGCACTCTCTTCCGGGCGAATTCGAGCTGCGGAATGAATGCCGGAACGGGCGGCTGTAGTCCGGTCTATTTCGGCTCGATTCCTTCCGAGCCCGCCGCTCTCGACGTGAACGGCGACGGCTACCTCGACTTCGTCTATGTCGGCGATGTGAGGGGTCAGCTCTGGCGGATCGATCTGACCGATCTGCGTTTCCTCTCGGCGCTTCCCGGGGGACGCTTCGCCAATCAGCTCGACCTCACCTCCGGCTCCGGCAAACCGTTCTTGCTGTTCCAGGCGCCGCAGCCCGTACCGCCGGCGCGTTCCCCCTTCTATCCGATTTACTTCCGTCCGACGGCGATCTCGCTCGGCTACAGCGACGCCACGAGAGCGATCGTCGGTATCGCCTTCGGCACCGGAGATCGAGACGACATACTCGCCGCCGTCGATCCGTCGAGTCTCACGTACGGCCAGCGGTTCTACTACGTACTGGACAACGCGAACCAGGTGACGAGGACCGAAGCGGATCTGCTCGAAATTCCCTCGTCCACATCCCCGAGTACATCCACGTCGCCGGCCAACGGCTGGTACCTCGTGCTCGCGCCGGGTGAGCGCGTGGTCACGGATTCCCTCGCCATCAAGGGCGTCATCTACTATTCGACCTTCAACCCGCAACCGCCGGGTGCGACAGACGCAACTTGCGCGAACGCGCACCGCTGCGGAGGTCTCGGGGGCTCGGCTCGGTTCTACAGCCTCGTCTATTCGAACGGCAATCCGTATCAGGGTACGGATCGAGGAACGACCGAACCGAACGCGACCTTCCTGACCAATCCCGTTTTCTTCACGTCTTCGGACCAGCAGGGGCACATCTTCTACACATCGGACAACACCGTGAACATCGTGCCGGTCCCGGGCGGCACCAGAACCACCGTAAAGGATTGGAAAGAGCGGTAGCGGTGTAGGAAGGCTGGGCGAGGTGGGCTCCGGTCGGCAGGAGATTCGAGCGCGGCACGCCGACGGGCCTGTTTTGTCCGTGCTTTGTCCCTGCCTGCGAAAGTGCGCGTTTGTCCTCGGAGGACGCCCGAAGCCAACTCGTTGAGCCCCAGGATTTCCGACGGCGTGAAGGTTCCCTTCTAGTCCCACTAGCAGCGCCCGCCGGGGTTGGGGTCTTTACGCGGCGGACATTGTCCGTGTTTTCTCCGTGTCTTGCCGATAGCCCCGGGAAGGCCACGGCAGATGCCCTGAGCCAACTAGTTGATTTGTCTACTCTGAGCTGTCGTCAGGTGTCGTCGGCTCCTCCCCGTCCTGCCCTCCGGAGCTAAAGGTCGCGCGTTCGAATCGCGCCGGGCGCACCACCTTTCAACGGCGTCTGCCGGCGTGGACGGTCCTCGTCAAAACATTCAATTTGCCCTGGCCAGCACCGAGTCCCAGCTCACGACGAGCGCGACGCGCGGTGGCTCCGGATCTCCTGAGGCGGTGACGAGGAACCGGTTCCCGTCCGCGGTGACATCGTAGGGATACTGATCCGTTCGGGGCGAGACCGAAAGATTGGTCCGAAAGAGCGGCACAACCGTCTGCACTTCGAAACGGTCTTTGCCCGGGGTCACGGTCGCCGCCATGAGCACCTCGTCGGGCGAAAGAAAATACAGCTCCCGGCCGTCGCCCCGCCACCGCGGCAGGTTCCCCCCGGCCGTCGAGACCTGCCAGCGTGCGCCACCCGCCGGGAAGGGCGTCACATAGACCTCGTTGCGCCCGGACTCGAGCGAGGTGTAAGCGACCCAGCGCCCGTCCGGCGAGAACTGTCCGGAGGCCTCGACGAACGGCGATCGGACGAGCGGAAAGGCCTTGGACGGGTCCGCCACCGGGAGCGCCCAGATGTCGCTGGCGCCAATGTTGCCCAACCCGTAGAGAATGAAACGGCCGTCCGGTGACCAATCCGTCGGCTCGATGC
This sequence comes from Acidobacteriota bacterium, assembly GCA_046725935.1. Lineage (GTDB taxonomy): Bacteria > Acidobacteriota > Thermoanaerobaculia > UBA5066 > Gp7-AA6 > DAHUXD01. The sequence goes on along the minus strand of JBKOZO010000187.1, from coordinate 3,308 downwards.
GCTCCGAAACGGTCGCCATCTCACGGACCTCGCTGGAGCCGTTCGAAGGCACGATGAACAGGACGAATCCCGACGGGAGTCGAGAGACGTACACGATCCTCGAGCCATCGGGAGACCAGGCGGCAGGCCCGGTGATGTTGGCTTTGGCCGTGAGGCGGATCCGGGTTCCGCGGCCGGTTTCGTACACCCAGATGTCGCTGTTCGGATCACCCTGCGCGACGGCAACGCGCCGCCCGTCGGGTGAAAGGCGGGGCCAGTAGACGGCGCTGCGCTCCCCGACCTGTTCCAACGCCTTGCCGGAACGGTCAAACCACGTCAACTGAGTCCCACCCTGGGAAGGCGCAATCTGATAAGCGAGGAGTCCCGTGTGGGAGGCGGAGAAGACTCCCCGCCAGACACCCTTGTCCAAGTGGACGTTCGTGGCGGCCCGGATCGCTTCGCCTCCGAGAGCGAAGCTCCGGTCGTCGAACCGCCGGGCGATCAGAGTCGTTTCCCGCACCGAGAGAATCCAGCCCGGCACCCATTGCCCGTTCCCCTCGGACGGGAAGAGCCTCCGGCTTCCCTTCCCATCGAGCTCGGAGAGATAGATCCCCGTCTCTTCCGACTCCGGTACGTTGTGATTTGCGGCGAGATAGATGAAATGGCGGGAATCCGCCAGGAACTCCGGCCATCGATGCGTAGTGTGTTTCGAACCGTCGGGCACAGTCAACGGCGTCGGCTGTCCACCTGAGGCCGGGACCCGAAAGAGCCCCGTGAGAATGTCCGGGGCGAAAATGATCACTCCTTCCGAATTCCACGCTCCGCCCCTGGGGTTTGGAGCGTCACATATGTCTTGAACGGGTCCACCCGAGGTGTCCGCGGTCTTCAGCTTCCCGTCCGTGAAGAACCCGATCGAGCGGCTGTCCGCCGACCAGAACGGAAACTTCCCACCGCTTTTTGAAGGCAGCGCGACCGCCGCACCGGTCTCCAGGGACTGGACCCACAGCCGGCCGCCGGATCCGAAGACGGCGCGCCGGCCGTCGGGGGATAGGACGATCGGGGCGCCGTCGTCGCCGGTCATCCGGAACACCGTGTTCTCCGGAGGGGCGAGAACCGAGTGCACGGTGCGCGGCGGAGACCTCCGCGCGCGACGGAGCTCGTTGACGAGAAAGAGCGCGCCGAGCGCGAGCAGTCCGGCCGCCGCCCACGCGACGGCCTCTCGCCGGCCCCGCCGACCGATCGCGGGTGCTGCCGCGGCGCCGGCCTGAGAGCCTTCGGCGATCCATCGCAGCTCCTTCGCGACGTCCCCGGCGCTCTGCCACCGGTCGTTGGCGTCCTTCGCGAGACAGGTCTTCACCACGTGGTCCAGAGCGGGGGGCGCCATCGGGTGGACCTGCGAGATCGGCGGCGGCTCATCGCGCAGGATCGCCGAGATCAGTGAGGCCTGGGTCGAGCCGGTGAACGCCTTCTTCCCGGTTGCCATTTCGTAGAGGACGGCCCCGAGGGCGAAGATGTCGCTGCGGCCTTCGACCTCCTTCCCTTCGAGCTGTTCGGGGGCCATGTACTGAAACGTTCCGAGAACCGTCCCTTTCTCCGTCAAGTTCGCCTGCGTCGGCGACGTCGTCAGCGCCGTGTTCTCCCCGCCGGCTACCGCCTTGGCCAGGCCGAAGTCGAGGAGCTTGACGCCCGTCTTCGTCAGCATGACGTTGCCGGGCTTCAAGTCGCGATGAACGATCCCCTGCCTATGGGCGGTGTCGAGTGCGTCGGCGATCTGGGATCCGTAGCGGAGCGTCTGCTCGAGGGGAAGAGCTCCCTTCGTCAGGCGCTCCGAGAGCGTGTCGCCATCGAGAAGCTCCATGACCAGGTATTCCAGGTCGCCCTCTCGTCCCACGTCGTGGAGTGCGCAGATGTGCGGATGGGAAAGCTGCGAGATCGTCTTGGCTTCTCTCTCGAAGCGCTGCCGCCCGTCGGGAGAGATGGACAGGTGTTTGGACAGCACCTTGATCGCCACCATGCGCTCGAGCCGCGTGTCGCGCGCCCGGTAGACTTCGCCCATCCCTCCTGCGCCCAGGGGCGACAGGATCTCGTAAGGGCCGAGGCGCGAGCCGTTTCCGAGAGTCAAGGGATGACCGTTGCTGGATTCTAGCCCGAGGCGATAAGGGCCGTGGAAGAGCCCGCTCCCGCTGGGGGCAAGCTTCGGCGATGGACTCGCCTGATTCTCCGTGTTTCTCCGTGTCTTGCCGACCGTCCCGGAAAGTCCACGACAGACGCCCGCGCCAACTCGTTGACTCGTCTACTCTGAGCTGTCGTCAGGTGTCATCGACTCCTCCCTGTTCTCCCCTCGGGAGCTAAAGGTCCCGCGTTCGAATCGCGGCGGGCGCACCAACCTTTCCAATGGCTTAGCTGATGGAGACCCTCGGCGTCTACGTACAGAATCAGCGGTTCTGGCCACCGAGCCTTCGATTCTCGATGGTCGTCGCCTCAACCTACTCTTGGCGCGCGACTCTCGACACCATGTTGGTGGCTCGCGCAACACATCTTCGGCTCGTCCTAGATCCGATAGAGGCCCGTGTCGCGTTCTTCGAGGTCGACGGAATCTTGAAGTTCTTGCAGGCCTCCGGCATGACAACCTCTGTGGCCGGCCTTGAGAAACTTCGGGAAGCTCGGCGTCGCCTGATACCGTCGGCTGGCGCCGGCTTGTCTCCCCTGCGGCCTTGGCCGAAAATGCGGTGTGACCGCAGGCGAGACGCACCAGGCGATCGAAGCGACCTTTCGGATCGAACGGGTCAGGCTCATCGCGGGCCTGGCCCGCATCGTGGTGCGACCTTGCTCGAAACAGTCGGGTCGCCTTGCTTGATCTCGCGGAGGAGCCAGGCCTTCGCGGTCTTCCAGTCACGCATGACGGTCTCCGGTGAGACTTTCAAAACATCCGCTGTCTCTTCGACAGTCAGGCCGCCAAAGAACCTCAACTCGACAACCTGGCTCATGCGAGCATCGAACGTCGCCAGTCCGCTGAGTGCATCGTTGAGCGCAACGAGGTCGTGCTCCTTCAAGTCTGGCAGCTCTTGCAGGTCATCGAGATTCACGTGAACCCCACCGCCACCACGTTTCTGTCGCTGCCGGCTGCGCGCAGACTCCACCAGGATCCGCCGCATCATCTGCGCCGCCACAGCGAAGAAGTGCGCGCGATTCCGCCATTCGACGCGATTGACGTCGATTAGCCGCAGGTACGCCTCGTTCACCAGCGACGTCGCCTGCAGCGTGTGATCCGGCCGCTCCTGGCGCATATAGTGCCGTGCGAGACGGTGGAGCTCGTTGTAGACCAGCGG
>JBKOZO010000186.1:0-5701 GCA_046725935.1 Acidobacteriota bacterium | reverse complement strand
TCCTCGGGATGACAGGCGGGGGCGCGCGTGGCGCTCCGCCTGTCAGTACAGCGCGGCGCGAAGCGGCAGCGACTCCATGATCCTGGCTTCCGCGTCGAGGAGCTCCTCGAGCCGTGCCTCGACCTCCCGAGGCGCGAAGTAGGTCCGGGCCAGCTCCAGGTAGGTCTCGAGGTGACGCACCTCGGTCCGCGCCAGGTCGCGGTAGAAATCCTTGAGCACTCCGTCGGGCAGCGCGGCCGCGAGAAGTCCGAATCGTTCGCAGCCCCTCGCCTCGACGATCGCGCCGGTGACCAGACGATCCAGGAAGTACGCCTCGCTCCCTTGCCGGTACTCGCGCGCGAGCCGGCCCAGGTAGACGCTCCGCACATCCGGCCCGAGCGTGCGCCCGCGTTCGGCGACGCGCTTGACGACGTCCTCGAAATGAGCCAGCTCCTCGCGCGCGAGTGCGATGCAGCGCGCCACGAGCTCGGGGCGGTCCGGGTAGTGCGCCACCAGGGCCAGCGCAGCCGCCGAGGCCTTCCGCTCGTTGGCCGCGTGATCGAGGAGGAAGGCGTCGAGATCCGCGAGCACCGCCGCCGTCCACTCGGGCGGCGTGGGCCGCTTCAGGAACACCGTTGTCCCTTTCCGAGCAACCGTTATCCGCCGCTGACGGCCGGCAGGATCGCGATCTCCCCGTCGGCCGGCACGGCCGTGTCGAGCCCCCGAACATCCCGCACGTTTTCCTCGCCCACGAAGAGGTTGACGTGCGGCCGGATCTCTCCGATCTCCGTGATCACGCGATCCCGCACGCCGGGGTGCCGCGCGCCGAGGGCGTCGAGGGCTTCGCGCACGGTCGCCGGCGACCCCTCGACGGCCACGCTTCGGAGTCCACCCGAGTAGGGCTGGAGAGGACCCGGTATCAGGAACCGGACCGCCATCAGGCCGCCTTGCGTCGAGAGCGACCAGTCTTCGCGCGCTGCGATTTCGTCCGGGCGTTCGCCACGACGGCCGCCTTCACGCAGACGATCGGCGGCAAGCCCTCCGCGGCGAGCTTCCAGCTTCGTCCTTCGTCGCGCGAGGCGTAGACGCGGCCGCTGCGCGTGCCGAAGTAGACCCCGGCGGGGTCGAGCGCATCCACCGACATCGCGTCCCGCACGACGGTTTCGAGCGCACCCTTCTGCGGAAGCCCCCGGCTCATCGCCTGCCAGGACTTTCCACCGTTCTTCGTGCGGTAGACGCGGAGCTTGCCGTCCGGAGTGCAGCGGAAGCCGTCGGAGTGGAGCGGCAGGACGAAGGCCGTGTCCGGATCGCGGGGATGGATTCCCAGGCAAAACCCGAAATCCGACGGCACGCCGTTGGCGACGTCGTTCCACGAGTCCCCGCCGTCGTCCGAGCGGTACAGCCCCCAGTGATTCTGGAGGAAGAGGCGGTCGGGGTCGGCGGAGTTCTGCGCGATCTTGTGGACGCACTGGCCGAACTCGGGATACGGATCCGGCATGAATTCCGCGCGGACGCCGCGGTTCTTGACCTGCCAGCTGCGCCCGCCGTCGTCGGTGCGATACGCGCCGCCCGTCGAGGTGGCGACGACCATGCGCCCGCGCCGCTTCGGGTCCACGAGAACGGTGTGGAGACAGAGGCCTCCTCCTCCCGGCATCCACTTCGCGCGGTGAGGGTGGTTCCAGAGGCCGTCGTTCAGGCTCCAGGTCTCGCCGGCGTCGCCCGACTCGAAGAGCGCGGAGGGCTCGACGCCGCAGAAGATCGCGTCGGCGTCCTCGGCGCGGCCCGGCGAGATCTGCCAGATGTTCTTCAGAGTCGCGCCGGAGTTCTCGGGGAACCGCACCCGCGGAGTCGCGGGCTGGTTCCACGACTTTCCGAAGTCGTCGCTCCAGCAGAGCTCCGCTCCCCAGTGCATGCTCGACGGCGCCGCCCAGATCCGGCGCCGGCCAGCGCGCGAGTCGAAGGCCGCGGCATAGACCGAGCTTCCGGGGAAGTGCGGCCCCCACATCCGGAACTTCCGGCGCCCGCGGTCGGCGCGCAGCAGGAAGAGACCCTTCATCGTTCCGACGAGGACCAGCAGATCTCCGTCGCGCGGAGACAGAGGCTTGGGCGGTGGAATCTTCTTCGCAGGCATGACCCGAGAGTCTATTCAATCCATCGTTCGTAGAGCTCCGTGACTTTTCGGCGCAGGTCCTCGAGGGTTCCGTCGTTGACGAGCACGTCGTCGGCCCGGCCCCGCGCGGCGTCGGCCGAAAGCTGCGCGGCCATCCGGCGACGGGCATCCTCGTCGTCGCCGCCCTTGGCGAGCCACCGCCGGAGGCGCTCGGTTTCGGGAGCCACCACGAGAAGGATGCGGTCGTAGTCGGATTCGGTCTTCGCTTCCAGCAGCTGCGAGGCCTCCGCCACGGCGACGCGGGCGCCGGAGCGCTCCGCCTCGGCGAAGCGGCGGGCCCGCTCGACCTGCACGAGCGGGTGGATGCGCGCTTCCAGCGCGTGGCGCGCGGCCGGGTCGCGGAAGACGATCGCCGCGATCTTCGACCGGTCCACGCGCCCGTCGTTCCCGACGACTTCGCTTCCGAAGAGGTCGCGGGCGGCCGACTCCCCCGGTGCTCCCGGGGCGTAGAGGTCGCGCACGATCTCGTCGGCGTCGAAGACGAATGCGCCCAGCGAGCGCAGCACGGACGCCACCTCGGACTTTCCCGAGGCGAGGCCGCCCGTCAGGCCGACGCGAAGCACCGCGTCAGCGGACCGGCGACTTGACGACTTCGCCGCCCTTCATCACGAAGTCGATCTTCGAAAGGACCGCGACGTCGGAGAGCGGGTCGCCGGCGACCGCGATCAAGTCCGCGAAGGCGCCGGGCTCGACGGATCCGATCTGCCCGGTCATGCCCAGGAGATCCGCCGCCACGGTGGTGGCGCTCCGGATGGCTTCGATCGGCGTCATCCCGAGCTTGACCTCGTACTCGAACTCCTTGGCCTGGTTGATCTCCGTCCACGGGAAGCCGCCGGCGTCCGTGCCGAAGGCGATCTTCACGCCGGCCTTGCGGCAGTTGTCGAAGGACTTCGCGTGCGACTTCTCGGTCTGGCTGCAGACGGCGCAGCCGGCGGCGGCGCGGGGCCCGGCCACGTAGTCGGCGACCGTCAGCGTCGGCACGAGGAAGATCCCCTTGCGCGCCATCTCTTTGGCCATCTCGGGCCGGATCGAGTCGCCGTGCTCGATCGAGTCGACGCCGGCCTCGACCGCGATGCGCACGCCCGTGTCCGATCGGGCATGCGCCGCGACCTTCACGCCGTGCGCGTGGGCCTCGGACACGACGGCCGCGATCTCTTCCTTCGTCCAGTTCGGAGGCGAGTCGATGTAGCCCTCGTCGACGACCCGCAGGCCGCCCGTGTTCGCGTAGATCTTGACCAGGTCGGTGCCGTAGGAGAGTTGCTCGCGCACGGCTCTGCGGCAGCCGTCGGCGCCGTCGCAGACCATGACTCCCGACGGGAACTTCCAGTCCGGACGGTAGTGCTGGATCGGGTAGCTGCCGGTCGTCGAGAGGGCCGGTCCCACCACCTTGAGCCGCGGCCCCGGCACGACGCCCTCGTTGACCGCGTCGCGCAGCGCCACGTCGTCGTATCCGGCGCCCTCGGTCTCGAGGTCGCGCATCGCGGTGAAACCGTGCTCGAGCGCGATCTTCATGGCCCGAACGGCGCGCGCCACGCGGTGCGCCGGATACTCCTTGAGGATCTGCTCGTCGTACTCGACGGCGGTCGGGTCTCCCTGCAGAAGGATGTGCGTGTGCGCGTCGATCAATCCGGGCAACAGGACTCGCTCGCCGAGGTCCACGACCGTCAGGCCCGCCGGTGGGGCATCGCCGATCGACTCGATCCGATCGCCCGCGACGACCACGACGGGGTGCTCCCGGTACTTCCCGGATTTGACGTCGAGAAGGCGGCCGGCCTTCACGGCGATGCGTTGGGGGGTCTTCTCGGCTCCGAGGGCCAGGGCGGCGCAGACGATCGCGGCGAAGGCGACGAGTCCTCTCTTCACGGCTATCTCCTTGGCGGAGAAGCCTATCGCGGCGGCGAAAAAAAGTTTCGTTTCCCCCTAAACAATCTACAGGAGTGGACGTATCCTCTCCTGTAGAGATTCGAGGGGAGGGTTGATGCCGCCGGAAAAGAGCGATCTGCTGCAGGGAACCCTGGACGTCCTGATCCTGAAGACACTTTCCACCGGGGCCATGCACGGCTGGGGGATCTCGCAGCGCATCCAGCAGGTCTCGCAGGACGTGCTGGCCATCAACCAAGGGTCGCTCTACCCGGCCCTGCACCGCCTCGAGGAGAAGGGCTGGATCTCGGCGGAGTGGGGCAATTCCGAGAACAACCGCCGCGCCCGGTACTACAGCCTGACGCGGGCGGGCCGGCGCCAGCTGGCCGAAGAGACCGAGAGCTGGGAGCGCTTCGCCGCCGCGGTCACTCGCGTGCTGGCCGCCACCTAGATAGAGGAGGGCGTCATGATCCGCAGCATCGTCGGGAGCATCCGGGGGTTGTGGGCCGGAGAGCGGGTCGAGGCTGAGCTCGACGAGGAGCTGGCCTTCCACGTCGAAAGGGAAACCGAGCAGAACATTCGGCGCGGAATGGCGCCCGAGGAGGCGCGGCGCGCGGCGCTCGTCCGCTTCGGCGGCATCGACAAGGTCAAGGACGAGTCGCGCGAGGCGTCGCGGGCCCTCTTCTTCGAAACCCTCGTCCAGGATGTCCGCTACGGGCTGCGCTCGCTGCGCAAGAACCCGGGTTACGCCGTCGCCGCCGTGCTGACGCTGGCGCTCGGTATCGGAGCCAACACGGCGATCTTCTCGGTCGTGCACGGGGTCCTGCTGCAGCAGCTTCCCTACGGAGGCGGCGAGAAGCTCGTTCGCATCCGGGTGGACGCGCCGGGCGCGGGGATCTCGGACGGGCGCTTCGCCCCGCTGGAGATCGAGGATTTCCGGACGCAGTCGCGGGCTCTCGAGAGCGTCGTCGAGTACCACTCGATGTGGTTCGTGTTGCTCGGCGGCACCGAGCCCGAGCGCGTTCAGACCGGAGTGGTGTCCGCCAACTTCTTCGACGTGCTCGGCGTCAAGCCGATCCTGGGGCGGACCTTCCTTCCGGGCGAGGACAAGCACGGCGCCGAAGCGGTCCTGGTCCTGTCGCACGACTACTTCATGCGCGCCTTCGGCGGCGACGCGTCCGTCGTGGGCCGCGTGTTCCGGATGAACGACCGTCCGCACACCGTCGTCGGGGTCCTTCCCCCGATTCCCGGCTATCCCGAGGATAACGACGTCTATATGCCGGTCTCGGCCTGCCCGTTCCGCTCGGATCCGGAGGTCGAGAACAACCGCGACTCGGGGATGCTGCTCGCGTTCGCCCGGCGCAAGCCGTCGGCCACGCTCGCGGAGGTGCGCCGCGACCTCGGCGAGATCGGCGCGCGCCTGGAGAAGGACTATCCCAAGAGCTATCCCGCCGCGGCACGGCTGGCGATCTCGCCGCAGCCCCTCTCCGAGGAGCTGACGCGGCGGGCGCGCCCGACTTTCCTGATGCTCTTCGGAACCGTCGGGTTGGTTCTCCTGCTCGCGTGCGCCAACGTCGCCAACCTCTCCCTCGCGCGCCTGATCCGTCGCGAGAAGGAGATGGCGCTGCGCTCGGCGCTGGGCGCGGGCCGCGGGCGGCTGACCCGGCAGCTCCTGACCGAGAGCGTCCTGCT
>JBKOZO010000185.1:0-13682 GCA_046725935.1 Acidobacteriota bacterium | reverse complement strand
GGCGAGCGCCGACTCCGCGCGCGCCAGCGCCGCCGCGGCCTCGGCCTCGCGGTTGCGCCGCTCGTCGCGGAGCTTCTCCGCCGCACCGAGCGCTTCCCGCAGCGCGTCGCCGCGGGCGCGCGTCAAGGCGGCCTTGCGCTTCTTCAGGAGCTCAGCCTGTTCCTTGTAGCGCGCGGCGCGCGACGCCTGGCGCTTGAGCGACGCGACGTTTCGCTCGATCTCGGCCACGATGTCGGAGATGCGAAGCAGGTTGCCCTTGGTTTCCTCGAGCTTGCCCTCGGCCAGCCGCTTCTTGAGCTTGTACTTGGTGATGCCCGCGGCCTCTTCGATCAGACGCCGGCGGTCCTGGGGCTTGGTCGAGAGGACCTGGTCGATGCGACCCTGCTCGATGACCGAGTACGCGCGCACGCCCAGGCCCGTGCCGAGGAGCTGGTCCTGGATGTCCCGCAGGCGGACCTGCTTGTCGTTCAAGAAGTACTCGCCCTCGCCGTCGCGGTAGACCCGCCGGCCCACTCTCAAGGTGCCGTTCTCGTCGGCCTTCTCGCCGTCGCCGTTGGTCGCCGAGAGCGTGAGGATGACCTCGGCCATCCCCAGCGGACGGCGCTTGGCCGAGCCGTTGAAGATGACGTCGTCCATCTTTTCGCCTCGCAGGACCCGGGCGCTCTGTTCGCCCAGCGCCCACGCCACGGCGTCGCTGATGTTGGATTTGCCGCAACCGTTGGGGCCGACGACCGCGGTCACTGCCCCCGGAAAGGACAGATCTACCTTCTCGTAGAAGGACTTAAAGCCCGAGATCTCTACACGTTTTAACCGGAGCATCGAGCTTCAATGTAGCAAATGGTCCCGCTCCCTTCCACAAGTTATTGGGGTCGCCCCGTTCGGGATACCCAATACCCGGTGTCGGCGCGGGCTACCTGCGAGCAGGTTGGCGTGGAAGGGTGTGGGATGGCGTTACGAGCGCCGCGGGGTCAGATGCAAGGAAGCGCGACGACGGCGATGCGTTCGCATCGGCGAGGAGCGATGGCGCCGCAGATGGCCCCGCGCCGCCGTAACCCGAAGGGCGGCCGGCGCTTTGCACCGGCCGCACAGAGCCGGGCAGAACAAATTGGAAATGTCCTGAACCGGACGGGATTGCAAAGCGCCGGACACGACACCCGCATCCATTCCTCGGCTACCTGCTAGGATCCGCCCGCGATGAAATCGGACATCGAGATCGCGCAGGAAGCGAGGCTGCGTCCGATCGAGGAAGTGGCCCGCGACATGGGAATCCATCCCGACGATTTCATCCCCTTCGGTCGCGACAAGGCCAAGATCCGGCTCTCGGCAATCGCGCGCGCCGAGGGACGTCCGGAGTCCCCGCTGGTGCTCGTTTCGGCGATCACGCCGACGCCGGCGGGGGAGGGCAAGTCGACCACGACGGTCGGGCTCGGCCAGGCGCTCAACCGGCTCGGCAAGCGCGCGATCATCGCCCTCCGCGAGCCGTCGCTCGGACCGTGCTTCGGCGTGAAGGGAGGCGCGGCCGGGGGAGGCTACTCCCAGGTCGTTCCGATGGAGGACATCAACCTCCACTTCACCGGCGACTTCCCGGCCATCACCGCGGCCCACAATCTGCTCGCCGCGATGATCGACAACCATCTCCACCACGGAAACCCGCTCGGCATCGATCAGCGCGACATTCCCTTCCGCCGCGTGCTCGACATGAACGACCGCGCCCTGCGCGACAGCGTCATCGGCCTCGGCGGCAAGATCAACGGCGTCCCGCGCGAGACGGGGTTCGACATCACCGTGGCCTCGGAGGTCATGGCGATCCTGTGCCTCGCCCGCGACCTCCAGGACTTGAAAGAGCGCTGCGGCGCGATCGTGGCGGGGTACAAGCGCGACACCGAGGCCGTTCGCGCGCGGGACTTGAAGGCCAACGGCGCGATGGCCGCGCTCCTGAAGGACGCGATTCATCCCAACCTCGTCCAGACGCTGGAGGGCACGCCCGCTCTGGTGCACGGCGGACCCTTCGCCAACATCGCGCACGGCTGCAACTCCATCCTCGCCACGCGGATCGCGATGCGCTATGGCGAGATCGCGGTGACGGAGGCCGGGTTCGGCTTCGACCTCGGCGGCGAGAAGTTCCTCGACATCAAGTGCGCCTACGGCGACATGTGGCCGTCGGTCGTCGTCCTCGTCGCGACCGTGCGCGCTCTGAAGATGCACGGCGGAACGCCCAAGGACCAGCTAGGCGTCGAGGACCTCGCGGCCCTCTCGCGCGGCGTCGTCAACCTCGAACGCCATCTCGACAACGTCCGCATCTTCGGTCTGCCCGCGGTCGTCGCCATCAACCGCTTCCCGACCGACTCGCCGGCCGAGATCGCGTTCCTCGAGAAGCGCTGCTCGGAGCTCGGCGTGAAGGCCGCCCTCTCCGAGGTCTTCACCCGGGGCGGCGCGGGCGGCGAGGACCTCGCGCGCGCGGTGCTGGCCGAGGTCGGCGCCGGCTCGGCGCGCTACCGGCCGTTGTATCCGTGGGATCGTCCTCTCGCCGAGAAGATCGAGATCATCGCGCGGCGTCTCTACGGAGCCGGCGGCATCTCCTTCTCGAAGGAGGCGGAGCAGCGTCTGCAGCGCTACGAACGCCAGGGGTTCGGCAATCTGCCGATCAACATCGCCAAGACTCCGTACTCTTTCTCGGACGATCCCAAGAAAGGCGGCCGGCCGGCGGGGTTCACGTTGCACGTGGATCGCACGCGCCTCTTCGCCGGCGCGGGCTTCGTCGTGGCGGTATGCGGCGACATCATGACGATGCCGGGTCTGCCCAAAAAGCCGGCGGCGGAGACCATCGACGTCGACGCCGCGGGCCGCATCTCGGGCCTTTTCTAGCAGGCTGCTGAAAGATGGATGCGGGCGTCGCGTCCGGCACGTTGCAGACGGCGCCCGATCTTGGAGTTGCCCACATCGTCGTTCCTCATTGAGCGGGCGCCGGCAACGCGCCATCCGCCCTTCGGGTTACGGCGGCGCGGGGCCATCTGCGGCGTCATCGCTCCTCGCCGATGCGTCCACATCGGCGTCGTCGCGCTTCCTTGCATCTGACCCCGCGGCGCTCGGAACGCCCCCTTACACCCTCTTTCAGCACCCTGCTCGCCGCACCGCTCGCCAGCGGCGCAATGTGACCGTCGGTCGCATACCCAACTTTTCAACAGTGTTGCGCTCTGACGCAGATCCTGTGTAATGTCTCGATTATCAAGGGGTGCCCCAGTCATGCTGACCCTCGAAGTCCGCAGGCGCCCGGGCACGGGCGCCGAGATGTTTCGAATCGCCGGCGGTACTGCAACGGTGGGAGCGTCGTCGGGCAATGAGGTCGTCGTCCGGGCCCGCGGCGTCTACGGACGCCACGTGCGCCTGTTCGAGCGCGACGGTTTGTATCACCTCGACCTCTTCAAAGGCATCGAGACCGTTCACGTCAACGGCCGGGAGTTCTTCGGCGGAACGATTTCCGTCGGAGACCGCATCACGATCGGCGAAGCGACGATCACGGTGGTCGAGGCTGCGCCCGCGCCGCGCGCCGGCACACCCGTCGAGGTGACGGCGGGCGAGCCGCCTTCGCCCGCCGCCTCGCCGCCCACCGTAGCCTCGCCGGCGCCGGGAGTTGCGCCCCCCTCGGCCCTTCCGGTCACCGAGGTCGAGTACCGGGGAATGCGTCTTTCCGCCTACCGCCTGTGCCGCGTCGCGCGTACGACCGAAGAGCTCGCCACCGAGCTGACCGATTTCCTGGACCGGGAGCTGCCGCCGAGCGAGTGGTCGGTCGGGGAATTCTCGCCCGCGTCGGGATTCCGCCCCCTCGCTTCGACGTTCCGCGAGAACCCGATGCTTCCTCCGCGCATGATTCAGGACCTGCGCTCCGGGGAACGTCTGGCGCGTGCGGAGACCGTCACCGGCGTCCTGACGCTGATCGTCGAGCCCTCGGCGGAGGGCACGGGAAGCGTGGGCATCCTCGTGCGTGAGGCACCCAGGCTGGCCGCGCGCGCGGTGCTGTTTCTCGAGGAGCTCGCCCAGCTGGCCGGGATCGCGTTCTCGGGAATGGGCGCCGAGTCGTCCGGAGAAACGCCGGTTCGGCACACCCCGGAGGCCGCCGTCCCCGCCGCGCCGGCTCCCGAGCCGACTCTGGCCGAGCAGGTGCTTCGCCAGACCGACGACTTGAAAAAAATCGTCGAGACGGTCGAACGCGAGGTCATCGACCGCGCGATGCGCCGTGTGGAGGGGAATCAGAGCCGCGGCGCGCAGGTCCTCAACATCTCCCGCGGGTCGCTCATCGCCAAGCTCAAAGAGTTCTCGATCCCCGACTACCGCTACCTGCGCCGCGAGCGCGGCCGGAGAGGCTAAAGTCTCTCTTTTCTGGGACTTACTCGGGGCGCCGCCTGCGGGCGCCCCAGCGCCCACCACAGCGCGAAGGGCGCCGCGAACCGGCCGGCAATCAGGTAGAAGTGAAAGCCCCCCGCCCATAGGTTCCTTGCCAGAGATCCGTAATGCGCTTCGCTCCACGGCCCCAGGCGCGTGGCGTACACGGACTCGACTTCGACGGCGAGCGCGGCGACGTGAACGACCCAGAGAAGCCCGGCCGCCGCCCAGAAGCGACCGAAGCGGCCGGGTGAGAGCGGCCGCGGCGTCATCGCGAACATCGCGCACAGGAGAACGAAGTCGAAGTGGAGATCGGCCGCCGGCAGTCCCGGCCGCGGAGAGGCCTCAGGGAAATCGGCGCGATCGACGATGATCTCTCCGCCCTTGGCCTCGAGGCGCGTGACGGGAGGCTTTTCGAAGGCGCGCAGCAGCACTTGCGCCGCGGCGGCCATCGAGCGCTCGTAAGGAGCCGCGAAGGCGAACCAGGCGGCGAGTCCTACGGCAAAGCCCGCAGCCAGGCGCAGGAGCGAGCGCCGGTCGACCCGAATCCCGAGCCGGGGAGAGTCTTCAGCGCCCTTTGGCCGCGCCATGCCTCTCGACGGCGGCGCGCCGGCCCGTTCCCCACGTGGCCCAGAGCAGGAACAGCAGCACGCCGCAGAGAACGACGACCGACTGCCAGAGGACCGTGTGCGACGAGGAGAAGAGCGAGGGACGGTGCACGCCGATCCAGAAGAGGGAAACCACGCGCACGAGGTTGATCAGCTGAATCGCGGCGAGCCCGAGGAGGAGCCCGATCAGCCGGCGCTTCCAGGGCGCCGGAAACGCCAGCACGGCCGAACCGAAGAGCAGCGCCGTCTCCACGCCGTTGCAGCCGTTCTCGATGTTGACCGCGAAGCGATCGGAGCGGATCTCGGTGCCTTCGACGCGCGTGCCTTCTCCGAGAACGGCGAGGATCCCGGCGGAGACCCTCGCGATGGCCGCCGTGAACGGGACGATGACCGCGTCGTTGACGGGCCGCCAGGCGACGACGAAGTAGAAGACCACCAGCAGAGCGAGGAAGCGTGCGAGAAAGCCGAGGGAGCGGCGGCGGCCGACGCGGCCTCCGTCGTCATGGCGTCGCGGGCTCACCGTCGAGGGAGTCCTGGAACGCGAGGATCGAAGTGCAGAGGGACCGAAGGCCCGAGGGCAGCGTCAGGAGCAGCTCGCCCTGGGCATTCAGGACGACCTGCTCGGTCTCGGCGGCGCAGAGGAGGTCTCCCGCTTCGCTCCGGATCTCGTAGTCCATGACGAGGCGCGCCACGGCGGGCGAGCGCAGCCGCGCCGTCACGTGGATCGTCTGGTCGGGACGCGCCGGAGCCCGATACTTGAGCTCCATGCGCGTGACCGGGACGAGGTAACCCATCTCCATCGCCCGCGCCGCGGTGAAGCCGAACTTTCCGGTCAGCGCCTCCCTCGCGTGCTCGAGATAGAGCACGTAGTGCCCGTGCCACACCACGCCGTAGGGATCGCACTCGGCGAAGCGCACGGGGACCTCCAGCGTGAAGCCGCGGAGCGGCTCCGCGGCGCGCGGGGAAGTCTTCATGGGGCGGATTCCATCACGGCGGCGAGGAAGTTGCCCCCCGCCCCGAAGGAGTTGATCAGGGCGCGTCCGGCCTCGCCGGCCGACAGCGCCCGGGAGGCCGCGACGAGCTGGGCGCCGCCCGCCGCCGCCATCTCCCCGATCGCGTCCTTGACGGCCACCGTGCGCGGCAGCCGCGACCCGAAGACGCGTTGCATGGCCTCTCCTTCCGCGCGGTCCATCTCGACGACCCCGTCGCGGGATGGAAACCAGAGGTCCACGTCCGCTGCCGAGGCTCCGGCGTCGGCGAGCGCTCCCCGGATCGCGCGCTCCATCGCGCCGGCGTCCGGCGCGAAGCGATAAGGCTCGGAGGCTACGCCGGCCGTCGCGACGCCGACGACTCGCGCGAGGGCAGAGGCGCCGCGCGAGCGCGCCGCCTCTTCGCCCTCGAGCAGGACGACGAAGGCTCCCTCGCCCTGGACGATTCCTGTGGGGCGCCGGGAACCGCGCAGCGCGCCGACACGGTCGAACCCCATCGCGTAGAACTCGTTCCACTCGTCCACGGCTCCGACGAGCATGGCCTTCGCGCGGCCGGACGCCAGCGCGAGTGTGGAGAAGAGCAGCGCGTTCAGCCCCGACGGGTCTTTCTGCGTGATCGTGACGTTGGGCCCGTAGATCTTGAGCTCGATCGAGACCTGCGAGGCCGGCGCGTTGGCGACGGTGTTGGGGAAGTGAAACGGGGGAGCCGCCTCCGGAGACTCGAGAAGCAGGACGCGCAGGAATTCGGTCAGCGCCCCGGCGCCGGCCGAGCCCGTGCCCAGAGCGATGCCGATCGCCTCGGGGTCGGGTGCGATCGCGTAGCCCGCCTCCGCGACCGCCTGCATGCACGCGATCAGCGCGAACTGGCTTCCGCGGTCCAGGCGGCGTGCCTTCATGGCCGGGATCTCGGGCTGCGGCGAGAAGCCGTCGTAGCGGGCGACGTGCGTGGCCTGGAGGCTCCCGCGCTCCTCCGCGGACATCTCGCGAATCGCGGACTCGCCGGCACGCAGGCGATTCCAGAACTCCGGCGCGGAGCGGCCCAGCGGCGAGACCGCCCCGGTCCCGGTGACCAGACCTCGCGACGCCATCAGGCCCGTTCGCCGTAGCGGGCGAGGACCACGACCGAGCTGTTGCCGCCGAAGGCGAACGAGTTCGAGAGCGCCACGTCCACGTCCGCGTCGCGGGCGACGTTGGGCACGTAGTCGAGGTCGCAGGCGGGATCCGAGTTCTCGTAGTGGATCGTGGGCGGTACCTTGCCGTCGCGCACGGACAGCGCCGTGGCCACGGCCTCGATCGCGCCGGAGGCGCAGAGGCAATGCCCGATCATCGACTTGATCGAGGAGACCGGAATCTCCCACGCGCGCTCGCCGAGCCCCGCCTTCAGCGCCGCGGTCTCAGCGGAGTCGTTCTGCGGCGTGGCGGTTCCGTGCGCGTTGACGTAGTCCACGTCCTCGGGATGGACGCCGGCGTTCTCGAGCGCCGCCTTGATCGTCCGGCCGCCGGCGGTTCCCGAAGGATCCGGCGCCGTCATGTGGAACGCATCCGACGTCACGCCGTAGCCCAGGAATTCGGCGACGACCGGAGCGCCGCGCTTTCGGGCCCGCTCCTCTTCCTCGAAGACGAGGATGCCGGCCGATTCGCCGATCGAGAGTCCCTTCCGCTCCCGATCGAACGGGCGGCAGGGCTCGGGGTCGACCGACCGCAGGGAGTTGAAGCCCCCGTACGTCAGCCGCGCCAGGACGTCGGAGCCGCCGGTGACGACGACGTCGGCTAAGCCCGCGCGGATCGCGTCGAACGCGTAGCCCATCGCGTTGGCGGAGGACGAGCAGGCCGTCGTGATCGTGGACTTGATGCCCTCGAAACCGAAGCGCTGCGCGATCCGGTCGGTGATCGAGTCGGGCAGGTGGTTGAGGACCTTCGACGGGCGCGCGCGGCGGCCCCTGAGGTACATGTCGAAGAACGTCTCCGAGTCGATCAGTCCGGAGGTTCCTCCACCCAGGATCACTCCCAGTCGCGAGGGATCCTCACGCGAGAGGTCCAGGCCCGACGCCGCCAGGGCTTCGCGCGCCGCGGCCACGCCCATCCGATCCGCGCGCGACATGCGGCGCCGCTCCGAGGGCGTCAGGAAGGCGTCCGGGATCTCCGAGACCTCACCCGCCGTCTGCGTCCGGTAGGCGCTTGGATCGAAGAGCTCGATCGGGCGGATTCCGCACACGCCCGCGAGGAGGTTCTTCCAGAACACCGAGAGGGAGGCCCCGATCGAGGTCACGGCTCCCATTCCCGTGATGAGGACGCGGCGGTTGGGGGTCACGCTCTGATTGTGACATAGCCTCTTCCGTCCCGCCGCGGTCCGTCCGGAGAGGCTTGACGACTCGGGCATAATGCGCGCCGATGAGCGAAGAGCGCGTCGACTGGCACACCTACTTCATGAACATCGCGCGGCAGGTGTCGACGCGATCCACCTGTCCGCGCAAGCACGTCGGGGCGGTGATCGTGCGCGACAAGACGATCCTTTCCACCGGCTACAACGGCTCGATTCGCGGCCTGCCGCACTGTTCGGATGTCGGGTGCGTCATCGAGGATGGACACTGCGTCTCGACGGTCCACGCCGAGACCAACGCGATCATCCAGGCCGCCAAGAACGGAGTCGCGATCGACGGGGCGGAGCTCTACACGACCGCGAGCCCGTGCTGGCCCTGCTTTAAGCTGATCGCCAACTCCGGAATCCGCCGCGTCTACTACGGCGAGTTCTACCGGGACGAGCGCTCGATCAAGGTCGCGCGCGACGCGGGGATCGAGCTCGTCGACCTGTCGGTCCGGTAGCCCGGTAGCCTGCGTCCACTCGGAACCGGACGGGTCGAGCGGTGTCCGTAGGGGCATGCGCTCTCGAACGATCGGGATCCTGGTTCTGACACTGGTCGCCCTTCTTCTGGCATCTCGGGCATTCCGGCCCATCCGGGGCATGCGGCTCGGCGGCGCGGCCGGCGTCGCATTCGCTCCGCCGAAAGCGCCTCCGAAGGCGCGTGCGGACGCGGCGACCGCCTCGACGGCGGCGAAGGCGCTCGTGGCCTCGACCCGGGAGGTGGTCGAACGGGAGCATCCGGCGCCGGCGTCCGGCGAGATCCATGGCGCTCTCGCGGCTCGGCGCCTCATCCGGACAGGGGACCTCTGGATCGAGCTGACGAACTACGAAGAGGGCGCACGGCGGGCCGAGGAGGTGGCGACATCACTTGGCGGATACGTCGCGACCGCCCGGGTGACGAGCACGCCGGCGCAAAGCGCCAGCGGGACAGTCGCGCTCCGCGTTCCTGCCGACCGGTTCTCCGAAGCGATACGGAGGCTCGACGGACTGGGGAAGGTCCGGTCTCGCGACATCCGTGCCGAAGACGTTTCGAAGGAATACCTGGATCTCGAGACACGCCTGCGCGTCGAGCGGGATGCCGAGGCTCGGATGCGCGAGGTCCTGCGCAATCGGCCGGCCAAGCTCTCCGACATCGTGGAAGCCGAGCAGGAGCTGACGCGCATCGTGGAGGAGATCGAGACGATGGAAGCGCAGCGTCTCCTGTACGACCGGCAGATCGAGCTCGCCACGATCAACCTCAACCTCTCCGAGCCCGAGGCGCCGAAGGTCGCAACGGCTCCGTCCGTGTTCGCGCCGATCGGTGAAGCCTTTCGCGACGCCGGTTTCCGCCTGTCCGTCTCCGTCGCCGGAATGATCATCGCCGCGACGGTCGCCCTTCCATGGCTGGCGCTGGCGGCCCTGCTCGTTCTCCTCGTTCGGCGCCTGCGCCCCCGACGGCCGGCGGCCTCTCCTTCGGTCTGAGCTACGGCTCCGCGGGCGCTTCGCCGAGCGCCAGGATTCGCAGGCACTCCTCGAGGTGCGCCCGGGAGGTGGCCGAGAGCTGGAAGAAGCGGCAGCCGAGGCCTCGGTCGGCGTCCCGGCCGACCCGCACGACGATGGCCTCCGCGACCACGGTGCGCACTCCGTGCTCGACCGGGACGTCGAAGGAGACTTCGATCCTCGCGCCCACGGGCTGTCGCGACGACGTCCGCACGTAGAAGCCTCCGCGCGACAGGTCCCGGATCGTGCCGGTGTGCTGGAGCCCGTCGCGCCAGAAGGTCACAGACCATCCAACGGCCGACCGCGCTTCCTCCCGCGGCATGACCTGGAGGAACCGCCGCAGGAGCGTAAATAAGGAGTCCGGATCCAGCGGCAGTGCGATCGCGGCGTCCGCGCCGGCCTTCGCCGCGGCGGCCTCGCCGCCCGCTTCGACGACGAGCACGATCGGGATTCGCGCCGACAGGGGATCGGCTTTGAGCACGCGGCACAGGTCCGCGCCCGTCATCCCGCGCATCTCGCTGCTGACCACGATCAGCGCGGGTCTCTCCCGCCTCGCGACGTCCAGTGCCTCAGTGCCTCCGGCCGCGAACAGCACATCGCAGTCGGCGCGCCGGAGGACGTCTTCCGCCGCGGCGCGAAACACGCCCGAGTCGTCGACGAGGAGGATGGAAGGCATGCGGCGCGGAATTATACGGTCCGGGGCCGCGCGGCCTGGAGGAGCCGCATCACACGACGCGCGGGCGAAGGACGACCTCGCCGTGCACGACGTGCGGCGGGGAGCCCAGGACGTACATCAGGGAGCGCACGACGTCGTCGGTCGAGAGCATCAGAGGCCGGTCCAGCGTCGGACGGTAGTTCTCGAAAAACCCCGTGTCGACCGAGCCCGAGCAGATCGCGGTAACGCGTATGTTGGCCGGCTTCAGCTCCGCCGCGAGAGCGCGCGTGAATCCGACGAGGCCGGCCTTGGCCGCGCAGTACACGGTGCCCTCGGCGAAGCCCTCGAGCCCTGCGATCGAAGACACGTTGACGATGTGCGACGGCGCGCTCCGAAGCAAAGCGTGAAGGCATGCCTGCGACAGATAGATCGCGGCGGCCAGGTCCGTCTCGAGCATCGACGCGATCTCGGACCGCTTGGCCTCCAGCAGCGGCGCCCGGAACCCCAGCCCCGCGTTGTTGATCAGAATGTCGAGACGCCGGTACCGCGCGAGCACGACGTCGACGAGATCATACAGAGCCGGAACGACGCGCACGTCGCAGACGTGGTACGCGGCTTCGCCGCCCTCCGCGGAGATTTCCTCCACGACTTCCCGGAGCTTCTCCTCGCGCCGCGCGACGAGAAAGAGTTTTGCGCCGGCTTTTCCGAGGGCGAGCGCGAACGCGCGGCCCAGGCCCGAAGAGCCGCCGGTGAGGAGGACGACCTTGTCGCGCAACGGCTGGTCCGACATCGCTCCTTCGCGCCTTTCCTGACTGTATCATCCGGCCCCGCATGGATACGGTGACGCACGCCTTCGCGGGGTCGGTGCTTGCTCGCACCGCGTCGGATCAGGCCGAGACGCGCCTCGCGCTGCTCGTGGGCGGGCTCGCCGCCGTCGTGCCGGACCTCGACTTTCTCTTCTTCTCGACGCGCCTCGACTACCTGAAGGACCACCGCGGCTGGACGCACTCGTTTTTCGTGCTCCCGTTTCTCGCCCTCGCGATCGCTCTCGCTGCGAAGGTCTTCGCGCGCAAGGCCCGGCTCGGGAGGCTCTGGCTCTTCGCCGCCGTCGGCATCGCGTCGCACATCCTCTTCGACTGGATCACGTCGTTCGGGACGATGTTCTGGACTCCGGTTTCGCGCAATCGCTACTCCCTGGACTGGGTCTTCATCCTGGATCCGATCTTCACGGGCATCATGCTCGCGGCGCTGATCGCGAGCCTGGTGTTCCGGGGGCGCGCGCGGACGATCGCGATCGCCGGCAGCGCGGCCCTGTTCCTCTACATCGGCTTCTGCGCCGTGCTCCATGCGCGGGCAGTGGCCGCCTGGAAGCGCATGGACAATCCTCCGCCCGGCGCGCGCGTGGCGGCGCTGCCCCAGTTCCTGTCGCCGTTCCGGTGGCTGGGGCTCTCGGACCACGGAAACGCGCTCCACTACGCCTTCTTCGACATCGGCCCGTTCGCGCGCGGTTCGTCCGACCCCCATCCTCCGCAGAGGTGGTCCGAAATCCTCCAGAGCCTGTCGGACTCCTACCCGCCGCCCAAGGACGCGAAGATCGTGGTGTATCCGGCGGCGGAACCGTCGAAGTTCCTGTCGGCCGCGCGGGAGCTTCCGGACTGGAGGATCTACCTGGCCTTCGCGCGGTTCCCGATGGAGACGGTCTATCCCTCGAAAGACGGCGGCGCCGACGTCATCGTGCAGGATTTGCGCTTCCTCCCGTGGTTCACGGGCCCCTGGGAGAGGGGAGGCAAGGAGGGCCTGCGCCGACAGCCCTTCGTCTATCGTGCCCGCTTCGACGCCGGCCTACAGCTGATCGACCGGGGCTTCGTCCGCGACGGGAGGCGCTGAGGCGGCGACGGCCGTCGTCGCCGTCGCCACGTACGAGTATTCCGGGGATTTCGTGCGCGTCAAGGCTTCCGAGATTCCGGCGTAGTAGCCGACCTTGATCAGGAGGCGGACGAAGACGAACACCTGCTGCGCGAGAATCAAAGGCACCAGCGCGAAGCGCGCCTCGCCACCGGCCGACGGGTCCAGGATGAGCCAGATCAGATACAGGGCAGCCGTGCTCACGGCATACATGCCGAGGACGCCGAAGAGGCGCAGCGGTCGGGACAGAGCCCCGCCGATGCCGAAGAAGAACCGCGACACCGGCGGAAGGTCCGGCCGGGCGACCCATACTGCGCGGACGGAATCGGCCAGCAGCTTGATGACCGCGAGCGCCAGCACGAGCGCCGCCAGGCGCAGCCCCGTCACCGCCAGCGCCGTCGGTTCCGCGTGGAGCTGCTGGACGCGAGGCGCGAGCTTCTCGCCCGACCCGACGTAGATCCACTCGTAGGCCGCGAACGCCGCGCCGAACGCGGCGAAGGTGAAGAGGAGGAAAGCCGGCATGCGGCGCATCCCCTCGCGCCCGAAGGTGACGAGCGAGCTCGAGGGCTCGCGCAGCGCACCGAGCATTCCTCCCAAACCGAACGCGTGGACTACGATCGCCAGCAGCGCCAGCGAGAAGGCCGACGCGCCGACCCCCTGCATGCCCGGGAGCTCCGACCAGCGGATTCCCTCGGTCGTCAGGAGTCCCGTCGCGATCTCGGGAAAGTTTCCGAGCACGTCGGGATGCTCCCGGCGTACCGTCTCCCACCAGCCGTAGTCCGGGTTGGCCACCATCTTGTCCGCCGCGGGAGAGAGGTCCAGGAGGCCGTGGAGCGTGTTCGAGATGGGCAGGATGAGCGTCGCCGCCAGGAGCAGCTGGATGAGCCAGAGCGCGACGGCGAGATACGGCTTGGACAGGGAGAGGCGCAGGCCTCGCAGGAAGCAGGCCAATGCGCCCGGACCGCCGCGGCTCACCAGGCCACCGTCATGAAGTCGATGAGGTTCTGCACCCAGAAAACCGCGCGGGACGTCCAGCGCGTGGCGGCGCGCGGATCCCCCTCGGTGCGGCGGCCGTTGTTCGTGCGGTCGGTGTCGAGCAGGACCTGCTCGTCCGGGTCGACGACCGCTTCGAGGAGGCGCGGTCCCGCGAACACCCGGTAGCGCTTCCAGCGCGACTCGCCGTCCCAGCGCGAACGGTAGACGCTGCCGTTTTCGAAACGCAGCTGCACGTAAACCGGCATGGCGACGTCGCCGTCGCGCACGACCGTCACCACGCTGTCGTATCCCTTCGGATTCGCAAGAGC
>JBKOZO010000184.1:0-30868 GCA_046725935.1 Acidobacteriota bacterium | reverse complement strand
GCTGGCACGGCGGCGGCTGGCACGGCGGCGGCTGGCACGGCGGCGGCTGGGGTTGGGGCGGCGGCTGGGGATGGGGATGGCGCTACCCGTACTGGGGATGGGGCTGGGGTTGGGGCTGGCCCGGTTACTGGGGATGGGGTTGGGGCTGGGGCTATCCCGGCTACTGGGGCGGCGGCTACTACGGCGCTCCGAGCGGCTACGTCACGATGGCGACGGGAACGTGGGGGGCGGTCAACACCGACGTGTCGCCCGAAGAGGCTCGCGTTTTCCTCAACGGCCGCTACATCGGCACGGCCGACGACTTCGACGGGTATCCCGACTATCTCTATCTGAAGCCCGGCCACTACAAGGTCGGTCTCCAGCTCGAGGGCTTCGAAGGGAAAGAGCTCGACCTCGACGCTCGAGACGGCGAGAAAATCGATCTCAAAGAGAAGCTGCACAAGATCCCGGGTCAGAAGCAGTACGGTTCGTACGACACGCCCGTGCCCGAGGGTGGTCTCACGCGCTTCTTCGGCCTCGACAAGAACGGGCAGGTCGCGCCGGTCGGCCCGATGAACGTCGAGGTTGCACCGCGCGGCTACAGTGGCTGGCAGGGTCAGCAGGGCAACGGCGGGTTGCAGGCGCCGCCCGAGGGCCAGCCCGAGTCGTCCCCTCCTCCTCGCATGGAGTACGAAGGCCAGCCGGCTCCGCCGCCGCCGACCTCGGCGTCGAGGGGCCGGATCCTGTTCAAGGTCGAGCCTCCGGACGCCGCAGTGTACGTGGACGACCGGTTCGCGGGCACCGCTGAGGAGCTATCGACGCTCTCCCGAGGCCTCCAGATCGCGCCTGGCTCGCACCGGATCGTCGTGTCCCGGCCGGGCTTCGGGACCGAGTCCACGCAGGTCGAGGTCACCGCGGGCCAGACGGAAACCGTTGAAATCTCGCTTCCCAAGCCCTGAGTTTCAGGTTTCGGGTTCCAGGTTCCCGGTCGGTTTTGGGCACCTGAAACCTGGAACTTGGAACTTTGGCCCTGTAAAGACGGGGTGTGTTGACTCCGCTTTAGTCATATACTGAGCGGACTCGAAGGAATCGATTGGGGGAGCGGAGGGCCGGCGGCGTCTGCCATTCCCAGTTTGCCACACCTTCCGTCATCTTGGTAGCTCCCAGGTCCGCACTCTTCCCAATCCTTCCGAGCCCGCCGGGCCGGAAGCCTCCCCTCGGTTCCTTCGAGCTTTCTTTTTTCGGAGGGCAGTGAACGTCGGACGGGAGACAAGAAAGAACTGACTCGATCTCCTAGCGTCTTCGGTCTCCCATCTCACGGCTCCGACGCTCGTAAAGTCCGACCAGGACCTTCTCGTAGTGCAGGCGCCGGTTGCCGCGCCGGTTGTCCGGAGGAGAGTCGGCGGCGGCGATGGCGGCGTCGGCGAAGGCCGTCCCTCCCACCCGCCGGGCGACTTCGGCGAGCTTCCCGGCGACGGCGCGGTGCCGCAGCGCCTCCGAAGCCGGCGCCTGGGCCGCCACGGCCCCGTCCGCCAGCAGCTCCGCGAGAAACCTGGCGTCGTCGCGTTCGAGCGATGCGCACGCTTCGGCCAGGAGCAGGAGAGGCGCCAGCCGGCCCTCCACCAGGCCCTCCGCGAGCGCCCCGACGGCGGTTTGCCGCAGGGCCCGCCCGGCCGCCAGCTGCGCGGCAGGGTCGGCTTCGTCGTCCGCGCAAAAGAGAACGAGATCTTCCGCGTCGGCCTCCGAAAACCCTCTCTCGGTCCATACGCGGCGCCGCTCCTCCGGGCCCGGCGCGGCGAGCGTCGCGACCGTGCAGCGCGAGCGGATCGTCGGCAGCAGGAGCTCCGGGCGCGCCGAGGTCAGGATCCAGCGAAAGCGCTGACCGGGCTCCTCCAGAGATTTCAGCAGCGCGTTGGCGCCCTCCACGCCGAGCTGATCCGCACGCAGGATCCGGGCGACGCGCCGCGCGGCCTCGTAGGGGCGGCCGGCGCCGAAGACCAGGGCTTCCCGCACGCGGTCCACGCGGATCTGGACTCCCTCGGGCTCGACCGAAAGGAAATCCGGATGCAATCCGGACGCGACGCGCCGGCAGCTACCGCACTGGTGGTCCGGATCGTCGCCGGGGCACAACAGCCTCGCCGCGAGCCGTCGCGACTCGCGTTCGAGCGTCTCCTCGGACGGCCCGCACAGCAGCAGCGCTCCGGGGAACCAATCGGGATCGGCCGCGAGCTTCTCCAGGACGGCTTCGATCGCGCCGGTCATTCGAGCCGGAACCTCCTGGCGACCGCTTCCCAAGTGCGCTGAAAGACGTCCTCGGCGCTCCCATCCGCGGGAATCACGGTCACGCGCGCGGGCTCCCGGCGCGCGATCGCGAGGTACGCGGCCCGCACGCGTTCGTGGAGGGCGAGGTCCTCGGCCTCGAAGCGGCCTCCGGCGTCGCCGTCCCGCCGCCGCGCGCGGGAGAGACCGACTTCGGGGTCGAGATCGTAGAGCAGAGTCGCGTCGGGGGACACGCCGTCGCGCACGCGCGCGTCGAGCGAGGAGATGAACCCTGCGTCGAGGCCGCGTCCGGCGGCCTGGTACGCCTCGGTGGAATCGGAGAACCGATCGCAGAGGACGAAGGCGCCGCGCGAGAGCTCCGGCGCCAGAACTTCACGGACGTGCTGGCGGCGCGCGGCCTCGATGAGGAGCAGCTCCGCCATCGGATCGAGGTTCGCGTGGGACGCATCGAGGAGGATCGCGCGCATCTTCTCGGCGATGGGTGTGCCTCCCGGCTCGCGCGTGGTCACGACCGGACGCGCGGAGGCGCGCAGCCGCTCCTTGAGAAGCGCGAGCTGCGTCGACTTTCCGCACCCCTCCACGCCTTCGAACGTGATCAGCGGCATTCGCGCGAAGAATACCCCGCGCGGATTGGGCCCTGAATTCGATGGCGAGCATTGTCATCCCGAGGGCCCGAGCCGACCACCGAAGGCAGACCCACCGCAGTAGGCAACGCCGGCGCACGCCGGCGGTAACCCCGAGCGATCCCTTTTCGAGCTGCGTCATGACTCGAAAGGGATCCCTCGCTGCACTCGGGATGACACAGGGTTCGCGGCATTTTTGGCCCGGGAATCCGATTAACATGGGCAGTCCGCGAGATTGAGCTTGAGGGTGGGGAACGGGGGAAACGCACAGCCGGAGGGGCGCGCCAGGGCCGAATCGCGGCCGGGATGGCTCCTCGCCGTCGGCTTCCTGGGCCTCGCCATCGCCATCGCGTCGATCGCCGACATGTTCTCTGCTCGGCCCTACGACGGGATCGCGCCGGAACCCTACGCGAAAGACGGCATCGCGGTCCGCGCCGTCGTCGCCGGCGGGCCCGCGGAGAAGGCCGGTATCCGGCCCGGCGAGTGCGTCCAGGGAATCGGCCAGAAGATCGTGAACACGACCTCCGACGCTTCGGCGGAGTTGCGCCGCCACCGGATCGGAGAGAAGGTCGACTACCTCGTCCGCAGCGGTCCGTGCGTGGGCCTGACGGCGCCCAAGCCCGCGGGCTCGGAGCTGCGGACGGTGCGCCTCCAGCTCTCCTCCGAGCGCCTCGGCGGGAAGACCTACCTCTACGCCGTCGTCGTGGGCTTTCTTTTCTTCTTGATCGGCCTCTTCGTCTTCGTGCGGGTGCCGTACGAACGCTCGGCCCAGATGTTCTTCCTGCTGTGCGTGCTGTTCCTGCTGTTTTTCGTGTGCCGCCTGCGGCCCGCGTCTTACTGGTGGATCGACATCTTCGTGCAGAACACCGGCACCGTCAGCCTGTTCCTCCTGCCCGCGGTGTTCCTCCACTTCTTCCTGATCTTCCCGAGGCCCAAGCGCCTCCGCTTCGCCAAGGCCGACGAGTGGACGGGGGAGCCGCCGGCACGCTGGAAAGTGTGGCTGCAGGATTTCCTGTCCACGAGCCTGGGCCTTCTCTACCTGCTCTACGCGATTCCGCCCTTCGTCTACCTCTACGACGTGTTCCGGCAGATCCAGGGCGAGAAGCTGACGGTCCTCTCGGGCGCACCGCTATCGTCCTGGATCCTGCTCGGCGACTACCTGGTGCTGGGCCTCATGGCTCTGGCGCACTCGGCCTTCACGCTCGACGATCCGCGCGAGCGCCGCCAGGCGTTCCATGTCTTCGTCGGCACGATCCTGGGCACGGTCCCCTTCGTGATCTTCTTCATCGTCCTGCCCTCGGCGTTCGGCATCGACGAATACGCCTTCTACGGGATCATCCCGATGATCCTGATCCCGCTGACGTTCGCTTACGCGATCGTCCGCTTCCAGATGCTGAACGTGCGGGTCATCGTCCGGCGCACGTTCCTGTACGCGGCCACGACGGCGGTGCTGCTGGGCCTCTACGCCGGCGTCGTCGCGCTCGCGAACCTGGTCTTCGCGAGCTCGCGGCTCTCGGCCTCGCCCCTGTTCAACTTCGGCTTCTTCCTGGTCGGCATCTCGCTCTTCGAGGTCCTGCGCCGGAAGCTCCAGGCGCCGCTCGACAAGCTCTTCTTCCGGGAGAAGTTCGACTACCAGTCGGCGCTGCTCGAGATGAGCGAGGCGATCACCGGAGAGCTGGACCTGGGCCGGATCGCCGACTACCTGACCTCCTCGATCGCCGCGACCATGCGGCTGGAGAAAGCCTCGATCTGGCTCCGCGACCGCGACGGCTGGCTCGAGCGCCGCAGCCGCCGGGGAGACCGGCTCTCTCCGTCGGCCGCCGTGCGCCGCGTGCTCCGCCAGGAAGGCAAACCCTCGGACCTCGCCGAGATTTCGCTCCATTTCGCCGACGACGAGAGCGAGCAATTCCGCGACCGGCTGGTCGAGGAGGGCTTCCGACTGCTCGTGCCGCTGGTCTACCGCGAACGCCTGATGGGCATCGTGGCGCTGAAAGAGAAGCTCTCCGGAGAGCGGTTCGACCGCGAGGATCTCTCCCTGCTCTCGACACTCGCCAACCAGTCGGCGCTGGCGATCGAGACGGCGCTCTTGCACGACGAGATGACGCGCCAGGCCGAGCTCAAACGCGACCTCGAGATCGCCCGAGACATCCAGACCAGCCTTCTGCCGAGGAACCTGCCGGAAGTGCCGGGGTTTTCCTTCCTCGGCGGGTCGATCCCTGCCCGCGTGGTCGGCGGAGACTTCTACGACTTCATCTCGTTCGACGACGGGCGGCTGGGTATGGTCATCGGCGACGTGTCCGGCAAGTCGGTCCCAGCCTCGCTCCTGATGGTGGCCGCCAAGGAGATCGTCTATTCGCGCGCGCTCACGACCTCGGACCCGGGGGCACTCTTTCAGGAGTCCAATCGCCGTATCTACGCGATCAAGCGGCGGATGTTCGTCTCGCTCGGGTTCTTCCTACTCGACGCCGAGGCGATGACCCTGCGCTACGCGATCGGGGGGCAACCCCTGCCGATCCTGCTGCGATCGGGCAACGGGATCCCGAGCTTCATCGCCCCCCCCGAGCACCGGCTGCCGCTGGGGGCCTTCCGAGAGGTGCCCTACGACACCTGTGAGCTCTACCTGAAAAAAGGGGATACGCTCTTCTTCTACACGGACGGCTTCACGGAGGCCATGGACGGAGAAATGAACCCCTACGGCGAAGAGCGGCTGATGGCCTGCCTCGAAGGCCAGAAGGGGTCGTCCCTGCAAGAGGTTGCGAAGGAGGTCCTGGCGGACATCCGGGACCACGTCGGGGGGGCCGAGCAATACGACGACATGACGTTCCTGTTCTTGAGGGTGGATTGAGGCGATTTTGGGCGGATTCTGGGCTGATTCTGGGCGGAAAACCCGGGGATCCGTCATTCGTATGAATGGGTTAGGGAAGGTGCGGACATGAAGCGTCGCCGCTTGCTGCTGATCGTTCTGGCTGCCGTGATCCTCGCGGGGGCGGGGGTTGCCGCGGCCCTCTTCATGTCCAGCCGCCGGGACGTGACGACCACCTCCGCAGCCGCCTACGAGGCTTATCAGGAGGCCCTGGCCAACCAGCGCCGGTTCTACAAGAAGGAAGCGCGTCTCGGTTTTGCCCGCGCGCTGGAGCTCGACCCCCATTTCGCGATGGCGATGCTGGGGCTCGCGCGCGAGGCCAAGGACGAGGATCAGATGATCGCGCTGATCAAGCGGGCGGCGCGCGAAGAGGCGCGCCTGACCGAGCGCGAGCGCCTCATCGTCCGCATCGAGCTGGCGATGGCCGAGCACAAGTGGGACGACACGGTCCGGATCGCCACGGAGCTGAAGCAGAAGTACCCCGACGACGTGCGCGGCGCGATGGTGCTCGCCAGCCGGGCGCTGCAGAAGGGCGAGACCGACAAGGCGATCAAGACGTTTCAAGAGCTCCTCGAGGTCGACCCCAACAACGCCGAGGCCTACAACCAGATCGGCTACTACTACGGCTGGCGCGGCGACTACGAAAAGGCCGTGGAAGCGCTGGAGAGGTACAAGTTCATCTCGCCCGACAACGCCAACCCGTTCGACTCTCTGGGCGAGGTCCAGGCCTACTCCGGCCGCTACAACGAGGCGATCGAGAACCTCAACCGGGCGCTCGCCATCAAGCCCGACTTCGTCGATTCCTACGACCACCTCGGCGTGGCGTACGAAGGCATGGGCGAGTACACCAAGGCGTTCGACAGCTTCGTCAAGGCGTCGGACCTGGTCGACAATGACGATCGTCGCCGCCAGTACCTCTATGGCGCGATCCGCGCGGCATGCGAGAACGAGGATACGGCGCGAGTCGAGGAAATTCACTCGAAGCTCGAGAAGATCGCGCCGAGCCCGAAGTACGGAGAAATCCATAGGGCCATCGCCGACGCCGCCCGCGACGTGTGCGCGGGGAATCCGGCGGCCGCGATGCCGAGACTGGCGCTCATCAAGACGAAGCTCGAAGAATTGGCCTCGAAGGAACCCAAGGGCGAAGGTTACGAGCCCAAGTCGCAGGACGGCGGCCTGCTCATGCTGACCGCCAAGGCCCTCGAGAAGCAGGGCAAGACCGACGAGGCGTTCGCGCTGTGGAAGAAGGTCGCCGAACCGCCCTCGCCCTACAAGTCTTTTCCCGATCGCCGGCTGATCTACGAGGCCCGCGCCCACGTGGCCGAGGTCCTGGCGCGGCGCGGCGATCTCGACACGGCCGAGAAGCTGATCGCGGAGAACCGGAAGTGGAATCCGAGCTGGGCCCCGACGCGCGCGCAGGAGATGACCGTCGCGGAGCTGCGCCGCGAGAAGGTGCTCGCCGCGGGCAAGTGAGAAGCCCGCTCTCCTGATGGAACGGTCCCGCCACTTCGAGACCCAGCACAAGCTTCTCCTCCTCGAGACGCTCTACGACGCAGGTCTGTCCCTGTCGGCCCTTCCGGACGAGGAGGCGCTGGCGGAAGACGTCCTCTCGCGGGTCGTCGGCGTCCTCGATGCCTCGCGGGGGTACCTCGCGACCTTCGGCGACGGGGGCGCCCGCCGGGCGGAGGCGCGCGTGGGATTTCCCCGCAGGCCCGCCGAGACCGTGGTCGCCCAGGACGAGTTCCTGCGCGACGTTCTGGACGCCGAGGGGGCGCTGACGCGCGAAAAGTTCAAGCTCCTGGGACGTCCCGTGCTGACCGCCGTGGGAGCCCGGATCTTCGGAGGCGGCAGACCGATCGGCGTCCTGGTGCTGGCGGACAAGGAGGTCCGGCGCGGCGGCCAGGCCGCGTTCGACGAGGAAGACCGGCGGTTCCTGGTGTCGCTGGCGGGCCTCTGCGGCATGGCCATCGAAAACCGACGTCACTTAGAGAAGCTGACGCGCGAACGCGAACGCCTCGAGGAAGAGAATCGCAGGCTGCGCGACGAGACCGGACGCTCCGCGGCTGGGCGGCTGTTCGTCGGAGATTCCCCGGCGGCGCGGAGGGTGCTGGACCTGGTTTCGCGCGTGGCGGCGTCGCGCATCTCCGTTCTTCTGACCGGCGAGAGCGGAACGGGCAAGGAGCTCGTGGCGCGCATGATCCACGCCCGCAGCGAGAGGGCCGAAAAGCCGTTCGTCGCGATCAACTGCGCCGCGTTGCCGGAGACGCTGCTCGAGTCGGAGCTCTTCGGCATCGAGCGCGGCGTGGCCACGGGCGTCGAGGCGCGGCCCGGAAGGTTCGAGACCGCGCAGGGCGGCACGCTGTTCTTGGACGAGATCGGCGACATGCCCCAGGCGCTCCAGGCCAAGCTCCTGCGCGTGCTCCAGGAGCGCGAGATCGAGCGCGTGGGAGGACGGCGCCGCATGCCCATCGACGTTCGCGTCCTGGCCGCCACGCACGCGCGTCTGCGGGACCGCATCGCCCGGGGCGAGTTCCGAGAAGATCTCTACTACCGACTGCGCGTGGTCGAGATCGAGCTGCCTCCGCTCCGGGAGCGCCGCGAAGACATCCCGCGCCTGGTACGGTATTTCCTGGAGCGCTTCGCGGCGCGTGAGGGCAAGGACGTGCCGACGCTCGAACGGGACGCGTACGCGGCCCTGCTGGCGCACGACTTTCCGGGAAACATCCGAGAGCTCGAGAACCTCCTCGAGGGGGCCGCGGCCCTCTCTCAAGGGGGAGCGATCGGGCGGGAGGACCTGCAGTGGCTGCCCCGGCCGGGGCTGCGCCTGGCCGAGCCCCCGGCCCCGAGCGCGGAGGACGGGGAGATCGCGGATCTACGGGAGCTCGAAGATCGCCACATCCAGCGGGTCCTGCGGATGGCAGGTGGGAACAAGAGCCGCGCCGCCAGACTGCTCGGGATCAGCCGCCGGACGCTTTACCGGAAGCAATTGGGACAATAAGTCTCTGTGACAGTCAGTCACATATAATCTCCAATTAACATCAAATAAGTAGTTTGCAGTTGTGCACCAGTTCGCGGCAGACTGCCGGTGTGTCATTGTGTTACAATATGTCTCGATGCGGGCGTCGAGGGCTTTCGCCTCTAACTATCGCTTTCCGAAGGACTTAGGTGAGGTTCCGCACACGGGTGCGATGTGGCAGGACTCTTGCCCCTTCGGAACGCCGCAGTGATGAGAAAAGCCCTTGCGATCGGACTTGAGGCCTTCGAGCCGGCGAACCTCCTCTGGGGACTTCTTGCCGGCGAGCTCGCGCTGACGCTGGTGCTGGCGGCGTCCGATAGACTGCCTTCCGTCTTGATCCGGTCACTGCAACTCTTCCTCCGCTTCTAGGAGCCGGCGAGCAGGTCCCATGTCGCAGGGAGGATCCGCTCCGCCCGGGCTCGAGAGCACCGGCTCGCGTGAAGTATCCATGACCATCCCCGTCGCCCCGGAGATGGAGATCGTGGCCACCGCCCAGGCGGCCGCCCTCGGCGAATACATCGCGATGACGCGGGATAAGATCGACGAGGTCAAGCTCGCGCTCGTGGAAGCCTGCATCAACGCGTTCGAACACGCCGACTGCCGCGACGAGCAGCTGCACCTGACGTTCCGCCTGGGTCGGGAGCCGAAGGGCAGGGAGTGGCTGGAGGTGGAGGTCCTGGACAAGGGGAAGGGATTCGACTCGTCGTCCGTCGAAAAGCCCAGCCCCGAAAAGACGTTCCATAGTCACCGCAAGCGCGGCTGGGGATTGCAGATCATCAAGAGCCTCATGGACGAGGTCGAGATCACGTCCGGGAAAACGGGAACGCGGATCCTGATGAGGAAATACAAGTGAGCGAGTCCTGCAAGGTGTCGTCGGAGCGCCGGGGCGACGTCGCGATCCTCTGGACCGACGGCTACATCAACAACCAGGGCGGCGAGGAGATCGCCAAGGAGGCGTACGCGCAGCTCGACCAGGGCGCCCGCGCCCTGGTGCTGAACCTCGAGAAAACCCGCATCGTCAACTCGATCGGCATCTCGATCCTGATCGAGGTGCTCGAAAAGGTGATGGACAAGAAGGGCGTGCTCGCTTTCTGCGGTCTGACCCCCACGATCGACAAGACCTTCCGCATCATGGGACTGGCGCAGTACGCCGAGATTTATCCGACGCAGGAGGACGCCGTCCGCAGCGTCACGACACACACCGCCTGAGAGGGACATGACCGCCACGGGACCCGCCTCGTCCACCGTGCGCCTCGACGAGCTCTGGAAGAGAGTCGGCCCGATTCTGGGAGGCGATCAGCCGCTGTCCTCGCGCGTCGCCGATGCGGCCATGGTCGCGACGGGCGCGCAGGAAGCGACCCTGTACCTGCGGGAGCGCGACGCCTGGGTCCGCACCGGCGAGAAAAGCGCGCAGGCGCTCTCGCCAGGGGAGATTCCGGAGCCTCTGCCGGAGGGCATCTTCCGCCGCCAGGATGAGCTGTGGCTGCCCCTGCTCGCGGAGGGTTCGATCCACGGAGCGCTGAGGCTTCTCGGAGTCTCGCCCGACCATCCGGAGGAAGAGGCGAAACTCCTCGCGTTCTTTCTCGGCGCGCTCGTGGGAGCGCACGGCCTCGCCCGGCAGGTCCGCGAGGCCGAGTTCGAGCTGAAGGCCCGGCTGCTCGAGCTCGAGTCCCTCTACGACCTGGGTCTCTCGCTCGGAGGCCAGCTCGACCTCTCGGCCCTCGCCGACGAAGTGCTGTTCCGGTCGATCTCGCTGACGGACGCCGGCAAGGGCGCCCTGGTGTTGTTCGACGACGCGGACCGCGTGCTCCTGGAGCGCAGTGTCGGCGGGGAGATTCTGGTTCCGAAGGACTGCATGACGTGGACGCTGCCGGAAGGCGGCCTCATCAACAACGACTCTCCGAGCGATGGCATGCGGGACGGCGGCTGCAGCAAGTACCTCGCCGTCGGGATCTCCGTCTCGGGACGCCGTCTGGGCGTTCTGGCGGTGGCCGACAAGGAGTCGCGCGACGGGCGCGTGCTGGACTTCACGCCCACGGACGCGCGGCTGCTCTCACTCTTTGCCAACCAGGCCGCGGCGGCGATCGAGACCGCGCGCCTTCACCGCGACGCCCTCGAAAAGGAGCGCATCGAGCGGGAGCTCGAGCTCGCGGCCGCGATTCAGAAGCAATTGCTGCCGAGAGATCTGCCCGTCGTCGCGGGCCTCGAGATCGCGGCGAAGAACGTTCCCACGCGCCAGGTCGGCGGGGACTATTTCGACTTCTTCCCGCTCTCGCGAGGGCGTCTGGCGTTCCTCGTGTCCGACGTCTCGGGCAAGGGCATCCCCGCGGCGTTGCTCGTGTCGACGGTCCACGCCGCCGTGCACCTCCAGATCGACGAGGCGAAGACGGTGGCCGACCTGATCGGCCGCATCGATCGGCACCTCCAGCGCTTCGCGGGAACGCGCAAGTTCCTGACGTGCTTCTTCGGGCTTCTCGAGCCGGACACCGGCGTGCTGCGCTACGTCTCCGCCGGCCACAATCCGGCGCTGCTCTGGCGCAAGTCCGGAGGAATCGAGAAGCTCACCGCGACGGGCGTGCCGATGGGCATGTTCCCGAACGCCTCGTGGAAGGAAGAGACGATCTCTCTCTCGGCGGGTGATCTGCTCTGCGTCTACACCGATGGCGTGACCGAGGCCTTAAACGGGGCCGAGGAGGAGTTCGGCCTCGACCGTCTCGAGCGGATCCTGGCGAAAGACGGCGCTTCCCCTCCGGACGCTCTCTGCCGCACGATCTTCGACGAGGTCGACGCGTTCGTGGCGGACGCCCCTCAGTACGACG
Source organism: Acidobacteriota bacterium (assembly GCA_046725935.1). Taxonomy (GTDB): domain Bacteria; phylum Acidobacteriota; class Thermoanaerobaculia; order UBA5066; family Gp7-AA6; genus DAHUXD01. The sequence continues at coordinate 19,288 of JBKOZO010000184.1, read as the reverse complement.
ACCAGACGCTGCTGCTCGCCCGACTCGTCGGTAATCCTCGGCCGGAGTCGGTCACGAACAAGGCGGGTTAAACTCTCCGCGTGTTTCTGCTGCTGACCCTCCTGCTGGCGGGAGCCCCGCCGGCGGCGGATCTGCTGTTGGAAGGCGGCACGGTCTACGTCGCGGCCGACGCCCGGCCGCAGAAAACCTCGATCGCGATCGACGACGGCCAGATCGTCTTCGTCGGCGAGCCGGCGAAGGCGGCCAGGCTCGTCCCCGGCGCGCGCGTGGTCGACCTGAAGGGCGCGTTCGTGTTTCCCGGTTTCACCGACGCGCACCTGCACCTTCTGGGAATCGGCAAGTCGTTGGAGAACGCCAACCTGCGAGGCGCGCCCGACGCCGCCGGCGCGGCCGACCGCGTCGCGGGGGCTGCGGCGAAGCTGCCTCCGGGTGTCTGGGCCGAGGGGAGGGGCTGGGACCAGAACCTCTGGCCCGGAAAACAGTTTCCCGACGCGCGCGATCTCGACGCCGTCCTGCCGGATCGCCCGGCGGCGGCGCGCCGGGTCGACGGCCACGCGCTCTGGGTCAACACCGCGGCGCTTCGAGCGGCGGGAATCGGTGCGGACACGAAGGACCCCGACGGCGGCCGCATCCTCCGCCGTGCCGACGGGTCGCCGTCCGGCGTGCTCGTGGACAACGCGATGGACCTCGCGGTCAAGGCGATGCCGGAGCCCACGCCCGCCGACCGGGAGCGCTGGCTCGCTGCGGGCGCAAATGCGTGCGCGCGCGTCGGATTGACCGAGGTGCAGGACGCCTCGGGCTACGACGCGGACGGGATCGCGGCCCTCGAGCGCCTGGCCGCGCGCGGCGCTCTTCCGATCCGCGTGTATGCGACGGTGTCGCCCGACCCGGCCCAGCTGCCCGCGTTTCTCGCAAAGGGTCCCCGTGTCGGCGGGGGCTCGGATTTTCTGACCGTCCGTGCGATCAAGGCGTACGCCGACGGCGCGCTCGGTAGCCGCGGCGCGGCGCTGCTCGAGGACTACTCCGACGAGCCGGGCCACAGGGGGCTGCTGTTGACTCCGCCCGAGAGGATCGCCGCCGTGGCGCTCGACGCGCGGCGGGCGGGCTGGCAGCTCTGGGTCCACGCGATCGGCGACAGGGGCAACCGGATCGTGCTCGACGCATACGCGTCCGCCGCCGCCGCGGCGCCTCGCGCGCCGGAAGGAGGGCAGCGTCCCCGCATCGAGCACGCCCAGGTCATCGCGTCGGAGGACTTCCCGAGGTTCGCACAACTCGGCGTGATCGCTTCGATCCAGCCCACGCACGCGACTTCCGACATGGTCTGGGCCGAGGCGCGTCTCGGTACGTCGCGCATCGCGGGGGCATACGCCTGGCGGCGCCTTAAGAATGCGGGCGCGCGGCTGGCCGGGGGCAGCGACGCTCCGGTGGAATCCGAGAATCCGATCGAGGGGCTGTACGCGGCGGTGACGCGCCAGGACGCGTCGGGCCGGCCTCCCGGGGGATGGCGCGCGGATCAGGCGCTCTCGCGCGCCGAGGCCGTGGCGCTCTTCACCTCCGACGCCGCCTACGCGGCTTTCGAAGAGAAGTGGCGCGGCCGGATCGCCGTCGGCGCCGCGGGAGATCTGACCGTTCTCTCGGGAGACCCGCTGACGGTGCCGGCCGAGAAGATCCTCGCGGTCCGGCCGGTCATGACGGTGGTCGGGGGCCGCATCGCGTACGAGGCCGCGGTGCCATGATCTCGCGGGCGGCCGCCGGCATGGCGGTATCGTTGCTCTCGCTGGCGCTCGCCGCGGCGGGCGGCTGTGGCTCGCGCCGGGAGGGTAAGGGGGTGCAGTCGAGCCGGGACGACGCCGACGCCCGCCGCCGCGCGACGATGGTGGAAACGCAGATCGCCGCGCGCGGCGTCCGTGATCCGCGCGTGCTGGCGGCGATGCGCAAGGTGCCGCGCCACCTCTTCGTCGAGCCCTCCGAGCGTGCGCGCGCGTACGAAGACCATCCGCTGCCGATCGCCGGGAGCCAGACGATCTCCCAGCCATACATCGTCGCGCTCATGACGGAGCTTCTGGCCCTGCCCGACCACGCGCGGGTGTTGGAGATCGGGACCGGATCGGGGTACCAGAGCGCGGTGCTCGGCGAGATCGCCGACGAGGTCTACTCGATCGAGATCCTGCCGGAGCTGGCCCGCGCGTCCGCCCAGAAGCTTACGGAGCTCGGCTACAAGAACGTGACGGTGCGCGAAGGGGATGGCTACCGCGGGTGGCCCGAGCACGCACCCTATGACGGCATCATCGTCACGGCCGCGCCCGAGAGCGTCCCGCAGCCGCTCATCGAGCAGCTCGCCCCGGGCGGCCGGATGGTCATCCCCGTCGGAACGTTCTTCCAGGAGCTCAAGGTATTCACGCGCGAGCCCGACGGACGGATCACCGAGCGGAGCATCATCCCCGTCCGCTTCGTCCCGATGACCGGAGAGATCGAGAAGGAGAAGACGCCGAATCCGTAGGGGCGGCCCTTGCGGCCGCCCGGGAGTGGGCGGGGACAAGCCCCGCCCCTACCGGTCATTTCTCAGCGCGCCGGCTGAATCGTCCCCTCCGCCAGGATGATCTCGACCCGGCGGTTCTTGGCGCGTCCCTCGACGGTGCCGTTGTCGGCGACCGGGATCCTCGAGCCATAGCCCTCGGCGCTCATCCGGCTTGCCGCAACGCCCTGCTGCCGGAGGAACGCCATGACGGAGTTGGCGCGATCGCGGGACAGGGGATTGTTGATCGCGTCCGTGCCCGTCGAGTCGGTGTGGCCCTCGACGCGCAGATTGATGTTCGGAAAGACCGACACGATTCCCGCGAGCTTGCCCAGCGCGACCTGAGCGTTGGGCTTCAGGGTCGCCTTGTTGGTGTCGAAGAGGATGTCGGGCAGGCTCACCACGACGCCGCGGGCCGTCTGGGTGATCTGGGCGACTTCCGAGAGGGCGCCGGTCAGACGCGACTCCAGATCGTTGCGCTCGGCGCGCAGCTTTGCGATCTCGGCTTCGCTCTGGCCGACCTGCTGTTGCAGCGCCTGCTTCTGTTTCTCGAGGTCCGCGGCCTGAGCCGCGGCTTCTGCGCTCGCGCGCTGGGCCTCGGTCCGCGCGGCGGTCGCCTGGGACGCGAGCTCCTCCGCACGGCGGCGCGCCTCGTCGGCGTCGCGCCGGGCCTGATCGGCGGCCTCGGCGGAGAGTCCCGCCGCCGCGGCACGCTCCTGGGCGGCGGCCGCGTCCATCTGCGCCTGCTGGGCCTGCTGCTGGAGCGACGTCATCTGCTGCTGGGCGGCCGCGGCTTGCTGCTGCGCCAGAGAGAGCTGCTGCTGCGACTGGGCCAGCTGCTCCTTGGCCGCGATCGCCTGTTCGCGCGCGGAGAGCGCCGCCTCGCGGGAAACGGCCGCGTCCTGCTGGGCGGCCGTGCGCTGCTGCTCGAGGGACTGCATCTCGGCGGCCCGCTTGGCCGCGGCGGCGGCGGCGGCTTCTTCGTCCATCCGGCGCTGCGTATCGCGGATCGCGGTGGAGGAGAGCGAGACGCTCCGCCGGGCGTAGTCCACGCCCTGCCTCTTGTTTCCGGCGTTGTAGGAGTTGGTGGCCTGGGCCAGCGTGACGTTGGCTTCGCGCATGGCGTCGGAGTTGTACTTGTCGGCGCCGATCCGCTGCGCTTGCGCGAGGATGGCCTGGGCCTGCACGATGTCGAGAGGCTCCGATCCCGTGTAGGTCAGCGAGCCGATCTGCGGGTTGCCGACCGCGGCCGGCGCGTGGAGGTTCGGGATCGTGACCGGCGTCGACCGCGCCTTTTTCACCGGCGGCGGCGCGGACGTGAAGATGACGAGCTCGGAGGGGCGCGTGACCAGCGGATACGGCTCCGCGGTGATCAGCAGGCCGAATTCCTTCTGGCCTGTCCGATAGGTCGCGCTGCCCTTGGGATCGCGCACGATCAGCTCTCCCAGGTTCTCGGCCCGTCCGTCCCGGGCCACGGCCCACACGACGTACGACGTGACGTCGCCGCCGAAGAGCGTCGCCGGCGGAAGCTTCTTGTAGCTGACTTCGACGTTGGCCTGGCCGTTCCTGAACTTGACCTCGGCCTCGGCCTGCGCCGGGGCCACGCGGTTCGTGGGCACGAGGTTGACGTCGACCCCGCTTCCCTCGGGATACTGGACCGCGGCCAGTGTGACGTCGGCCGCAAGAAGCGCCGGCGCCGTCAGGCTGACGGAAGCCAGCACGCACAGGACAGAGCGAAAGACACGACTCTTCACGGACTACCTCCTCGTAATTGGCGGGCGGGGCTCATGGCAATTCCGGTCGGGAATCGAAGCCGTCCAGAATATATTTGCGGGGAAACCGATCCGTCAACCGCCCGGGAGTGAGGTGCGGGGTTGAGCGATCCTCTCTTTCTCCATCGCCTCCAGTTCGCGTTCACCATTGTCTACCACTACCTCTTCCCGGTCCTGACGATGGGGCTGGCGCTGCTGATCGTGGTGATGAAGGCCCTGGGCCTGAGGACCGGCGGCGACCGGTGGAACGACGCCGCCCGGTTCTGGATCCGCATCTTCGGGATCAACTTCGCGGTCGGCGTCGTCACCGGGATTCCGATGGAGTTCCAGTTCGGCACCAACTGGGCGCAGTTCTCGCGCTACGCCGGCAACGTCGTCGGCCACACCCTCGCCATGGAAGGCGTTTTCGCATTCTTCCTCGAGTCGGCATTTCTCTCGCTGCTCGTGTTCGGGGAGCGGCGGCTGGGCAAGAGGGGACACTTTGCCGCGGCCCTCGCGCTCTTCGTGGGAAGCTGGCTCTCGGGCTACTTCATCATCGCGACGAACGCGTTTCTCCAGCGTCCCGTCGGGCACCGCTTCGGGTCCGACGGTGTCCTGGTCCTCCAGGATTTCTGGGCCTTCGTCCTGAACCGGTGGGCGATCGCCCAGTATCTCCACAACCAGGCCTCGGCGGTCGTAACGGCGTCCTTCGTCGTGACCGCGCTCGGCGCCTTCTACCTGCTCCAGGGGAGGCACACGGAGACGGCCCGTCTCTTCCTCCGGCTGGGGGTCGCGGCGGGTTTCGCGTCCAGCCTCCTCGTCGCCTTCCCGACGGGCGACCGCCAGGCCAAGCTCGTGGCCCGGCACCAGCCGGTCGCGCTCGCCGCTATGGAAGGCCGCTTCCGCTCGGGTCCCCGCGCGGGCATCACGCTGATCGGGCAGCCGAACGTACCGGAGCGCAAACTCGACAATCCGATCGAGGTCCCGGCCATCCTCTCGATTCTGGCCTTCGGCCACGCCGACAGCGCCGTGCAGGGACTGGAGGAATTCCCCGAGAGCGACTGGCCCGACAACATCGCGCTGCTCTACTACGCGTTCCACATCATGGCGGGCCTCGGGACGATCTTCATCGCGATCATGGGAGCCGCGTCGCTTCTGGCCTGGACCGGCCGCCTCGAGCGAAGCCGGCCGATGCTCTGGATTCTCATGATGGCGTTCCCGTTCCCGTACATCGCCGTCACCGCCGGGTGGATGACGACGGAGCTCGGCCGCCAGCCGTGGCTCGTCTACGGTCTCTTCCGCACGGCCCAGGGGGCGAGCCCGACCGTGCACGCGGGGACGGCGCTCTTCACGTTGATCGGGTTCTGCGGCCTCTACGCGCTTCTCTCGGTGCTCTTCCTGTTCCTGGTCTCGCGCGAGATCGCGCACGGCCCGGTCGCGCTTTCGGCGGCGGCCGGAACGCCGGAGGCCGCGCATGGCTGAGCTCTGGTACGGACTTGCTGTCTTCATGCTGACGGCCTACGTCGTGCTCGACGGCTTCGACTTCGGCGCCGGCGCACTCCATCTGACCGTGGCCCGGAGCGACGCGGAGCGCCGCCAAGTCCTCGCGGCGATCGGCCCGTACTGGGACGGCAACGAGGTGTGGCTGCTGGCCGCCGGGGGAGCCCTCTTCGTGAGCTTCCCGCGGGTGCTCTCGGCGGGAATCTCCGGCTTCTACTTCGCGATCTTCCTCGTTCTCTGGTGCCTGGTCTTTCGGGGGATCTCGATCGAGTTCCGCAACCACGTCGCCGACCCCGTCTGGAAGCAGGCCTGCGACTTCTTTTTCTGGTTGCCGAGCCTGCTCTTGCCGGTGTTCTTCGGCGCGGCGCTGGGGAACTTGCTCCGCGGCGTTCCGCTCTCCGCGGACGGCTGGTTCGCGCTGCCTCTTTTCACGGACTTCTCGGCTCGCCCGCCGGTGGGCATTCTCGACTGGTACACGGTCTCGGTCGGCGTCTTCGCCCTCGCCGCTCTCGTCGCGCACGGAGGCGCGTTTCTGGTCTGGAAGACGGACGGAACTGTCCGGGAACGCAGTCGCCGCATCGCCCACCTCGCGTTCACCGTCACGGCGGTTCTCTGGCCTCTCGTGACCGTGGCGACGATCCGCGTCAACGACGCCTTCCTCCCGGCGCTCGCGCGGCGGCCGCTCGCGTGGCTGCTCGCGGCCCTGGCGCTGGCGGGGCTCGCCACGGCCTTCGCGGGCCTCGCGCGCGGACGGGACCGCGCCGCGTTCCTGGGCTCCTGCGCCTTCCTCGCCGGGCTCTCGACGGCGACGGCCGCCTGCGTGTTCCCGGTGCTGCTCCGCGCCACGGGGGATCCCGCCCGGTCGATGACGGCGTACAACGCGAGCGGCGATCCGGCGGGTCTCCGGACGGCTCTGGGCTGGCTCTTCGTCGGGATGCCGCTGGCGATTCTCTACTTCGTGTTCCTGTTCCGCTTTCACCGCGGCAAGGCGGCGGCGCCGGCCGACGGCGAAGGCTACTGACCGATGCCGCGGCTTCCCGATACGGGCGTGCTCTGGAGAGCGGACTGGGGCCTCTCGGCGATGCTGGCGTTTCTCATCCTCGCGATCTTCGTCGCGTCGCCGCTCGTGTCGCTCGGGATTCTGCCCGGAGTGGTGCTCCACGCGGCGTTCTGCCTCCTCTTTCTCTCGGGCGTTTTTGCCACCTTCCGCCGCCGTGCGATCGGCTGGATCACCACCGCGCTCCTGGTCGGCGCGATCGTCGTGCGCTGGACGCACAGCGTGGCGCCGCGGCCGTGGCTGGCGGTCGCCATCGAGGTGTTCACGATTGCTCTCCTCGTCCTGCTGACCGCGCTCGTGCTCAAGCAGGTGTTCCGGGAAGGCCCGATCACGGCCCACCGGATCCAGGGCGCCATCGTCGTCTACCTCCTCCTCGGGCTCATCTGGGCGTCGGCGTACCAGTTGCTGGACATTCTGCAGCCGGGCTCGTTCCAAGTTCCCGCGAACGAACAAGGCCTTCATTCGCAGGTTCTGGGGTACTTCAGCTTCGTGACGCTCACGACGGTGGGGTACGGTGACGTCACTGCCGTCCATCCCATCGCCCGCGCACTGGTGGTCGCGGAGGCTCTGATCGGGCAGCTCTATCCGGCGATCCTGATCGGGCGTCTCGTGTCCCTGCAGTTGACTTCGAAGAGTGCGGAAACCCGAAATGATTGATCCGCGCGCACCGGTGAGCGTTCGCTAAGATCGACGCGGCGATGTCGCATCCTCCATCCGGCCGGCGGCGGGCCGTGATCCTGCTCGCTCTGGCGATCGGCGCCGCAGCGCCCGCGGCGGCGCAGCTGAGGCTGCCGGGTGTGCCGGCGGGTCCGACTCCGACGCCCGCGGCGGAGCCGGAGGCGGACCCGTACGGGCGGGAAACGCCACACGGCTGTTTCTTCGGATTCCTCAACGCCGTGGAGAACGGCAACTACAAGACCGCGTCCCAATACCTGCAGATCCCCCCCGCGCTCTCGAGCGCCCGCGAGGAGATCGCGCGCCAGCTGCAGGTGGTCTTCGACCATCGGTTGATCACGCGCGACCTCGACCTCGTCAGCCACAACCCGCAGGGGACCAGCGGCGACGGCCTGCCGCCCGATCTCGAGAAGGTCGCCCAGGTTCGCGGGAATCTCGACGTGGTGCTCGTTCGTGTCGAGGACGGGAAGCCGCCGATCTGGCTGATTTCCTGGGACACGGTCCGTGAGTGCCGGCGCGTCTACGATCGGCTGCAACTGCTGGACCTCGACCGGAAGCTGCCCCGTTTCATGGTCCGGACGCGGCTGGGAGCGATGCCACTCTGGCAGGTCACCGCGTTCCTTCTGCTGTTCCCGATCCTGTACGGAATCGCGTGGGTCCTCGTGAGCCTGACCTTCGCGCTGGCGCGCCTCGTACGAAAAGGCGATCCGGCGTCACCGGTCCGGGTCTGGGTGCCGGGCGCCCAGAGCCCGGTGACCTTTCTGCTCACGCTCCTGCTGCACCGGGCGGCGGTCGAATGGATGGGCATTTCCGCGCTCTACCGTCTCTTCTACAACCGCATATTGGCCGTTCTGTTGCTCGGCGGCCTCTTCTGGCTCCTGTCGCGCATGGTGGACGCCCTGGATCGGCGGGTCTTCGCCCGGTACATCGGGGGCGCGGCCGGGCGCCAGACGACACTGTCGCTGTTGCGGCGATTCCTGAAGATCGTCGCGTTCGTCATCGTCCTTCTCCTCGGCCTCGCCTTCTTCGGCGTGAATCTGACCACCACGCTCGCCGGCCTCGGCATCGGCGGTCTCGTTCTCGCCTTCGCGGCGCAGAAGAGCCTCGAGAATCTCTTCGGCGGAATCGCCGTGCTCGTGGATCGGGCACTTTCGGTCGGGGACGTCTGCCGCATCGGGGCCGCGCCCCTGGGCGAGATCGAAGACATCACGCTGTGGGCGACGCGCATCCGCACGCAGGAGCGGACCGTGTTGAGCATCCCGAACGGTGCCGTGGCCTCTTCGCAGATCGAGAATCTGTCGCGCCGCGACAAGTTCTGGTTTCACCCGGTGGTCGGCCTCGTCTACGACACGAAGGCGGAGCAGCTGGAGAAAATCCTGGCCGGCCTGCGCGAGATGCTGGCGGCCGAGCCCCGGGTACAGACTCGAGACGCGCGCGTGCAGCTGGCGCGCCTGGGGGCCTCGGCGCTCGAGATCGAGATTTTCGCCTACGTGCGGGCCGCCGACCGCCCCGGATTCGATGCCATCCAGGAAGAGCTGCTTCTGAAGATCATCCACATCGTCGAAGGCGCTGGCACCTCGCTGGCGTTTCCGTCGCAGACGATCTATCTGCGCCGCGACGATCGCGGCGCGGGCGGCGCCGGCTAAGGCACCCCCGCGCTCCAGCGCACGACGATTGGTCCTGCTGGCTGCGGTCCCGTCCCGGATTCGCGCGTGATCTCCAGGGCCTGCGGCCGCGTCGCGAAGCGCGGTCCGTCGGCGATCAGCCGCGCCTTGCCGTCCGCGTCCGGGCGGAGGTCGCCGAGCAGGCTCCAGCCGGACGGCTCGAGAATCCAGGCGCGGTAGGTCTGACCCCCAGGAGCGGGCGCGAAGTGCGACAGAGTCAACACGGCCATCGTCCCCCCCGGCCGGAAGCGATAGGTCGCGTGCGTTTCTGGCGCGACGCCTTCGGCGGCTCCGAGGCGCAGCGCGACGAGGTCGCTCGACGTCAGCATCGCGAGCGCCCTCTCGTCGCGCGCGAGGTCCCGCTGCCTTACGATCAGGTTCGCGGCGAGTCCCGCCACCACGACCAGCGCCAGCGCGGCGGCGATCGGCGCGAGGCTCCGGCGCAGACCTGCGAGGCCCGCGCGGATCCGGGACTTGGCGGTGCCGAGGGGCAGCCCGAGCACTTCGGCGACCTCGCCGTGGGAAAGCTCTTCGAAGTAGGCCAGGCCGAGCGCCTGTCGCTGCGGAGGGGGAAGGGCGTCGAGCGCGCTGCGCAGGATCGCGCGGCGATGGCTGGCCCAGGTCTCTTCTCCGGGATCGGGGGAGGGATCCGGCGTGTCCGCGAGCCTCTCGGAATCGGAGTCGGAGGCGGTCTGCGGGCGCCGGCTGCGGCTGCGGAGCGCGTTGGCGATTCGGTAATGGGCGATCTGGAGCAGCCACGCGCGAGCGGATCCCCGGTTCGGGTCGAAGGACGCGGCGCCCTTCCAGACGGCGAGGAAGACGTCCTGGACGATCTCTTCGGCGGTGGCCCGGTCCACGGCGTGGCGGGCCATGCCGAAGACGATCGGGGCGAACCGGGAATAGAGGACGCCGATCGAGGCCTCGCGACCCTCGGCGAGTTCCTTGAGGAGCTCCTCGTCCGTCCTGTCCATCTCCGTCGAGCCGGGGGCGCCGCCGCCGGGCAGTGCTCGCAGGCGCATCGTATGCCGCTCCGCGCTACTCGACGACGACGGTCAGCTTCATGCCGCCGTGCCCGCTCCCGCAGTAGTGATCGCAGATGACCGTGTAGCGCCCGGGCTTCTCGGGCTTGAGGTGAACCTCGACGGTCTTTCCCGGAGAAAGGTCTTCGTCGAAACCGAGCTGCCGCGAGAAGAATCCGTGCGTCACGTCCTGGCTGGTGACGGCGAGCGTCGCGGGCTCGCCCGCCTTGAGATGAATCTCGGCGGGCTGGAACTCGAAACGTTTGGCCGCGATGGCGACCGTCGTGGCCGCCGCACCGGAGTCCGAATCTTGGGGCAAGGCGGGCGCGGCGAGCGCGGCCGCGCAGAGGAGCGCGAGGGTCAAACGGGAGGCGTTCACAGGGCTTCTCCTTCCTTTCGGAGTTGCTGCATTCCGACCGTGCCGGCGTGTTCCTCGAGGGTCAGCTCCACCTCGTCGACGCGCACGGGCTGCGAGGCGTCGCCGGCGGCGGTGATGCGCCGGATGCCGAGGTTCTGAAACGGTTTCGCGGCGTCGAAGGGCACGGGCTTCTTGGGGACTCCGGTCTCGGGATCGGGGAACGCGAAGATCAGCGAGCGCGAGGCGTAGTGCGAGGCGTTTCCCTCCTTGTGCGCGTGCTCGCGGTGGATGTGCCCGTAGAGGACCGTGACGTTCTCGTAGGGGGCGAGCGCCTGCATGACCTGGTCGCCGTCGCTCGTGAACCACTCCCAGTCGGGCCTCAGATCGAAGAGTGGCCGGTGCGTGAAGACGATGATCGGCGCGGTCGTGGGGAAACGCGCGAGGTCGTTGCGAAGCCACGCAAGCTGCTCGCGCCCGACCGCCGGCTTTCCCAGCGAGACGTTGTCGAGCCCGATGAAGTGGACGCCGCGGTGGTCAAACGAGTAGGAGGTCTCGCCGAAGGCGTCGCGGAAGAGGACGCCGCCGTCGAGCGCGGCGTCGTGTTCGCCCGGGACGCAGTGGACCTTCGGAACCTCGAGGCCCGCGGCGATCTTGCGGAAGAGCCGCATGCGGTCGGCGTGCTCCCCGGGTTTCTCGCTGTCGTGAGTCAGGTCGCCCGTGAAGAGAACAAGATCGGGCCTGGGGCGCACCGCGTTGACCATCTCGACGGCGCGCTCGAAGGCGCGTGTGCCCTCGGGGTTGGGCGGACCGTTGAATCCGACGTGCGTGTCGGAGAACTGGACCAACGAGAACGGCGTCGGCGTTTCTCCGTTCTTTCGTCCGAGCAGGCGCACGGCCTCCCCGGCCTGGCCGAGCGCCGGCGCCGCGAATCGGTAGAGCGCTCCGGCGCCCAGCGAAACGGCCGATATCTTGAAGAAGCGACGACGATCCAGGGGCTTCAAGCAACCTCCTCGAGGCCGGCAACGGGCCGGCTTCAGGAGGGGTTACACCGGAGCCGCGCGTCTGGATCGCGGCTCGGCCCGTCTTCAGGGAATCTTCAGTCTCGAGGCCGGCGCGCCCGGCTCAGGCGCTCTCCCAGGCGCGCGCCCGCGCGACAGCGCGGTGCCAGAGGCGCCGCCGGCGATCCCGTTCGGCGTTGCGCATCCGCGGCATGAAGGCGCGCTCGGTCGTGCGCGCCGCGGCGAGGTCCGATTCGCTCCGCCACAGGCCGACCGCCAGGCCCGCCAGCAGCGCGGCGCCGAGCGCGGTCGTCTCGAGGTTGGCGGGCCGCGCGACCCGGACGCCGAGCAGGTCCGCCTGAAACTGCATGAGCAGAGCGCTCGCCGCGGCGCCTCCGTCCACTCGCAGCTCCGAGAGCCTCGTGCGCGTGTCCCGCTCCATGGCCGAGGCGAGATCGGCGACCTGGAATGCGATCCCCTCGAGCGTGGCGCGAGCCACGTGCGCGCCCGTGGAGCCGCGCGTCAGTCCCAGGATCGCTCCCCGAGCCTCGGAATCCCAGTGCGGCGCGCCCAGTCCGGTGAAGGCGGGTACCACGACGACGCCGCCGGAATCCGAGACCCTTTCGGCGAGGGCATTGACTTCCGGCGCGGTGCGAATGATTTCGAGGCCGTCGCGGAGCCACTGGATGGCGGCGCCTCCCACGAAGACGCTTCCTTCGAGGGCATAGGTCAGAGGACCTTCGCCGAGTTTCCAGGCGACGGTCGAGAGCAAACGGTTTCGGCTGGTGACCGCCTTCTTTCCCGTGAACATCAGCAGAAAACAGCCCGTCCCGTACGTGCATTTGACCAGGCCGGGCCGCGTGCAGAGATGGCCGAAGAGCGCGGCCTGCTGATCGCCGATCATGGCCGCGATCGGGACCGGCGTTCCGAAAGCTCCGGCATCCGTGTCGCCGACGCGCTCGCTCGACGCACGGATCTCGGGCAGCACCGAAGCGGGGATCCGGAAGAGGCGGAGAAGATCCGGGTCCCAGGCGCCGGTGCGCAGGTTCATGAGCATCGTGCGCGACGCGTTGCTGACGTCGGTGACGTGGAGGCGGCCGCCAGTCAGGCGGTATACGAGCCAGGAGTCCACGGTTCCCGCGGCGAGCTCGCCCCGGCGCGCTCTGGCCCGGGCGCCAGGCACGTGGTCGAGCAGCCAGGTCAGCTTCGATGCCGAGAAGTACGGGTCGAGAAGCAGCCCGGTCTTGCGACGGACAGCCGGCTCGTGTCCTTTCCGCTTCATCTTTTCCAACGCGCCGGCCGTGCGCCGGTCCTGCCACACGATGGCGTTGTGCACCGGGCGGCCGGTCGCACGATCCCAGAGGACGACTGTCTCGCGCTGGTTGGCGATGCCGATCGCCGCAAGGTTCGCCGCCGCCAGGCCGGCCTGATCGAGCGCCTCCCGCGCCGCGTCCCGCGTCGTCGTCCAGATCGCTTCGGCGTCGTGCTCGACGTAGCCCGGTTGCGGGAAGAGAGGAGGGAGAGGGCGTTGCGCGACTCCGAGCGGCCGTCCCTGCGCGTCGAAGACGATGGCGCGAGAGCTGCTCGTGCCCTGGTCGAGGGCGAGGACGTGCGGCACGGCCGTGATTGTAGTGACGCGCCGCCCACGTGAGAGGATCGGGATTCGATCCGGAGGTCCCGATCGACGAATACCTCGCCCGATTCTGGCAGGACCTGATCGGCAGGGTCAGCGGCCCGATGAAGTTCCGGCTCGTCCTCCAGCCGGGCGTGGCCGCTTTCTTCGCGGTGCGCGCGGGCCTCCGTGACGCCCGGGAAGGACGATCCCCTTACCTGTGGTCTGTTTTCGCGCACGGGGAGCGCCGGCCGGACCTCCTGAGGGAGGGCTGGCGTGACGTCGGCAAGGTCCTCGTGACGGCCGTGGCCATCGATCTCGTGTATCAGGCGGCGGTGTTCCAGGCCTTCCACCCGGTCGAGGCCCTGATCGTGGCGACGCTCCTCGCCATCGTGCCGTACATCGTCCTTCGAGGACCGGTCAACCGGCTCCTCCGGACGCGACGCTAAAACGATACGGCGAGCGAGGAGACGACCGTGGGCGACTGTTCGTCGGCGTTGAAGACGTAGACCGTCAGCGAGACGTTCTTGTAGGTGAAGCCGAGGAAGGGTCCGCGCTGGACGTCGAGACCGGTCTGGTACGTGCGCGTGCGCTGGGCGGCAAAGCCCGCCGTCAGCCACTCGAAGGGCGAGTAGCCGAGCTGCGCCCAGTTGTACAGGAAGTTGTTGGACGAATCTTCGACGTCGATGACGTACTCGCCCTCGCTGTAGAGCTCGAGCGGCCCCCAGGACAACGTCAGCTCGTAACCGGGGGCGACGCCGTTCGTGTCGCCGAAGACTCCACCCGCCATGAGCGTCGCATCCAGCCGCAGCTTGTCGCCGAAGCCGAAGTTCCAGCCGACCCACGCGGAGCCCGTGTCGATTCCTTCGTAGTTGTAGCGGGCCTCCAGGTGCAGCGCGCCGCGGTCCGCGGTCACCGTCGGCTGCCCGTAGTCCGTGTCCTGGGGTATGAAGTAGCCGTAGACGCTGGCGTTGATTTCCCAGGCCGTCTTCTCTCCGCCGGGCGTCGCGGGCGCCGCCTCCTGCGCCGACGCGGCGCCGGGAAGAAGGAGCAGGGCCGCCAGCGCGAGCCGACCCGCTGGCCTCATCCGCCGAGCGCGATCGTGATCGCCACGAGAACGAGGCCGATGCCGACCATGGCGAACGACATCCGCCACGGCGAGTAACCCGAGTACTTCCCCAGCTTGTAGCCCCCGTAGGCCAGCAACGCGAGGGCGATCGCGTTCGAGACGCGCAACGCCGGCCTCGCGTCGTGCATCAGCAGGAAGGGAATGATGACCGGGAACGTCGAGAGAAAGACGAGGAGGAAGACGGCTAGAGCGCCGCGGAAGTCCTCCCGATAGAGCCTTCGCGCGGGCGGCTCTGGGAGCGCCGCCAGGCGCTGCTGGATCGAGTCGAGCTCCTCGGGGCGCAACGTCGCGGCGACGATCGGAGGCAGCGCGTCAGCGATGAGCTCGCGCGCCTGCCGGGGGTCGCGCGTGTTCCGGACCTGCCGCAGCGTGAGGAGGTTGCGGCCGCGCATGCCGAACGCGTTCAGCAGGTACATGATTGCGTCGACGATCCCCCAGGCGAGGTTGCACCCGATCGCGCCGATGAGCATCGTCCGCACTTCCTCGCGGCCGCTCGTGGCGGCGCTCAGCGCGCCCGTGAAGGTCAGGACCATGATCAGGCCGAACAGAATCTCGGAGAATCGTTCGGTCGGATCGAGGACGCGGAGGCCGGCCCGCGTCGGTTCCGGGGCCGGACTCGCGGCGGAGCTCACGTCTATTCCGCGTCTTCCGTCACGATCCAGGTCTTGTCCGGGTTGTACGCCTTGATGCCGGGAGCGATCTTCGAGGTCTCGGGTCCGAGGTCCTTTTGATAGACCAGGCCGTCGTGGTTCACGATGAAGGTCTGGATGCCCGTCACGCCGTAGTTCGCGGGCCAGGCGATCGCCGCGAATCCTCCGATCATCATCCCCTTCACGATGTAGTCCCGCGCCCCCAGCGGCGCCGCCGACCCCTGCGCGGTCAGGATGCGGAAGTAGTAGCCGTTGTAGGGCTCCGCCTTGCTCGTGTAGCCGGCGGCGATGGCCTTGGCGACTTCGTCCCCGATGGGCCCGCCGGGCGTCTTGTCCGCGTTCCACCACGACAGCCCGTCGTGCTTGCCGGGAGTGCTGATCGCCTTCGGTGCGTACTGGTGGATGCCGCTCCCGTCGCGGTCCTCGGAGGCGTACTCGTGCTGCGCCTCGACGTAACCGCGAAGGACCTCGATCGCGTCGAGCTCGTTTTCCCCGATTCGGCGGGACAGGATCTCCCGGCGTCCCTGCTTCGCGTCGAACTGCCATTTCCCGCTGGCCGTCCGGACGATCGGAACGGGCATCGGCCAGTCGTCGTTCCCGACGGTCACAACCGCCCGATTTCGATTGCCGAACGCCAGGGAGACGTCCATGTTCTCGCGGGCCCGTTCGGCGAATCTCGCCATGTCGTTCTTGTCTTCGACCGGGTCGCCCGACGGAATGATGTCCTTGCCGGCGGGACCGAACATCGCGACGATGGCCTGTACGTCGCCGGCCTCGGCCGCCTGGACGAGAGCGTCGGCCGCCTGGCGCGGTGTATCGAAAGTCCGAGGCCCGGGCGCCGGTTCGGCGGCTCGTACGGAGAGGGCGATCGACATGACCGCTACGGCCGCGAACACACTCAAGGACTTCGTGCGCATCTCCTGGTTCGTCATGATTTCTCCCTCACCGCCGCCGTCCGCCGCCGCCGCCCCGCGACATTCCGCCACCGCCTCGGGACATACCTCCCATGCTCGAGGCTCCGCGCGAGCTCGACGAGCGGGCGCTGCTGCCGCTCCGGGAACCGCTGAACGCGCTCGAGGATCCGCGGGAGCTCGATCCGACGTCGCGGCTGCCGACGCGGCTGGAGCTCGAGCCGCCGCCGAAGCTGCTGCCGCCGCGGCTCCCGGCCGAGCCTCCGCGGTCGAAACTGCCCGAGCTCCGGTTCGAGGCGCTCGCGCCTCCGCGGCCCGCGCTCTGGCTCTGACGGGACCGCGCCTGCGACTGCCGCGACTGCATCGAGTCCCCGCGGGTCCCGCCGCCGTATTTGTTGGCCGTGGCCCGGTCTTTGTAGGGAGCGCCGCCGCGCTGCTGCGCGTTGTGCTGCCAGTTGCTGTTGCCGCTGCGGTTGACGTTGTTCTGCCGGTTGTGGTGGTTGACGTAGTTGTTGTTGTTGTTGATGTTGATCGTGTTGTTGCCGCCCCACCCGCAGCCCCAGCCCCAGCCCCCGGAGATGCCGATGCCGATTGCGATTCCGACGCCGAAGCCGACCCAGGCGGCTCCCGCGTAGTAGGGCGGGTAGTAGATCGGGGGATAGGGATACACGGGCGGTCCCCAGATGACCGTGGGGCTGTAGGTCGGGACGTATACCACCTCGGTGCTCGCGGGCTCGATCACGACGACGGTCTTCTGCTCGACGACCTTCGTTTCGACCGTCTGCTGCTCGGTGGATGTGAGCTTGCCCGAGTCCTTGGCTTTGGCGCGCAGCCGCTGCACCGCGTCCATGACTTCGCTCTGCTGCGCGAGGAACGCATCGCCGAGGTCGACGGTCCACTTGATGTTCTCGTTCAGGACCTTGAGCGCTTCGGGAATCGAAACGAGCGCCTGGACGCTCGGATCCCAGGACTGCTGCTCGGCCGCCTTCACCAGCGCGTCGCCCCTCAAATTCGAGTTCTTCGCCAGCCACTGCTGCGCCTGCACGACGTCGAGCGGATACGTCGAAGCCACGAGAACCTGGGCGAGCAGTGGATCCGGATACAGCGCGATCGGCGCGACGAGCGACTCGAGCTGGTCAGCCGTGAGCTTTGGCGCTTCCTCTGGAGTTGCCGCGGGCGCTGTCGTCGTCGACGTCGGCGCCGCCGCGGGCGTGGGTTGCTGAGCGGTGACCGTGGGCGCGGCCAGAAAAGCGCACAGCGTCGCGACGAGCGCGCAACCCAGAAATCCCGAGAGTCGGGCTCGGATGACGCACAGAGTAAACATCTCAGCCTCCGTAACGATCCGTTAGCGGAAGCCTATCGCCGTCAGTTCGGAATGAGGTAGAGCGTCACCGCGAAAACCGCATAGACCGCGAGCAGCTGCACGCCCGAGTACCACCCGGATTGTCCACCCGAGACGACACCGGTGACCGTCAAAGTGGTCAACAGGACCATGAGCACTTGCGCGCCACCGAAATTCAAGTCCATCGGCGAGGGAGACACGGCGTAGCTCAGCAACAGCAACACCGGCGCCACGAAAAGAGCGATCTGTACGGAGCTGCCCATCGCGATTCCGACCGAAAGGTCCAGCCGGTTCTTGAGGGCTCCGGAGAACGCAGCCATGATCTCGGCGGCGGCGCCGACGAGAGAGACCACGATGAAGCCCACGAAGGCTTTCGACATCCCGAAGGCGAGCGAGGCCTCCTGAACCGCTCCGACGAAGATCTCGCTGACGAGGGCGATGCAGACCGTGGCCACGATCAGCGTGACGAGCGCGGCCGGAAGCGGCCATGGCTCTTCGTGCTCCCCGCCCTCAGCGCCCGCGAAGAAGTCTCGGTGCGTCTTGAGCGAAAAGAAGAGGCTCAGCCCGTAGGTCAGGAGCAGGATGAAGCTGAGGCTCAGGGAGAGCGGCAGCGTGAAGGAGGGAACGTTCAGGCGGTCGACCCGGGCCACGGCGGAAGGGATCACCAGCGCGATTGTCGCCAGCAGGAGCATGCTGGCCTGCACGCGCGCATTGCGCGGGTTGAACTCCTGGACGCGATGCTTGAGCCCGCCGAGCAGGAACGAGCCGCCCAGCATGAAGAGACTGTTGGTGACGACCGCTCCCGTCAGGGACGCCTTGACGAGATCGATCATGCCGGCCTTCAGGGCCGCGATCGCGATGACGAGCTCGGTCAGGTTGCCGAGCGTCGCGTTGAGAAGCCCGCCCACGGCGTCGCCCGTCTTGGCCGCCATGCTCTCCGTCGCGTGGCTGAGCAATCCCGCGAGCGGGACGATCGCCACCACCGAGAGGACGAAGAGCAGCGTGTGGGCTTCGGGCCGAAGATGCTCGGCGACCAGGACCACGGGCACGACGAGGAGGAGCCAGTTCAGGGGATTGCGGAGCAACTCCTTGCGGACAGAACTCAAGATTTCCTCGGCACAGACATAGCCCAAGTGCCCGGGTTTCGGCAAATCCGCCCGGGCCTCCGGTCGTCCTGCACTAGCATTGGCGGCGCGTCCACCGAGTGAATCGCGAGACGGTGGCCGGCGGAGAACGACAGGAGGACGACGTGGCGAAAGTCGGCCCGGAGGATCGGAAAGAAGTTTTTCCCGAGCTGCCACTCGAAGAGCTCGTCGACCGGGCGCAGAAGCTGGCGCGCCTCTACCGGATCAAGGACGGCGAGAAATTCCGCCTCGACGACGTGAACCCGGGAGACACGGCGTGGCTCAAGGCGGAAGACAAGCCCGCCGCCAAGGAGGCGCTCCGGCACGGCATCGAGGTCCTCGCCAAGCTGCAGGACATGCTCTACGCCCAGGACCGCTGGGCCCTGCTCCTGATCTTCCAGGCGATGGACGCGGCCGGAAAGGACGGCGCGATCAAGCACGTCATGTCCGGCATCAATCCGCAGGGGTGCCAGGTCGTGGCGTTCAAGGCGCCTTCGTCCGAGGACCTCGACCACGACTTCCTGTGGCGGTGCGCGAAGCTGCTGCCCGAACGCGGCCGGATCGGCATCTTCAACCGCTCCTACTACGAAGAGGTGCTCGTCGTGCGCGTGCACCCGGAGCTGCTCGCGAAGCAGAAGCTTCCGGCCGAGCTCGTCACGAAGGACATCTGGAGCGAGCGCTTTCGCGACATCCGCGGGTGGGAGAGGTACCTCGAGAACAACAGCGTCGTGGTCCGGAAGTTCTTCCTGCACGTCTCGCGCAAGGAGCAGAAACGGCGGTTCCTCGAGCGGATCGAAAACTCCGCCAAGAACTGGAAGTTCTCGGCGGCGGACGCGCAGGAGCGGGGATTCTGGAAGGACTACATGCGCGCGTACGAGGACATGATCCGCAACACCTCCACGAAGCGCTCGCCGTGGTACGTCGTCCCCGCCGACAACAAGTGGTTCACCCGGATCGTCGTGGCCTCGGCCGTCATCGAAACG
>JBKOZO010000183.1:0-3955 GCA_046725935.1 Acidobacteriota bacterium | reverse complement strand
GCCGCGAGCAATGCCGGCACACGGTATCCCTGCGCCTTATAGACGCGGGCCAGGCCGAGGTGGCTGCTCGAATGCTGCGGGCGCAGGGAAACCGCGTTCTCGTACGCGGCCCGCGCCAGGTCGCGCTGCCCCAGCCGTTCGTACGTCGTTCCGAGGTTGTAATAGAGGAGGAAGAAGTCCGGATCGTTCTCCAGCCCCTTCCGGTAGGCGGCGATCGCTTCGTTCGACTTTCCCATGTCGTCGTAGATGTTGCCGAGCATCACGGAGAGCATCCGTTCGGGTTTTCCGGCGAGCGCTGCCTTCTGCGCCGACTCGAGCGCGGCCGGGAGGTCTTTCTTCTCGTACTGCGAATACGCCAGCTCGTACAGGGCTCGTCCGTTGCCGGAATCCAGAGCGAGCGCCTCGCGGTATTTGGAGATGGCGCCGTCGAAGTCGCTCTTGTCATGGAGGGCCACGCCCTCATCGATCAGCCGTGCGACCTGTCGCGGATCGGGCTCCGGCACGCCCGGAGTGGGCTCTGCGCGCGGCTGGTCCGCACGCGCCGTCGCTCCGGACGACACCGCGAGCAGCAGGATGGCCGTCGGCAAGATCGCGGCGCGCATCGAGATTCTGACCGGGGACTCTGGTCGAAGCATAACCCGCTCCAACCCATGAGACACCCCGACGCGGCCACGGTTCCCATCTCAAAAGGGCCAGTGCAGTCCCAGCGCCGGCGGGCACCTGGATCGGAGCCGCCATGAACGGAACAGCCGGCGCGCCGAAGTAGCGGTAGCCGTTGCCGTCGTCGAGGATCAGGTCGCTCGACGTGTTCGCCTGGGAACGTTGATGTATTCGGGATCCTCGATTCCGAGCTTGGGCTCCAGAGTCGCCGAGCCCGCCGCGGGCCGTCCCGCGGCGATCCAGTCGCTGTGAAACCGCGCGAGCTGCTCGCGGTTCGTCGGCTTTTCGTCCGCGCCGCGTGCCGCGGCCGACGGAAGGGCCAGGACGACCAGCGCCGCCGACGCCGCCAGAGCTTTCCAAGAATCTCGCTTCCCTCTCATGCGACCACCTCCCGCCGCCCAATCGCGTGCGGCGGACGGCGCGATCAAATCCACTTCCGGTAAGATCCGCTGCGTTTTTAACGATTCGCTCAACGACTCTTAACGTCTCGCCAGGGAAGGGGAGGCTCGCCGCATGAATCGGATCCGCTGCGCGCACGTCGTGGCTCTTTTCGGAATGTTCGCGGCCGCGTCGCATGTTTTCGCTCAGAAGCCCGCGCCGACGCCCAAACCGTCTCTGCCGTCGGAGATGCCGGCGAAGTTCCAGCGCGTCACCGACGCCTTCGAGTACGAGAAGCGCGATGTGATGATCCCGATGCGCGACAGCGTGAAGCTCCACACCGTCATCCTCGTTCCGAAAGGCGCGAAGAACGCGCCGATGCTCTTGACGCGCACTCCCTACGACGCGACCGCGCTGACGAGCCACACCGAGAGCACGCGCCTGGGTCCGATGCTCGAGGGCTACGACAACCCGACCGACGTCATCGTCGAGGGCGGCTACATCCGCGTCGTGCAGGACGTGCGCGGCAAGTACGGCTCCGAAGGCGACTACGTCATGAACCGGCCGCTGCGCGGGCCGCTCAACCCCACGCAGGTCGACCACGCGACCGACACGTACGACACGATCGACTGGCTCGTGAAGAACGTGCCGGAGTCCAACGGCAAGGTCGGCATCCTCGGCATCTCCTACGACGGGTTCACGCCGCTGATGGCGCTCTTCAATCCGCATCCGGCGCTCAAGGTTTCGGTGCCGATGAATCCGATGGTGGACGGCTGGATGGGCGACGACTGGTTCCACAACGGCGCCTTCCGCCAGATCGGCGCCTCGTACATCTACAACCAGGAAGCCCACCGCAAGAACGAAGAGAAGTGGTGGACGAGCTCCTTCGACGACTACGACACGTTCATGACGCAGGTCTCGGCGGGCGAGCTTGGGAAGAGCCGCGGCATGGACCAGGTCGGATTCTGGAAGAAGCTGACCGAGCATCCGAGCTATGACGCGTTCTGGCAGGAGCAGGCGGTGGACAAGCTGCTCGCGAAGGAGCCGCTGAAAGTTCCGGTGATGCTGGTGCACGGTCTCTGGGACCAGGAGGACATCTACGGTGCGCCCGCGGTCTACAGGGCGATCGAGCCGAAGGACACCGGCAACGACAAGGTCTTCCTGGTGCTCGGCCCGTGGCACCACGGGCAGCAGATCTGGGACGGCAGCTCTCTGGGAGCGATCAAGTTCGACAGCGACACGGCGAAGACTTTTCGCCGCGAGATCCTGGCGCCGTTTCTCGCGCAGTACCTGAAGGACGGCGCGCCGAAGGCCGACATCGCGCCGGTCACGGCGTTCGAAACCGGGACGAACACCTGGCGGAGGCTAAACGCGTGGCCCTCAGGCTGCGTTCAGGGCTGCACGACGAAGGCGACGCCGGTCTATCTCGGCGGCAACGGGAAGGTCTCGTTCACGACGCCGGCGGCGGGAGGAGAATCCGCGTACGTCGAGTACGTCTCCGATCCGGCGCGGCCCATCCCGTTCATCGGGCGCCCTTCGTGGCCGTCGAGCTACGACGCCGGCAAGAGCTGGAAGGAGTGGCTCGTCTCCGATCAGCGCGAGGCTTCGGGACGCACCGACGTCGCGGTCTTCGTGTCCGACGTCCTGAAGGAGCCGGTCAAGATCAGCGGCCAGCCGATCGTCAACCTGACCGCCTCGACGTCGGGCACCGACTCCGACTGGGTCGTCAAGCTGATCGACGTCTATCCGCCGGAAGTGTCGAGCCAGCCGGCGCTCGGCGGTTACCAGCTGGCCGTTGCGATGGACATTTTCCGCGGCCGTTATCGCGAGAGTCTCGAGACGCCGAAACCGCTGGCCGCGAATCAGCCTCTTGCGTACAAGTTCGCTCTCCCCAACGCGAACCACGTGTTCCGCCCCGGGCACCGGATCATGGTCCAGGTCCAGTCGAGCTGGTTCCCGCTCTACGACCGCAACCCGCAGACCTTCGTGCCCAACATCTTTTTCGCCAAGGCCGAGGACTACAAGAAGGCGACCCAGCGCGTTTACGCGTCGAGCTTCCTCGAGCTCCCGGTGGTGACGGCACAGTAGGGCCGCCGGCGACTCTTCAAGTTCCCTCTCCCCCCGACGGGGGGAGAAGGGATCTTGAAGCTGCGCACACAACTAAGGGTTCCCTCTCCCGGCGGGAGAGGGACAGGGTGAGGGGCTCCCTGTGAGAAGCTTCCGTTAGCCGTCCCATGACCCGCACCCAGCGCTTCACGCTCGCCGCCACGGGCCTCGGGCTCTTCATGATCTTTCTCGACGCGCTGATCGTGAACGTGGCCCTCCCGTCGATCCAGGCGGACTTCAAGGTGGGGGAGTCGGGACTGCAGTGGGTCGTGACCGCCTACAGCCTCGGCATGGCCGTCGCGATCATGTCCGCCGGAACGCTCGCCGACATCTACGGGCGGAAAAAGCTCTACATGGTCGGGGTCGCTCTGTTCACAGCCTCGTCGCTGGCGTGCGGACTGGCTCCGTCGATCGACGTCCTGAACGCGGCTCGCGCCATTCAGGGCGTCGCCGCCGCGACCGTCAACGTGACCTCGTTGGCACTCGTGTCCGCGGCGTTTCCGGACCCCAAGCAAAAGGCCTGGGCGATCGGCATCTGGACCGCGATCGCGACGACCGCACTCGCGATCGGCCCCACGCTCGGCGGGTTCATCGTGCAGCGCAGCGGCTGGCGGATCATCTTCCACGTCAACGTGCCCGTGGGGATCCTGGTGCTCCTGCTGACGTGGAAGTTCGTCCAGGAATCGCGCGACACGCGCCCGCGGACGTTCGACGTCCCGGGCCAGATTCTCTTCATCGTGACCGTCGGTGCGTTCGCGTACGCCGTCATCGAGGGCCCGCGCGACGGCTGGACGTCCGCGCGCATCCTGGG
>JBKOZO010000182.1:0-6296 GCA_046725935.1 Acidobacteriota bacterium | reverse complement strand
GCGAACGTGTTGCCCGTGATCGTCATGCTGCTGCCGTTGACGACGCCCAGGGCCGTGTCGCTGGCGAAGTAGTTGTCCTGGACCTTCGCGCCCGTGCTTCCGGCGCTGTAGCCCAGGTTGTTGTTGTTGTGGTGGCCCGAGTTGTACGTGTAGTTGGAGATCAGCTTGGGGTTGTGGGCTAGGAGGAGGCCGCCGTAGAGAATGTTGCAGTGCCACTCGTTGGCCAGCTCTCCGTTGTTGAAGGAGATGTTGCCCTGGAAGTCCAAGTTGTCCAGGTGCCCGCCCTCGCCGTAGGCGTGGATGCCCCAGCCGAACTGCCGGAACATGATGTTGTCGTAGATCGGCTTGGGCGTCGCGCCTTTGTTCTGGGCGTAGATGCCGTGGCCGTGCCCGCGGTCGGGGGAGTCGTAGCCGTTGTAGTAGAAGAGATTTCCGTAGATCCGAGCGTCGGTCGAGGCTTCACCGGTCAACACGCCCTGCGAAGTGTCGTGGACGATCATGTTGATCATCCGCGTGCCGATGCCCGAGTTCTGGGTGCCCTCACCGCGGCGGGGAGGGTTGTCGCCGTCTGAGGTGTAGCGGGTGGGGTCGGAGTTGAAAACCTCGAAACCCCAGAACCAGGTGTACGAGCCCATGATGACGAGGGTCACGGCGTTGCCGTTGTAGTTGCCGTCGAGCCTCGCGCGTTCGCCGGCGTACTGCCGCACGATAATGGGGTTGGCGGATGTGCCGTTGAGATGGCTGACCCAGGGCGGGTCCGTGTAGGTGCCGCCGCGCAGCCAGATCGTGTCTCCGGCGTGGACCGCGGAGGGCTGATTCAGCGCCGTCTGCAGGTCCCAGGGATTGTTGATGCTGCCGTTGCCCGACGGGCTTCCGTTCGGAGCGACGTAGAACTCGGCCGCGTGGGCGGCCCCCGCCAGGACAAAGGCCAGCGCGAACAGCGCTGTCGCCACTCTTTGTAAACGCATTGTCGCTGGCCGGAGACTACTGCCGAAAGCAGTTCATTCCCACTGGCCCCGAAGGCCTTCTTTGTACAGGCTCCCCAACCTGTTTTTTCGCTGTACCAGGGGACAGGATGTTTTAGTACAGCCTCAGGGTACCTCCGTTGGAACAAATGAAAGGTTATTGGTCACGATGACCCGATCTATTTTCGTTCCCACTTCGCGTCCACGGAACGTCAGTGTGTGCGAGCCGGCAGAGAGCGAAAAAGTTCGAGGGTTCAACGTCAGGGGGATACCTGTTCCGTTCCGCCCGTTGACCCGCGTCCACTGCCAGTTCGGGCCCCAGGTGCCTTCCGCGGTGTCGTAGACGTCCTCGACGCCCGAATCCATCTTCACGTAGAAAGAGTCCTTCGTCGCGTCTGGCGATTTCACCCGCGCCCACACGACGTAGACTCCCGCGGTCGCGACGTTGAAAGTCCAGGCCGCCTTTCCGGAGTCCGCTGTGGACGAAACGCTGTACTTGCCTCCGAAGGCGCCCGAATCCGACGCGGTCGCCATGGGAGAGGTGATCGCGGGGGACTCGGCCTCGATCCGGATGTAGACAATCGATCCGCCCGGCGTCGGCGTCTTCGTCGGCGTGCGGGTAGGCGTGCGGGTCGGAGTCCGCGTCGCCGTGCGCGTCGGGGTGCGCGTCGGCCCGCCGGCCGTCGGGGTCTTCGTCGGGGTACGGGTCGGCGTGCGCGTCGCGGTACGGGTGGGGGTCTTGGTCGGGGTCTTGGTCGGCGTCCTGGTCGGGGTCTTGGTCGCACTCGCGACGGCGGTCGGCGTCGGCGAGCCCCCCGGCGAAGCCGGAAGCAGCACGAAGACGTTGAAGATCTTTCCGGTCGGAGGCGGAGCGCCGACGCCGATCGGCGTCGCCACCGAGAGGCCGCCCATCGGGAGCGCGAGGGTTCCTCCCGAGTACGTGCCCTGCAAGACCGGCGCGCCGAAGAAGTCCGCTGCGTTGCGGACCTCGTAGCCGTCTCCGTCGGCGAGGATGCCGCTGACATTCACATTGACCGTGCTTTGCAAGTCCCAGTTGTAGACGACGATGTTCGCGCGCTTGGCCTCGTAGGCGTTGGGACGGACGAAGACCTTGACTCCCGTCGGGAGAGTCGTCGGGTAGTACGTGTTGCCGGGGAAAGCCGACGGCGAGAAGCCCGAAGTCTTTCCGACAAAGGTGTTGCCGGTGATGGTCATGCCGCTGCAGTTGACGACACCCAGGGACGTGTCGTTGACGAAGTAGTTGTTCTGGACCTTCGGGCTCGCGCAGCCCGCGCTGTAGCCGAGGTTGTTGTTGTTCTGGTCGTCCGAGTTGTAGGTGTAGTTGGAGATCAGCTTGGGGTTGTGTGCGAGGTTGAGGCCGCCGTAGAGGATGTTGGAGTGCCACTCGTTGGCCAGCTCTCCGTTGTTGAACGAGATATTGCCCTGGAAGTCCAGGTTGTCCAGATGTCCGCCCTCGCCGTACGCGTGGATGCCCCAGCCGAACTGCCGGAAGATGATGTTGTCGTAGATCTGCTTCGCCGTCGAGCCCTTGTTCTGGGCGTAGATGCCGTGACCGTGTCCGCGGCCCGGGGAGTCGTAGCCGTTGTAGTAGAAGAGAGTTCCGTAGATCCGTGCGTCCGTCGAATCTTCCCCGGTCATGACTCCCTGCGAGGTGTCGTGGACGATCATGTTGATCATCCGCGTCCCGATACCCCCATTCACAGTGCCCTCGCCACGGCGGGGAGGGTTCTCGCCGTCGGAGGTATAGCGGGTGGGGTCGGAGTTGAAGATCTCGAAACCCCAGAACCAGGTGTACAGGCCCTGGATCGTGAGCGTCACCGCGTTGCCGTTGTAGTTGCCGTCGAGCCTCGCGCGCTCGCCGGCGTACTGGCGCACGATGATTGGATTGGCGGAGGTACCCTTCAGGTGGCTGACCCACGGAGCGCCGGTATATATCCCGCCGCGCAGCCAGATCGTGTCGCCCGGCTGCACCGCCGTGGGCTGGTTCAGAGCCGTCTGCAGCTTCCACGGATTCGAGAAACTGCCAGTGCCGTTGGCGCTCGCGTTCGGCGCCACGTAGAAATCGGTCGCGGAAAGGAAAGATGCTCCGAAGAGGACGAGAAGAGCCGCAAACAGCACGCGAGTAGAGAGGAAGCGGTAGACCATGGAATAGGACTCCTTCGACAAGGTTTGAATCCCGAGGGTAGTGACGTGGAACACACGAGGCTACTGGCCGAGGAGTCCCCTCGTCGTACAGGCAGGGGTAATCGCCAAACCTGTCCTGTCGGTCAGTCGGCCCGCTTGCCCCCGCAAGACAAATCCCGTACCCTTGATCCGAAGCGATGACAAAGGCTGCCCGGTCGACCCGCAGGGCTTCGGTGTGCCTGCTCGCGTTCCATCCGCTCGTGCTGTCGGAATTTCAGCGTCTGCTGGACAACGAGACGCTGGCCGTGCACCCGAAGCGTCTCGAGGCGGACCTGATCGCGGATCCGGCGAAGTTGAACGTCCCCCGAGCCGCCGTCTACGTCGTCGAGAGCCACGGCCACCGGCCGACGACGGAAGCGCTGGTCGTGGCGGTGCTGGGCCGGCAGCCGGGGGCGCGCCTCGTCGTCGTCGCCGAGAACTTCGATCAGTCCGCGGCTTTCCCGCTGCTGCGGCTGGGAGCCAAGGGCCTGATGACCTTCTCCGAGGCGACCGAGCAGCTTCTGCGCGCGGTGCAGGAAGTCGCGAGCGGCGGATTCTGGGTCCCGCGGACTCTTCTGTCCCGGTTCGTCGACGAGACCATCACTTCGGTGCGCCGGCCGCGCGGACCCGCGGGCCCGGCCCGCCTCTCACGCCGGGAGAAGGAAGTCCTCGAGGCGCTGCTCGAGAATCTTTCGAACAAGGAGATCGCGAGCAAGCTGAACATGTCGGAGCGCACCGCGAAGTTCCACGTCTCGAACCTGCTCGCGAAGTACGGAGTGCGCCGGCGCGCCGACTTGATCCTCCTGACTTACACGCAGCTCGACCGCTCGGCCTAGCTTCCGGCAACCGGGAAGCCACGGCGGTAGAGCCATTGCAGGATGCGGGCGAGCCCCCGGCGCACCTGGCGGGTGCGCTGCCGTCCCGCGTCGCGCAGAACGACCTCGACCAGAGTCACGCCGGGACCGGCGACCACTTTGGTCAGGTCTCCCTCGGCGCCGTCGCCGAGGCGGCAGTAGCGCGCGCCGCAGGCTTCCGCGATTCCTTCGAAGTCGGGATTGAGAAGGTCCGTCCCGTATGTGTGCCGATATCGGCCCAGCTGCTGCTTCCGGATGAGGCCGTAGTGGCCGTCGTTGAAGACGACGACCGTCAGGCGCAGCCGCTCGCGAACTGCCGTCAGCAGCTCGAAGCCCGACATGGCAAATCCTCCGTCGCCGAGCAGCGCGACGACCGGCCACTCGGGGCGCCCGATCCGGGCGCCGATTGCCGCCGGAAGCGCGAACCCCATCGCCTGGAGGTCCGCGGGCAGCATCAACCCGCCGCGTCCGAGCACCGGGAAGTGGCGCCTCGCGAGCATCTGGTGCAAGCCGGAGTCGAGCACCAGGCAGGACTCGGCAGGCATTGCGCCGCGCAGCGCCGCGAAGAACGCCTCGATGGTCGGGGGTGAGAGGCCCCGCACTTTGGGTTCCCACTCACTGTGATACAGGGAGTAGGAGCGCTCCCGCCACCGCGCGATCTCCTCGGCCGTCCACTCGGAGGGTGCGGACGGGAACGTCTTGCTGGCATCGAGGAGCGTCCGGATCAACCACGGGACGTCGGCCTCGACGACGGCCGAGGCGTCGTAGTTCGCGCCCAGCACGTCCGACGACGCGTCCACCTGAATCAAGCGTCCGGCGGGCAGCTTGAGGCGGAAGCCGTGGGCTCCGTTGTGGGAGAACTTGCACCCCAGCGCCAGGATCAGGTCCGCGCGCTCCGCGAGCTCGTTCAGCGCCTCGGCGCTTCCGCGGTCGAAGGGCACGACCCACGGATGGTTCTCCGGCAGGATGCCGCGGGCCGAGCTCGTCGCGACGAGGGGGATCCGTCGGGATTCGACCAATATGCGCAACTCCGCTGCGGCTCCGCATGCCCCCTGCCCGACGTAGAGGAGCGGCCGGCGGGACTCCGCCAGGCGCCGCTGGATGTCGCGCGTGTCGGGAGTGGGCGGAGCCGTCGGCGACGCCTTGACGGAGCGCGGCGGGCCCGCGTCGGCTTCGAGCTTCGACGGGACCTGCACGACGACCGGGCCCGGCTCTCCCGAAAGGCACAGCGCGTACGCGTCGGCGAGCACGGCCTCGACGTTCTCGACGTTGTCGAGGTCGAAGACGCGCTTGACGAGGGGCGCCAGGATCGCGGACTGGTCGAGAGCCTGGAGCTGGAAACGGCGCCCCGGTCCGTCGGCGGGCCGTCCGAGAATGTGGAGCAGCGGAGTCGAGTCGAGAAAAGCCTCGGCCAGACCCGTCAGCGCGTAGGTGAAACCCGGGCCGGGGATCGTCGCGAGCACGCCGGGTCTTCCGGTCGCGCGCGCGTATCCATTCGCCATGAAAGCGGCGGCGAGCTCGCTCGTCGCGACGATCGTTCGCAGCCGCGACATCCGCAGCGCATCGAAGAGTCCCACGTTCTGCGAGCCCGGAAGACCGAACACCGCTTCGACACCGAGCTCCTCGAGGGCGCGGCAGAGTCGTTCTCCTCCGGTCATCGAGCGCCTCTTCTCATCGTTCGCGACGTCCGGGGCGGATCCGCCGCGCCATGCGCCGCGCCCTGCGGCGGATCGACGCGGCGAGCTCGCGGTAACGCCGGTCCCGTCGGAAGCGCGGCGACTCCGGGCTCTCGAGGACCAGACACATCGTCAGGTTTCCTCCCAGCTGGGCCTTGAAGTGCGTCACGGGATTGAGCGCCGCGTCGGTGAGGTCGTTGGCGGCGACGCCGAGCTGCGAGAGCCGTTGGAAGACGTTCCACCGAAGGAACGCCGTCGCGCCGAGGTTTCGATGATCCGCGTCGGCGCCCGCCGCGACGGTGTGGGAAACGGGGTGCGGACCCTGTAGGACCAGCTGTGTCGAGACGGACGCGCCGCCGGCCAGCCGGGCGTGGTACAGGCGGGCGAGCCCCCGGGAGCGAAGGCGCGCGAAGTAGCGCTGAAAGGCGTCGCGCGGGAGATACAGGCGCGCGCCTTTTCGCTCGTGGACCTGCTCGTGCAGCCGAAAGAATCCTTCGAAGTCCTCGTCCTCCGTGACCGTGACGCCCTGTTCTGCGCACCGGCCGACCAGACGGCGGAGATTCTGCTCCATCCGCGACCACAGGGCCTCCATGTCCGTCAGGGGCACCACGTAACTG
>JBKOZO010000181.1:0-29479 GCA_046725935.1 Acidobacteriota bacterium | reverse complement strand
GGCTTCCTCGAGACGCGGGAGCCTCGCGACTTCGTGTGTGAGCTTTCCTCCTTCCAGCTCGAAGCGATCGACCGCTTCCGGCCGCACGTCGCCGTGCTGACGAACATCACGCCGGATCACCTCGATCGCTACGCCGATTTTTCGGAGTACGCCGCGGCGAAGGCCCGGATCTTCGAGAACCAGGAGGCCGGGGACTTCGCCGTCGTCAACGCCGACGATCCGGCGTCGGCCGCGATCGAGGTCTCGTCGAGCCGGGTGCTCTTCTCGCGGCGCGGACGGCCGGAGACGCGCGGCGCCTCGGCCTGGCTCGAGGGCGGCGAGGTCTTCTGGGGCGAAGGAAATTCCCGCCGATCGGTCGTCGCGGCGTCGGAGCTCGCGCTGGCCGGGGCTCACAACCTCGAGAACGCCATGGCGGCGCTTGCCGCGGCGGAGTGTCTCTCAACACCGGCCGCTGCCGTCCTGGACACGCTGACGCGCTTCGAAGGCCTCCCGCATCGTAGTCAGCTCGTCGCGTCGAGCGGCGGGGTGCGCTGGGTGGACGACTCCAAGGGAACCAACGTCGACGCGACGGCCAAGTCGCTCGAGGGATACCCGGACGGAAGCGTCATCCTGATCCTGGGGGGCCGCGACAAGCACGGGGACTTCGCCGCCCTCGCGGACCCCGTGAGCAAGCGCGCGCGGCTCGTGCTCACGATCGGGGAAGCCGCCGGAACGATCGAAGCCGCGCTCGCCGGCAAGGCGAGCGTCGAGCGCCGGTTCACGATGGAGCAGGCGGTGGCGCGGGCGCGCGAGGTCGCGAAGCCCGGCGACACGATCCTGCTCTCGCCGGCCTGCGCGTCGTTCGACCAGTACGAGAACTTCGAAGAGCGCGGCCGACACTTCACCGCGCTCGCGCGTGCCGCCGCGGCGGCGAGGTAAGGCCATGGCCCGCAAGCTCGCCTCCGACAAAGTCCTCTTCGGCGCTCTCGTGGCGCTTTCGCTCTTCGGCTGCGTCATGATCTACAGCGCCTCGGCGGTCTCGGCCGGCGAGACCTCGGGCAATCCGTACCGATTCCTGATCAAGCAGATCGGCGCGCTGGCGCTGGGCGGGCTCGCCGCGTTCGCGATCTACCGGACCGACTACCGCAAGTTCGCCCGGCCCTGGGTCGTCTACGGCGCATACGCGGCGACTTTGGGGCTGGCCGCCTTCGCCCTCATCCGTCCGCCGATCAACGGCGCGCGCCGCTGGATCCCGCTCGGCGTGACGATGCTCCAGCCTTCGGAGCTCCTGAAGGTGGCGCTCGTGCTCCTGCTCGCGCACCAGTTGGCGCGCAAGGGCGAGAAAGGCGGCGACCCGGAACGGGCCCTCCTTCCCGCGGTCATCTTCACCGCCGCCGCGGCCGGCGTCGTGGTCCTGCAGCCCGACCTGGGCACGGCCGCCTGCTACGTCGTGCTGTGCGCGGTCCTCCTTTGGATGGCCGGAGCGCGCGCAAGATGGTTTCTCTTCGGGGCTCTCGCGCTGGTCCCGGTGCTCGCGGTCCTTCTCCTCTCGGCGGACTACCGGCGCGCGCGGCTCCTGGCGTTCCTGAATCCCAGCGCCGATCCGCTGGGCACGGGCTTCCAGGCGATCCAGTCGCTGATCGCCGTCGGCGCGGGCGGCTGGTTCGGCAACGGCCTGGGCGGCAGCCGGCAGAAGCTCTTTTTCCTGCCGTATCCACACACGGACTTCATCTTCGCGATCGTCGGCGAGGAGCTGGGGTTCGTGGGAGCGGCGGCGCTCGTGATCTGCTTCGGCATCGTGGCCTGGCGGGGGCTGCGCGCGGCGCGGCGGGCCCCCGACGCCTTCGCCGGATTTCTGGCCGCCGGAGCCA
The DNA here is from genome assembly GCA_046725935.1 of Acidobacteriota bacterium. Classification (GTDB taxonomy): domain Bacteria; phylum Acidobacteriota; class Thermoanaerobaculia; order UBA5066; family Gp7-AA6; genus DAHUXD01. The sequence continues at coordinate 27,629 of JBKOZO010000181.1, read as the reverse complement.
CGGCCATGATCGTCGTCCAGGCGGCGATCAACCTGTCGGTCGTCCTGGCCCTGGTTCCGACGAAGGGCATCCCTCTGCCCTTCGTCTCCTACGGCGGCTCCTCGCTCGTCGCTTCCTGGATCGCGGGGGGAATCCTCCTGAACATCTCTCAGCACGAGGTCGCGGAGAGCGGATGAACGGAATTCTCGGAACCTACGTCATCGCCGCGGGAGGCACGGGCGGCCACATCCTCCCGGGGATCGCTCTGGCCGAGGAGATCCGCGCGCAGAGGCCCACCGCCGAGATCCTGTTCGTCGGAACCGCCCAGGGACTCGAGGAGAAGATCGTGCCCGCGGCCGGCTATCCGCTCGAGCTCGTCGACGCGTCGGGCTTCGTGGGCAAGACCATCGGCAAGCAGGTGCAGTCGCTGGCGCGCCTGCCCTCCGGATTCCTCCAGGCGCGGGCCCTTCTGAAGAAGCACCGCGCCCGAGCGGTCGTCGGCGTGGGAGGCTACGTGACGGTCCCGGTGCTCTCCGCCGCGCGCGCCCTCGGGATTCCGACGCTGATTCACGAGTCCAACGCGATGCCCGGCGCGGCCAACCGTTTCCTCAATCGCTTCGCGACAGCCACGGCCGTGGGCCTGGCCGCGGCGAACACGCACTTCCGCCGCGCGGGGGTGGTGACGGGAACGCCGGTGCGCTCCGAGTTCTTCGCGGTTTCGCCTCTGGACCCCGCGGCGACCACGCGCCGCGTACTGGTGTTCGGCGGGAGCCAAGGATCTCGCATCATCAATCGGGCAATGTCGCGGGCCGTGGTGCTCTTGGAGAAGACGGGGATCGAGGTCGTCCACCAGACCGGCGACAAAGACCTCGCCGTCACGCGCCAGCGGTACCCCCGGATTCCGGCCGGCTGGAAGCTCGTTCCCTTTCTCCCGAAGCTCGCCGAGGAAATGGCCTGGGCGGACCTCGTCGTCTGCCGCTCCGGAGCGATGACCGTGGCCGAGCTGGCCGCGGCCGGCCGTCCGTCGATCCTCGTGCCCTTCGGCGCCGCCGCCGGCGGTCATCAGATGGAGAATGCGCGGGCCCTCTACCGGACCGGCGCCGCCGCGGTGATGGAAGAAAAAGACCTGACCGCCGAGAACCTCGCGGGAGGAATCGATCACCTCCTCAAGGATCGTCCGAAACTCGTTCTGATGAGTCAGAAGGCCAAGACGCTCGGCAAGCCGGACGCGGCCCGGGAGCTCGCGAAGCTTCTTTTTTCCGTGGAGTCGGCAAGGTGAGGTTCCTCCGTCTCTCCCGCATCCACTTCGTCGGCGCGGGCGGCGTCGGGATGAGCGGCATCGCGGAGCTCCTGCTGCTGGCGACACCCCTGGAGATCTCGGGCTGCGATCTGGCGCACTCAGAAACGGTGGCTCGCCTGGAAAAGCTGGGAGCCCGGATCGCCCTGGGCCACGACCCCTCCCACGTCGACGGCGCCGACCTCCTGGTCATCTCCTCGGCCGTGGCGGAGTCCAACCCCGAGGTCTCGGCCGCGCGCGCGCGCGGGATTCCGGTGATCCGCCGCGCCGAGATGCTCGGCGAGATCATGCGCCTGAAGCAGGGCATCGGGGTCGCGGGCACGCACGGAAAGACGACCACGACCTCGCTGACCGGAATGGTGCTGACCGAGGCGGGGTTCGACCCCACGATCGTGGTGGGCGGCCAGGTGCACATCCTCGGGACCAACGCGCGTCTGGGCAAGGGCGACTACCTCGTCGCCGAAGCCGACGAATACGACCGTTCGTTCCTGGAGCTGACCCCCGTGGTCGCCGTCATCACCAACGTCGAGGCGGATCATCTCGACACCTACAGGGACGTCGAGGACATCCGGGACGCCTTCGCAGCCTTCGCCAACCGCGTTCCCTTCTACGGCGCGGTCGTCCTCTGCGCCGACGATCCCGGAGCGCGAAGCCTCATCCCGCGCATCAAGCGGCGCCTGGTGACCTACGGCGAGTCGCCGGAGGCGTCGCTCTCGGCGCGCTCGATCCGTCTCGAAGCCGCCGGCACTACCTTCGAGGTCTGGAACGGAGAGCAGGGGCGCCTCGGGTCCGTGCGTCTGCGCTTGCCGGGCCGCCACAACGTCCTCAATGCGCTGGCCGCGATCGCGGTGGGCCGGGAGCTCCTCGTCCCGTTCGACGCGATCGCGCGGGCGCTGGAATCCTTCACCGGCGTCGTGCGCCGCTTCGAGAGAAAAGGCGAGCGCGGCGGCGTGCTGGTGGTCGACGACTACGCGCACCATCCCACCGAGGTGGCCGCCACGCTCGCGGCGGCGCGGCAGGTGTATCCGGACCGGCGGCTCGTGGCGCTCTTTCAGCCGCACCTCTTCACGCGCACGCGGGACTTCGCGGCGGAGTTCGGCCGGGCGCTCTCGGCGGCCGACGCGGCCGTCGTGATGGACGTGTACCCGTCGCGCGAAAAGCCTCTTCCGGGCGTGACGGGAGAGCTCGTCGCGGCCGCCGTGGACCGTAACGGAAGCAGCCCGCCGGTGAGCTATGTGCCTGAAAAGAGAGACGTTGTGGACTTTCTGGAGAGGACGCTCAAGCCCGGGGATCTGCTGCTGACACTGGGCGCGGGAGATGTCGTGAAGTTCGGGGAGGAGTACCTTCGCCGTGGCTAGCCCGGAGCGGGAGCCCCCCTTCCTGCGCGCTCGCGCGGCTCCACGCAAGCCGCGGCGGCCTCGGAAGTTTCGTCTGGCTGCCGCCGCGGTGCTCGTGCTCGCTGCGGCGTTCGGCGTCTGGAAGTTTCTCGCGGGACCGCGCTTTGCGCTCCGCCGCTTCGACGTCTCGGGAAACACACGCACGCGCACCGAAGACATTCTGGGAATCGTCTCCGCGTGGAGCGGATCGAACCTCGTCTCCCTCGACCTCGCGCCGATCGCGAGTCGCGTGGCGGCCCAACCCTGGATCGAGCGCGCGATGCTCTCCAAGCGTTTCCCCGACGGTCTCGCGATCCGCGTGACCGAGCGCAAGGCCGTGGCCCTCTTCCGGGAGGACGGCCGATTCTGGTGGGTGGGCGCCGAGGGCAACCTCATCGCCCTCTACGATCCTCGCCGCGACCGCACGGAGTACGTCATCCTGACGGGGGAGCGCCGCGCTCTGCCGGATGCCGTGGGCCTGCTCGAGGACCTCCGCGCCGCCCTTCCCGAGTACGTCGCGTCGCTCTCGGAAATCGCCTCGCTCCCCGACGGGGGATTCGGTATGATGGACTCGATCTTTCGAAAACCGGTTCGCGTTCTGCGCACGGACGCCCCGGGCAAGATTCGCGCGCTGCTGGATGCGCGGGGCTTCGTCGAGAGTCGCGGGTGGGAGGCTCGGGTCATCGATCTCCGTTTTGCCGATCGGCTGATTCTCGTGGGCGCCTACGGCGCAGGGAATCGTCTCTGATGGAACCCGGGGCGCGTTGATGTCGAAGCCCGAATCCTTCCTGGTCGCCTGCGACATCGGTACATCCAAGATCTGCGTCCTCATCGGAGAGCAGAATCCCGGCGCCGCGCTCGACGTCATCGGCAAGGGCGCGGCCGCCAACCGCGGCACCCGCAAAGGCAACATCATCAACGTCGACGCGACGATCGAGGCGATCAAGAGGGCCGCCGAGGAAGCCGAGATCATGGCCGGTGTTCAGATCTCGCGCTCGTGGGTGGGGATTTCGGGCTCCCATGTCCGGTCCTTCAACAGCCGAGGGGTGGTGGCGGTCGCCGGCAAGGACCGGGAGATCATCAAGGAGGACGTGGCCCGGGTCGTGGATGCCGCCCGAGGCGTGCAAATCCCTCAGGATCATGAAGTTGTGCACGTCGTGCCCCGCGACTTCGCGGTCGACGGCCAGGACGGGGTGGCCGACCCGGTGGGCATGATCGGGAGCCGCCTCGAGGCCGACGTCCACGTCGTCACGGCGCCGGTGGCCGTCACCCAGAACATCGTGACGTGCATGAACAAGGCGGGCATCGAAGTCGTGCAGCTCGTGCTCGAACAGTTTGCCGCCGCGGAGGCGGTCCTGACGCCCGACGAACGGGAGCTGGGGATCTGTCTCGTGGACATCGGGGGCGGGACGACGGAGGTCGCGGTCTACCAGAAGGGCACGATCGCCCACACCGCGGTCGTCCCGATCGGAGGCGACCACTTCACCAACGACCTCGCCGTGGTGCTGCGTGCCCCGATCACCGATGCGGAGCGCCTGAAGAAGAAGTACGGCTGCGCTCTCCGCAGCGCCGTCTCCGACGACGAGATGGTCGAGGTTCCGATGGTGGGCGGGCGCGCGCCGAAGCTCTGTCCCCGCTCGACACTCTCCGACATCCTCCAGCCCCGTGCGGAGGAGCTGCTGGGTCTCGTCCACGACGACATCAAGCGGCTCGGACTGGACAAGGAGATCCGCTCGGGTCTCGTCCTGACCGGAGGAGGGGCGGAGCTCGAGGGTGTCGTCGAGATCGCCGAGAGCATTTTCGACGGACCGGTACGCCGGGGGATCCCGTCCGGCGTGGGAGGGCTCGTGGACGTCGTGTCGCGGCCCGAGTGGGCGACGGCGACGGGGTTGTTGTTATACGGTCACCGCTACAAGCCGGCACGCCGGCGCGCCAAGGCGTTCTTCCAGGCAGCCAACTCGGTGTCGCGGTTCATCCGGGATTTCTTTTGATGGCTTCGAGACGCAAGCGTCGGGGGAGGGAAGGTCCCATGATCGAGTTCCTGGAAGACGACACGCACAAGCTCTCCATCGAGCTGGACGGCGGAGACGCCTCGCCCGCGACCATTCGCGTGATCGGCGTGGGAGGCGGCGGATCCAACGCCGTCAACCGCATGATCTCGGCGGGCGTGCGTGGTGTCGAGTATTTCGCGTGCAATACCGACCTCCAGGCGCTGCGCCGCTGCGCCGCTCCGAACAAGCTCCAGATCGGAGGCCGGCTGACCAAAGGCCTCGGCGCCGGTGCCGACCCCGACGTCGGAAGGAACGCCGCCCTCGAGGACCAGGACCGCCTCTCACAGGCCGTTTCGGGCGCCGACATGGTGTTCCTCGCGATGGGCCTGGGCGGCGGGACGGGCTCGGGCGCCGGACCCATCATCGCCAAGCTCGCGGCCGAAGCCGGGGCGCTGGCCGTCGCCGTCGTGACCAAGCCCTTCGAGTTCGAAGGCAAGAAGCGCATGCGTCAGGCCGAGCGCGCTTCGCGCGAGCTGCGCGACCACGTCGACACGCTGATCACGATTCCGAACCAGCGCCTGCTCGCATTCGTCGAGCGCAACACGCCGCTCCAGGAATCGTTCAAGATCGCCGACGACGTCCTCCGCCAAGCGATCCAGGGCATCTCCGACCTGATCAACTGCCCCGGCGAGATCAACCTCGACTTCGCGGACGTGCGCAAGATCATGTCCGACATGGGCCGCGCGCTGATGGGCACCGCCGTGGCCGACGGCGAGAACCGTGCGATCCATGCCGCGCAGGCGGCGATCTCCTCACCGCTCCTCGAGGACGCGTCCATCGAGGGCGCGCGCGGGGTCCTGATCAACGTCACCGGCGGACATGACCTCACGCTCTTCGAGGTCACCGAGGCGGCCCAAATCATCCAGCAGGCCGCGGATCCCGATGCCGAGATTCTCTTCGGGTGCGTCCACGACGAGAAGATGGCCGGCAACGTCAAGGTCACCGTCATCGCGACGGGCTTCGATCGCCTCGAGCGGGATCTCGCCGAGATCGATCAGGAGGAAGTCAAGCCGCTGTCGGTGGGATCCAAGCCCCTGCGTCCGCCGTTTCTGCGGGGGGACGACTCGGGAGGGTTCGGGCCCAACGCGTCTTCGCGCGACGACTTCGACATCCCGACGGTTCTGCGGAGGCAGATGGACTGAGAAGAGTTGGTAAGCGGTAAGCAGTAAGCAGTAAGCAGTAGGCGAAGCGCACTAGCCCTTCGGGCGAAATCGAGACGGGTTAGAGAGAATCGTTCCTAGGATTCGTCCCACCTCTTCATAGCCGGCGATCAAGTCTGTGGCGTGCTTCGGACTGAGATATCCGCAGTCCCGGGCGAAGTCGATCCACACCTGTGTTTCCGTTGCCTCTGCGTCCGCATCCGCGTACCGACTGATCAACAAGTTCGGATAACGCGCTCGTCGGTAACCTTCGGCGATATTGGCGGCTACGCTCCTCGATGAACGTCGCATCTGGTCCGTGAGTGCGTATCGTTCCTCCCTGGGGAATCGCCGCGAAAGCTTGAAGATCTCATGCGCGAGGCTATAGGCACGTTGAAAAACATGGAGATCCCGGTGACCTCGCTTCATGAGCCCTCATTCAGTATTGTCCTGACTACTTTCTGCTTACCGCTTACTGCTTACCGCTTCCTGCTCACCGCGTTCCGCCCGCGTAACCGCGCGGGCCGTGCCGCGCGGAACGTTCCCGCTCCCTCCGAATCCGCTTCTGCCGGCGCCGGCGCGCCTTTTCGCGCCACTTCCGGTACGCCTGGTCGATCTTCGGATGACGATGGCGCCAGCGCCGAAGGGCGCGGCGCACCTTCGGGAACACGAGCGAGAAGAACAGCAGGCTCATCACGAAGAACGGGATCTGCGGTACCACCGGAATCAGCACTCCGATGACTCCGAGCACGAAGAAGACGATCCCGAGGACGAGGTTCCGCGTCCGCCGCTTGTGGAGGGGCGTCGGGTGGCGCGCCGCCGTCATGGCGCCGCCACGGCGGCCTTGATGAGGTTCGTGCTGCCCGGAACTCCCATGGGCAGGCCGGCGGTGATGACGGCCCTCTCGCCCGGGCGAAGCAGCCCCTTCGCGACGGCGAGCGCCGGCGCGTTCTCCAGCATCGCGTCAGGCCCGTCGGCGGCGCTCGCGACGAGCGGAACGACTCCCCACACCAGAGCCAGCCGGCGGGCCGTCTCCGTCCGGGTCGCGAGCGCGACGATGGACGGGCGGGGACGGTGGCGCGCGACCAGCCGCGCCGTGGCGCCCGATTCGGTCCATGCCAGGATCGCCGCGGCGCCGATGTGCTCGGCGAGCTCCACCGCCGCTCCGGCCACCGCCTCGGGCAGCGTCTGGAGCGACTTGTCTTCGAACTTCCGCATCCATCGGTCGAAAGGGAACGCCGTTTCGGTGTCTTCGGCGATGCGCTTCATCGTCGCGACCGCCTCGACCGGATATCGCCCCGACGCCGTCTCCTCCGACAGCATCACCGCGTCGGTGCCGTCGAGGATCGCGTTGGCGACGTCGCCGACCTCGGCGCGCGTGGGCCTCGGATTCTCGACCATCGAGAGCAGCATCTGGGTGGCCGTGATGACGGGCTTCCCGGCCCGGTTGGCGCGATCGATGAGCATCTTCTGAAGCAGGGGCACGTGCTCCAGAGGCGTTTCGACGCCCAGATCGCCGCGCGCCACCATCAGTCCGTCGGCGGCGGCCAGGATCTCGTCGATCCGCGAGATCGCTTCCCGTTTCTCGATCTTGGCGACGAGAGGGACCGCGGCGCCGCGCTCGTCGAGGAAGGCGCGGGCCGCACGCACGTCCTCGGCGGTGCGGACGAAAGAGAGCGCGACGTAGTCGACGCCATGCGTGACGCCGAAGGCGAGGTCTTCGCGATCCTTGGCCGTCAGGCCGGGCGCGCCGAAGGGTGTCGCCGGGAGGCTGATTCCCTTGTGCGAGGTGAGCGTACCCCCCGTGACCACGCGGCAGCGGATGTCGCCGCCCCCGGCCTCTTCGACGACGAGCTCGATCTCGCCGTCGCAAAGCAGCAGCCGGTCACCGGGCCGGACGAAGCGGGGCAGGGAGGCTTCGTTGACCGAGACCTCGCGGGCGTCGCCGGGAACGCCGCGCGCCGTCAGCGTGAAGGGCGCGCCCGGAGCCAGGAGCGCCGCGCCGCCGACGATGCCGCCGATGCGCAGCTTGATGCCGGCCAGGTCCTGCATGATCGCCACCGGCCGGCCGGCGCGCTCCGCGATCGCGCGCACGGCGCCGATCACGGCGGCGTGCTCGGCGTGGCTGCCGTGCGAGAAGTTCAGCCGCGCCACGTCCATTCCCGCGGCCACCAGCCGCGACAGCGCTTCGGGCGACCGGGAGGCGGGTCCGATGGTGCAGACGATCTTTGTGCGCGGCACGAGGGGACAGGTTAACAGGCTGTTCAAAACGAAACCGCCGCCGGGTTGCACCGGCGGCGGCATGAGCAATCGAAGCTCTCGCCTAGGGCTTGGGCGTGATCGCCTTCTTCGCGGCGTCCGCCGCCTTCTCGCCAGCCTCCTTCGCCGCCTGACCGGCGTCCTTCGCGGCGTCGGCGGCCTTTTGCGCGGCTTCCTTGGCGGCATCGCCCGTCGCCTGAGCGGCGTCCTTAGCCGCGTCGCCGACGGCCTGACCGGCTTCCTTGGCCTTGTCGGCCGCATCTTGAGCGGCGTCCTTGGCGGCTTCCCCGGCCTGCTTGGCGGCGTCCCCCGTTGCCTGAGCGGCATCCTTCGCGGCCTCGACGGCCCCGGACGTCTCGGCCTTCTTGCAGGCGGCCGAGAGACCAATGGAGAGAAGGAATGCAAAGATGAGAATTCCGGTCTTCTTCATGGCCTCCTATCCTTTCGACGTCGTTGGTGCGAGCCTTGTATCACGGCGGGTCGGTTTCGAATCGCTTTTCGCCCTGATACGCTCGGCCGAGGCTCAGCTCCGAGCCTAACGATGAAAGGGCGTTTCCTGTATCGGGCCTTCAAGGCCCGGTACCGCGACCAGCGGCCGGAGATTCGCGCCCTCTTCTCGGCTCTTTCGGCGGGCGACGCGGCAGTGGACGTCGGCGCCAACAAGGGCGCCTACCTCTACTGGATGCGCCGCGCCGTCGGCGCGGGAGGGAAGGTGTTCGCCTTCGAGCCGCAGGCTCGTCTTGCGGCGTACCTGCGCCGGCTCGTCTCGGGGATGCGTTGGACGAACGTCTCGATTCGCGACGTCGCCCTGTCGGACGCGCCGGGAACGCGGGTGCTCCACGTCCCCGGGACGGGAGATTCGCCGGGGGCTTCTCTCGAGGACGCGGTCCTCGCGGCCGGCGCCTGCCGCGATGAGATCTGCGAGGTCGACACGCTCGACCGGCAGCTCGACAGGGAGAGGGTCTCGCTCATCAAGGTGGACGTCGAAGGGCACGAGCTCGCCGTCTTCCGAGGCGCCGAACGCACTCTGGCGCAGTCGCGCCCCACGCTCCTCTTCGAGTGCGAGGGGAGGCACCTGACCGGTCACACGCCGCGAGATGTCTTCGCGTTTCTGGAGTCGCGCGGCTACCGGGGCGGGTTCTTTACGCCGGACGGGCTGACGCCCGTGGCGCAGTTCGACGAGGCGCGGCACCAGCGCCGGGGTCCCGGCCGCTTCTGGAAGGAGCCGGGATATCGCAACAATTTTCTTTTTCGACCGGCGGAGATCTAGCCGCGCGACGCCAGGACGACCTTCAGGTCCGCCAGGAACTCCTTCATGATTGCCGCGAGAGCCTGGTTCCAGGCATCCGCGGCCGCCTGAGCGGTGCGCTGAGGCATGGGAATCCGCTGGGCGTACGTCTTCAGGAGCAGGTCCTTCGCCGGCGTCGTGCCGGACGGCGCCCTCGTCACTCGGAAGCGCAGAGTCAGGATCGCCGCCGGATCGCCGGTAGTGCCGAGCTCGGCACAGAGCTCGGTGGCGTCGGCCTCGATCGCCGCGGCGATCGGGATCTCGCCGGCCGGCTCCACGACGTCGCGGATGAAGTCGGCGTCGCGAAGGTACCCGCCGATCGCCGAGGTCAGCATCCAGCCCGGAGGCGCGGCGAACAACGCGTATGGATCGCGCTCGATGCGGTGCTCGCCGGTGCGATAGACGAACGAGGTTCCGGCGTACGGAGGCGCGACGCGGACCCTCGTCAGCGAAACGATCGCGGCGCCGGGCAGCGCGGCCGCCGCGCGGCTTGCCGGAGGGTCGATCGAATAAGACCGGGTCGCGAGCGGCGACTTCGAGACGCAGGCCGCGGCGCCCAGGATCGCGGCCAGGCCGATCGCCCGCGCCGCCGACGCGCGCCGCGAGGTCACCGTGTTGGTCATCGTCAGGCGCATAACGGGCAGCGCATAAGCTGCAAGCGCACTCCGTAGTTGCCTGCGCGCTCAAGGCCGTCGTCCAATCGCCTCATTGCCATTGCGCTTGCAGCTTCATGCGCATGTTTCACTTCGGCGGCTCCTTCTGCAGCCCCTGCGCCGGCGGGGGAGCGCCCCCGAGCAGGAATCCGGACGGATAGCGCTTGAGCTCCTCGAGGGCCTCGTTGAGACTCCGAGCGGCTTCGCGCGTGCCGGCGAGGGTGTCGTTCAAAGCGCGGACGTCGATCGCCGAGAGCTTGTCCATCAGGACGGCCAGCCGCGCATCGAGGTTGTCGATCAGCCGGTTCGCGTTCTCTCCGACGACACCGAGCTTCATGCTCTGGAGCGTCGCCCGCGCGTCGGTGGCGAGCGCCCCGACCTCCCGGATCGCGGTTTCGGCCGAGGCCAGCGTGTCGACGGCTTCCGCCGAGATGCGCCGGACGTCGAGATCGCCGAGTTTCTGAAGCGCCGCGTCGGCCGACTGGAGCGTCTTGTCGAGGCTGTTGACGAGTTTTTCGACGTCGAACTTCTCGAGGTGGGAGAGCGTCTTGTCGATCGACGCCAAGATCTGGCCGATCTGGCTCGGCGCCGACGGAATGTAGGGATACTTCGGTGTCCACGGAACCTGCAAGGGCGGGTACTTCTTCGGATCCAGGGTCTCCAGCGCCAGGATGCTCGTTCCGGTGATTCCCTGGAGCTGCACGATGGCCCGAAGGCCGTTGTTGACGACCGTGGCGAGAGCTTCGTCGAAGTCCTTTCGAAACATCTCCGGGCTGATCGCCTGCCTGACCTCGAACCGCACCACGACGCACGCGGGCTGTATGGTCTCGTAAAGGTTCCAGCTGAAACCGATCTGCGTGACCTTGCCGACCTCGACGCCGCGCAGCTTGACGACGGAGCCGACCGACAAACCCTGCACGTCGCCCAGCACGTACGTCTCGGCCTTGTACGTCGGCTGGAACGCGCTGCGGATGCCGAAGAGAAAGAGGGCTCCCAGCAGGATCGCGACGCCCACGATCACGAAGATGCCGATGCGGAGCTGGCTCGCCTTCTCGGTCATGAGGCGCGGCTCCCTCCGTTGCCGGCCGCGGCGGGCTCGGCCTGCCGCAGGAAGAACTGGCGGACGTAGGGGTCCGTGGAATGGTCGCGCAGGTCGGCCGGTGTTCCCTCGGCGATCATCGTCTTCGTTCGGGCGTCGAGCATGATGCAGCGGTCGGCGATCGCGTAGATGCTCTGGAGCTCGTGCGTCACGACGACGAACGTGATGCCGAGGTCACGCGAGAGCGAGCGGATCGTCTGGTCCAGCCCGGCCGAGGTGATCGGGTCCAGTCCCGCCGACGGCTCGTCGAGGAAGAGGATCCCCGGGTCCAGCGCCATGGCCCGGGCAATGCCCGCGCGCTTCTGCATTCCTCCCGAGAGAGCAGACGGCTTGCGCGCGGCGGCCGGGAGCAGGCCCACCTGGTTGAGCTTCGCCGCGGCGACGAGATCCTTCTCCTCCGGTCCGAGGTCCGTGAACTCGTCGAGGGGGAGCCGCACGTTCTCCAGCACCGTCATCGAGCCGAACAGCGCCCCGCTCTGATACATCACGCCGAACTTGCGCAGGAGCCGGAGGCGGTCATCGCCCTCCGCCGTCACGATGTCCTCGCCGTCGAAGAGGATCCTCCCCGAGACCGGGCGATAGAGACCGATCATGGCCTTCAGCAGCGAGCTCTTCCCGCAGCCCGAGCCGCCGAGGATGACGAAGACCTCGCCGGCCCGGACGTCGAACGTGACGTTCTTCTGGACCACATTGTCGCCGTAGGCGATCGTGACCGACTCGACAGAGATGACCGGTGCGGCGGCGCTCATACGTGCAGCACGTAGGTCAGGACGGCGAAGACGGAGTCGACGACGATGATCATCAGGATCCCGGCGACCACCGCCCGGGTCGTCGAGTCGCCGACGGCGTTGGGGCCCTCTTTTGTCTGCATGCCTCGCAGGCACCCGAGGCCCGCCACGATCGCCCCGAAGACGAACGACTTGCTCGTACCCACGAGGACGTCGCGGACGTGGAGAGCGCCGGCCAGCTGCGCCCAGATCTGGGCGAAGGGGAACCCCATCGCGAGCATCACGAGAACGCCGCCGAAAACGCCGATCAGCATCGAATAGGCCGACAGGACCGGCATCAGCATCGTGCCGGCGAAGACGCGCTGGATCACGAGGAAGCGGACCGGATCCAGGCCCATGGTCTCCAGCGCGTCCAGCTCTTCGTTGACCTTCATAGTGCCGATCTCGGCGGCGAAGGCCGCGCCCGAGCGGCCCGCCAGGATGATCGCGGTGAATATGGGCGAGAACTCGCGGACCATGACGAGACCGATCATGTCGGCGATGAAGATCTGAGCGCCGAACATCTCCAGCGGCTGCGCCGCCTCGAAGGCGATGACGAGTCCCATCAGCAGGCTGATCAACGAGACGATCGGCAGGGCGTTGACCCCGGCCTTCTCGAAAACGACCGCGACCTCCCGCCAGCGCATGAGGCGCGGTCGCCGAAACGCGGCCGCGAACCCCTGCACCACGGCGCCGACGAAGGTCAGCTGCGCGCGCAGGTCCTGGAACATCGAGACGGTCGCCGCCCCGAGCTCCGCAGTGAGCCCGCGCCGGACCGGCGCCGGCTCGAGCGCGCTCAGCTCCTCCTTCGGCGGGAAGGCCTTGAGCAGATGCTCGAACTCGGGCTTCAGGCCCGTCAGCTTCGGCGACACACCCGGCGTAAAGCGTCCCTGGGTCAGCTCGTAGAGGATCGCCATTCCGGAAACGTCTCCGCGGTCGATCCCGCTCGCGTCGATCTGGAGCGAGGCGACTCGGGTCTGCGCGAGCCGCTTGACAACCTCGCGGCGCGCTTCGGCGGCGGTCGAGACGTCGAGAGCGCCGGCGAGCGTCAGGACGACCCCGTCGCCCGGCGCCTGGCGCAGGTCGACCCGAGCGGATTCATCGGGGCTCACGGGGCAAATACTATTCGAGGGGCGGTGAGGGTCCGCGAGCCGCGGCTCGGAGCCCCTAGAAATACCCGAGCTCGATCGCCTTCAGCATGGCGCGATTGCGGTCGCGCACCCCCAGCTTCTGCAGGATGCTGTGGACGTGGTTCTTGACGGTGCCCTCCACGACGCCGAGGGCTTCGCCGATCTCCCGGTTCGACATCCCCGCCGAGAAGAGGCGGAGCACCTCCCGCTCCCGGCCGGTCAGGGGCTCGGGCATCTCCGAGCTCTCGAACCGCCGCGGCGCCTCCGAGAGGCTGCGGATCGCGCGCTCGGTCACGGCCGGCTGGATCAGGCGTCCGCCGGCGGCGACCTGGCGGATGGCGCTCGTGAGCTGCTCGAACGTGACGTCCTTCAAGAGGAAGCCGCGGGCTCCGGCGCGCAGGGCCTCGAAGAGGAGGGCATCGTCGTCGAACGTCGTCAGGATTATCGTGGGCGGTAGCGCGCCCGCCCGCGACAGCTCCTGCAGCACCTCGAGGCCGTTCTTCCGCGGCAGCCGGATGTCGAGCAGCACGACGTCCGGCCGGACCCTCGGTATCGTCGCGAGCGCCTCCTCGCCGTCGCCCGCCTCCCCGGCGACCTCGAGGTCCTTCGCGAAGGCCAGCAGGCTCCGTAGACCCTCGCGCACGAGCGTCTGGTCCTCGACGAGAAGGATGCGCGTCGGCGCCGTCACGGCACCCAGACCTCGGCTTCGAATCCGGGTGGGCCGGGGTTCAGGCGCAGCCGACCGGAGAGCGCCGCGATGCGCTCGCGCATCCCGGAGATGCCGTTGCCTTCGGAGAGATCCGCCGCTCCCTTTCCGTCGTCGCGGACCCGCAGGTCGATGCCGCCGGCCTTCAGGTCGAGCTCGATCCAGAGATTCTCGGCGGACGCGTGGCGGATCGCGTTCGTGACGCACTCCTGGGCGCAACGCAACACCGCCAGGGCGCGCGTGCCGTCGACCGGCGGCAGACGATCGGGGACGCTCAGGTGGATCCGCGGAGAAGGAATCGGCGCCACGAGGGCGCGCAGAGCCGCGGAGAGGTCGGTAGCCTCGTCCGCGCGAAGGCGGCTGACGACGTCCCGCACCTCGGCGAGCATCGTGCGCGTCAGCGCCTGCGCCTTCTCGAGAGGGCGCCCGGCCTCGCCGGGAGAGGAGCGCTTGAGCTCGAGGTTCGCGACCTCCAGGTTGAGCGACAGCGCCGACAGATGGTGCCCGATCACGTCGTGCAGCTCGCGGGCGATGCGGAGCCGCTCGGAGGCGCGGCTTCCGCGCACGAGGAGCTCGCGCGTCGCGCGCTCGCGTTGCATCAGGTGGGCCACGAGGACGGCGAACGCCTGGAGGCCCGCGAGGGCGAGCGTGTTGGACAGCCAGATCGACAGCGGAATCGGGAACTTCGGGTGGTTGCCGGGAAAGGGAACCATCAGCAGCGCGAACGCGGCCGACTGCGCGGCGACCCAGGCCGAGGCGCGCTTCAGGTCCAGCCGGTTTGCGACTTCCCAGGCCACGAAGACTAGCGGGAGGCCTCCCAGGTGCGACGGCCACCACCGGTTCACGAAGAGAATCGAGATCGAGGCGACCGCGAGGAGGGCCAGCACGACTCCGCGGCGCTCCCCTCGGTCCCTCCAGGAGAGAGCCGAGACGAGGATCCCGGTCGCGAAGGCCACCAGCCACACCCACGCGCAGTAGTCCATCCAGACGTCGCGACTGGACGCGTGCTTCGCGAAGACGGAAATCCCGACGACGACCCAGGTCACCAGGCTCGTGACGCGGACCGCGCGCGAGATGGGTATCGGCACCCGCAAAGTCTATGGGAACGGGAACGCGGGGGAGATGTACCGAAAGACACACACTCCGGGGATGCCTTCCGATACTTGCCGGTTCCCGGCCCGCGCAGGAAACTCCGCCGCGAAAGGAGATCGCACATGCTCGCACTCGCCATGACCCTGCTGACGGCGATTCCGGCGCCGCCGGCCGTCCCCGCCGATCGCGCCGCCATCGAGGAGACGATCGGGCACTACTTTCGCGCCGGCGATACCTCGAGCTCGCAGGAGCTGCGCCTCGCCTTCCACCCGGCGTGCATGATGTTTTTCGTCAAGGACGGTGCCCTGACGGGCGTTTCGCAGCCGGAGTGGTGGGCGCGCGCGGACGCCAACAAGACGCCGGTCGTCGCGCTCTCGCGGAAGATCCCGGTCGTCGACGTTTCCGGCAATGCGGCCGTCGCCAAGATCCTTTCGGACTATCCGACCCACCGGTTCGAGGACTTCATGTCGCTGATGAAGATCGACGGGAGGTGGTGGATCGTCTGCAAAATCTTCCACCGGACCGTCCCGCACGATGCGCCGCCTCCAGCGGCGGCGACGGTCGCCGCGGACCGCGACGCGATTCGCGCGACTCTGCAGACGCTCAATACCGCTCTCGACGAAAACGACGCCGCCCTCGCGGCGAGCGTGACCGATCCGCGGGCGACCGCGTACACGCTGATATCCGGCCAGCTGGTCGGCATCTCCGCGGCCGAAGGGCAGGCGCGGCTGGCGGCACGCAAGGCCGCCGGCGAGGCTTCGAAAGGATCGCGGCAGGTCGCGATGGTGGATTCCGACGGCGATGCGGGCGTCGCCAAGCTCGAGCACGATCTCCCCACCGGGCGTTTGATCGACTACGCTTCTCTCCTAAAGGTGGGAGGGCAGTGGAAGATCGTCGGACTTCTGTACGTCAGGCAGGGCGACGCGAAATGAGCACCGTGCTCCCCGCGACGCGGCGCGACTTCCTGCGGATCACCGCGATCTCGGCGGGAGGACTGGTCCTCGGGATCCGGTGCGGCCGCCCCGGCGAGGCCCAGGGTGGAGAGTTCCGGCCGAATGCCTGGATTCGCGTCGATCCGTCCGGGAAAGTGTTCCTGACCGTCGGCAAGTCCGAGATGGGGCAGGGCGTGCGGACGTCTCTGCCGATGATCCTGGCCGAGCAGCTCGAGGTCGACGTCGGGCAGGTGGAGCTGGTGCAGGCATCTCCCGGCCCCGACTTCCAGGACCTGGGCACGTTCGGGAGCCGCAGTCTCCGAACGATGTACCTGCCGCTCTCCACGGCGGCCGCCGCGGCGAGAGAGATGCTGGTCGGCGCCGCCGCGGCGAAATGGAATGTCGAGCCCGCGTCCTGCCGCGCGGAAAACGGGCGCGTCCTGCATCCGGCGTCGCAGCGGTCGCTTTCCTACGGCGAGCTCACCGCGGCCGCGGCGCGTCAGCCGGTGCCTTCGTCGCTGACGCTGAAACCGAAGTCGCAGTTCCGTCTCGTGGGCAAGGACCGCCGCCGCGTCGACGGTCCGCGCATCGTGGCCGGCGAAGCCCTCTTCGCCGGGGACGTGCGGCGGCCGGGGATGAAGTTCGCCAGCGTCGTGCGCTGTCCGGTCACGGGCGGGAAGCCCCGGTCCTGGGATGCCGAAAAAGCGAAAGCGATTGCGGGCGTGCGTCTGGTCGCGCCGATCTCGTCGGGCCTGGCCGTCATCGCCGACGATACCTGGTCGGCATTTCAGGGCCGACAGGCGCTCGAACCGACGATCGTGTGGGACGAAGGCGAGAACGCCGGAGTCTCCTCCGCGGACGTCCTGGCGCGTCTGTCTTCCCCGAACGCGCGTACGGCGGGAAGCCTCAAGCGGGGCGGAGACGTCGAAGCGGCCCTGCGCTCGTCGGCGCGAACGCTGGAAGCCGAATACCTCTATCCGTTCCAAGCCCACGCCCCGATCGAGCCGATGTGCGCCCTCGCCGACGTCAGCGGCGGACGCTGCGAGATCTGGGCCGGGACCCAGCATCCCAACCGTGCGCAGGAGGAAGCCGCGAAGACGCTCCAGATCCCCGCCTCCGCCGTCACCGTTCACGTGACGCTGCTCGGAGGGGGCTTCGGGCGGAAGAGTCAGCCGGACTTCGTGCTCGACGCCGTCGAGGCGTCGCGCGCGGCGAGGGCGCCGGTGCAGGTCGTCTGGACGCGCGCCGACGACCTGCGTCACGACGCCTATCACTCGGCGACGCTTCACCGTCTGCGCGCCGGCCTCGACGGGTCGGGCCTGCCCGCGGCCTGGAAGCACACAGTCGTGGCCGCGTCGAATCGCCCGGCTGCCGAGGCCATGAACGAGGAGCAGCTGCGCGCGGTGCTGCGCGGCGCCTACGACGTTCCGTATGCGATCGGCGCCGTCGAAGTTTTGGCGGCCGAGGCTTCCTCGCCGCTGCGGCTGGGGGCCTGGCGCGGCGTGCAGCACAACCACAACGTGTTCGCGACGGAGTGCTTCTTCGACGAGCTCGCGCGCGCGGCGGGCAAGGATCCTTTCGAATACCGGCTCGCCCTGCTGCGAAGGGACGCGACCGTGCCGGGTGGCCGCGACGGAGCGCCCGTCGATCGCGCACGTCTCGCGTCCGCGCTCGCGCTCGCCGGCGAGAAGGCGCGCTGGTCTGTTGCGCTGCCCGCGGGCCGGGCCCGTGGCGTTGCCTGCGCGTCGTACGACGGCCGCACGCCGGCGGCGGCCATCGCCGAGGTCACGCTCGACCGCGGCGGCTGGCGCGTCGACCGGGTCGTGTGCGCGGTCGACTGCGGCATCGCCGTCAACCCGATGGGAATCCGCGCGCAGACCGAGGGGTCGGTGGCCTGGGCCCTTTCGGGTCTCGGGAGCGAGATTACGCTGAAGAACGGCCGCGTCGAGCAGTCGAGCTACAACGATTTTCCGATCCTGCGCTTTCGCGACATGCCGAAAGTCGAGACGCACATCATCGCGAGCGAGGCCGCGCCTTCCGGGATGGGGGAGCCGCCCGTCCCCATCGCGCTGGCCGCGATCGTCAACGCGCTTTCGGCCGCGTCGGGGCGCCGGCTGCGCCGCGTGCCGGTCAAGCCGGACGATCTCAAAGGAGCCTGACGTGCCGCGAGTCACGATCCAGATCAACGGTCAGTCCCGGCAGGTCGACGTTCCGGCCGACATGCCCCTGCTGTGGGTCCTGCGGGACCGTCTCGGGATGACCGGCACGAAATTCGGCTGCGGCATGGGCGTCTGCGGGGCCTGCACGGTGCACCTCGACGGCGAGCCGTTTCGCTCCTGCCAGGTTCCCGTCGGCGAAGTCGGCGCAAAGCGTGTGACGACGATCGAGGGGGTGCAGGCGGAGGCGCTCCGGCAGGCGTGGCTGATCGAAGACGTCGCGCAGTGCGGCTACTGCCAGCCGGGACAGCTCATGCAGGCGGCGGGCCTGCTCGGCAAGACACCGAAGCCCGAAGACGACGAGATCGACGTCGCGATGAACGACAATCTCTGCCGCTGCGGAACCTACCTTCGCATTCGCGCCGCGATCCGGCGGGCGGCGGAGCGGGAAGGGCTGCACTACTAGCTCGTCGTAAGCTATCCGAGCCGCGATGAGCTCGGACGTACGACCCGCCTCTTCTCCGGCGGCGGCGGACAAACGCCGGTCCGGCCGCCGCGCCCTTCGGATTTTTCTCTTCGCGGTCGGCGTGGGCGTCCTCGCCGCGATTCTCGCGGCTGTGGGCTGGCGCCCGGTGGCCGCAAATCTGGCGGCGATCGGGTGGTGGTTCTCGGTTCTCGTGCTCCTCTACGCCTTCGTGGAGCTGGCGTTCGCGTACGGGTGGAAGGTGATCATCGGCCGCCGGCGCGACGGACCGGTGACTTTCGCGGAGACTTTCGCCGCATACCTGGCGTCCTCGTCCGTCAACTACTTCACGGCCGTCGGCGGAGAGCCGATCCGCGCGAGCCTCCTCGCCGGCAAGATCGGCTATTCCCGCGCGCTGGCGACGGCGACGGTGCACCGGCACGCGGAGATGACCTCCCAGTTCGTCTATCTGCTCCTCGGCGCCGGCCTCACGCTCGCGCACTTCCACCTGCCCGCGCTCCTGCGCTGGGCGGCGCTCGGCAGTCTGGTGCTGTTCGGCGCGGTGATCCTTTGGATGACGATCGCCCTGCGCCGAGGCGCCTTCGGGGCGATCCTGGACCGGGTGGCCCGGGGACCGCTCAAGACGCTCGATCGCTTTCGCCCGGCGGCCGGGAAGCTCGACGAGCGCATCGGCGAGATCTACCAGCGCCGCCAGGAGCACTTCCTCGAATCGGTGGCGTGGTGCTTCCCCGGCTGGTGCGGGGGATTGCTCGAGACCTACATCATCATGCGTCTGCTTTCGCCGAAGGCCGGGTTCTTCGAGGCCGTGGCGATCGAGACGCTCGCGATGCTGGTGAACACCGCCCTGTTCTTCATCCCCGCGCGGATCGGGACCGCGGAAGGCGTTCGCGCCGCGCTGTGGGTCCTGGTCGGTTTCTCGGCGGCGCAGGGGATCGCCTACGGCCTCGTACGACGCGCGCGCGAGCTCGTGTGGCTCATCCCCGGCGTCGTGGTCCTCCTGAAACGGCACGTCCTCGACATCCGCCACATGCAGCTGACCCCCGAAGCCGGCCTCGCCGAAGAGTCGCAGTAACGGAGCTCGCAGGTCCCGAGTCGATCACTCGGCCCGCAGCGCCTCGGTCGGCTGGATTCTCCCGACCCTCCGCGCCGGCAGCGCGCAGGCCGCCAGGCCGACTGCACCCAGGATCCCGAGGCTCGCGGCGAGACTCCAGGGATCCGTCGGCGCGACGCCGTAGAGCTGCGACCGGAGCAGCCTCGCGAGCAGGAACGCCGACGTGAGTCCGGCCGCTGCTCCGGCGGCGATGATCCGCAGGTGGCTCGTGACGACCAGGCGCAAGAGATCCGACGGCCGAGCGCCGAGAGCGAGCCGGATGCCGAGCTCGGACCTGCGCCGCGCGACCGCGAACGCGGTGAGGCTCGCGATGCCGCTCGTCGCGAGCAGGAGCGCCAGCGCTCCGAACAGGGCGAGCAGCGTGAGGCTGAAGCGGCGTGCGGCCATCGACTCCGTCACCACGTCCTCGAGACGGCGCAAGCGCGGCGGAAGCGTCGGGTCGATGTCGCGGACGACGCCGCGGGCCGCGGTCATCACCGCGGCCGGATCGCCTTGCGCGCGCAGGACCGAGGTCAGCGTCATCGCCTTCTGCGGCCGCTGACGCAGGTTCACGTAGATAACCGCTTCGGGAGCGGCCTCGAGGCTGCGGTGGTGGACGTCCCCGACGATCCCGACGACAGTCACTGGTGTCACGTCGCCGTCCATGTTCCCGAACTCGATCCGCTGCCCGATCGGATCGCGGCCCGCAAACCTCTGCCGCGCCAGAGTCTCCGAAAGGAGCGCGACGTGGACGCTCTCCCGCCTGTCGCGCGCGTCGAACATCCGGCCGCGCTTGAGCGGAATGCCCATCGCCTCGAAATACCCGCCGGTCACCGGAGCGTAGTCCGCGTGCCCGGCGCGCTCGGGGTCCTTCGCGAGTCGGCCGAACTCGTCCCACGACGAGGGCGGAGGCTCCTGCGGGCCGAGGAGCAGGAAGGTGCCGTCGGCGAGGTCGGACGCCAGGGGAAGGTTGGCGACCGCCCCCGTGCGCTCGACGTTGGGAATCGCCGAGAGCCGCTCGAGAAGACGATCGATCATTTCGACGCGCGCCACCTTGTCGGCTTCCGATTCGGGATAGGGCGGAAACAGGTCCATCGCGACGACGCTCGCGGGCCGGAAACCGGGTTGGACGTCGAGGACGCGGAGGAAGCTCCGCGCGAAGAGAGCCAGGCCCGCGAGAAGGAGGGCCGTGACCGCGGCCTGGACGCCGAGCAGGACGCGCTGGGCGCGCGAGACGGCGCCGGCCTGGCCCGAGCGGCCGGCAGCGAGGTCCCGCTGCTGCGCTTCCGGGGATCGGCGGGATGCCGCCGCGGCTACGAGGAGAGCGGCGGCCAGGCAGAGGAGCGTCGCGAAGACGAACACCGGCGCATCGACGCCGATCTCCGCGGCGCGCGGCAGGCTCGCGCCGGAGAGGGAGCGGATCAGGTCGAGGCTTCCGATGCAGAGAAGCACTCCGATCGCGGCCCCCGCGAGCGACAGGACGAGGGTCTCGGCGAACACGGCGCGGAACAGATCGCCTCGCGTCGCGCCGAGGGCCGCGCGCACGGCGAGCTCTCTCCTCCGCGACGCGGCGCGCGCGAGAGAGAGGTTCGTCACGTTGGCGGCGGCCACGAGCATGAGGAAACCGACCGCCGACAGGAGCATGAGCAACGCCGGACGCACGCGGCCGACCACCGAGTCCTTCAGCGGCGAGACCGCGGCGCCCGTGAGGTCGGCGTCCTCACCGTGCTCGCGCCGGATGCGCGCGGCGATCGCCGAGAGATCCGCTCGCGCCGCGGTTAGAGAGACGCCGTCGCGCAGCCTGCCGACGCCGCTCCAGTTGTGGGCGGAACGGCTCTCTTCCGGATCCGTGCGTTCGCGGGTCGTCCAGACCTGCGCGTCCTCCGGGAACCCGAAGCCGGGAGGCATGACGCCGACGACGCGATAGACGTCGCCGTCCATCCGCAGCGGGAAGCGGGAGAGGTCTCGGTCGGCGGACAGGTACCGTTCCCAGTAGACGTGCGACACGATCGCGGCGGGAGTCCCTCCCGGACGCATCTCGTCCTCCGCGAAGGCGCGGCCCAGCACCGGCTGGACACCCAGCGCCGCGAAGAAGTCGCGCGAGACGACCGCGCGGGTTGCGCGAACCGGCTCGCTTCCGCCGGAAACCGAAGCGTCCCAGGACGCATGTTCGGCCAAAGCCGCGAGGGTCCGGTTCTGTTCGCGCATGTCGCGGAAGTTCGGATCGCACAGCCGCATCTCGCGCCGTGCAGCGTTGGTCTCTCCGACCGACACGATTCGTTGGGAGTCGGGGTAGGGCAGTGGCCGCAGAAGGACGGAGTAGACGACGCTGAAGATCGCGGTGTTGGCGCCGATCCCGAGCGCGAGCGTCGCGGCCGCGGCCGCCGTGAATCCGGGGCTTCGCGTGACGAACCGGCGCGCGTACTTCAGGTCGGCGAGGAACTTCGACATCGGCTCACCCCGTTCTCTTTCGAGGAGTTACGAGCGAGCCCGGCGAAAGGTTCCCCTCGCGGTTATTTCTTCGCCGTCGGGTCCTTGAGCTGGTCCAGCTTCGCCTGCGCGCTCTGGCGGATCAGAACGCGCTGCTCCTCGGTCTCGGCCGTGTCGGAGTCCACCAGCGCCAGGGCCTTCCGGGACGCTTCCAGCGCCTTGTCCCGCTGGCCGGCGGCCAGGAGGGCGTCCCCCAGGCTGTCCCAGGCGTTGGACGACTTGGGGTGACCGTCGACGTTGACCTGCATGATCGCCACGGCGGACCGCGGGTCCTGAACCTCGATCGCCACATAGCCGAGCTGGTTGACGAAGCCCTGCTGGAGGGCGGTCGAATCGGAGTTCTTCCTTCGCTCGCTCGTCAGGATGTCGGCGGCGCGGGCGGGGCCCCCCGGCTCGTCCATCATGACGAGAAGCCGGATCCTTTGATCATCGGGCCGCGAGCCCGCGGCCGCCGGGACCGCGGACGGCTTTCCGCCGAGAGTCGCCTGGTACCACCCGACGATCTCCACCGGAAGCTCCGGGTGCGCCTTGAACATCTCCGTGCCGTGGCCGCCGGCGCTGTATTGAACGAACTTGTTCGCGGGATTGCCCGACGACGCGTCGAGCCAGGCCATCATCTCCACCGCCCCTCCGTCGTCGTCTGCGGCCGCGAGCAGGAGCGGAAGCGTCTTCGCGCTCCGCAGGTACTGTCGGCCCTCCCGGTTGGTGTTGCCCGAGAGCAGCACCAGAGACTTCACCTCCGGGTGCCGGCGCGAAAGCTGGATCGACTGGTTGACTCCGCAGCTCGCGCCGCCGGCGCCGATCACGTCCCGGCGAACACCTGGCTGCGAGAGGAGGTAGGCGAAGGCGACGTCGACGTCGCCCGGCCACTTCTGGCCGACCTCTCGCTGTTCCGCGACGGTCAGCTTCGTGTACGGAGTGCCGCCGCTTTGGCCGTAGCCGCGATAGTCCATGGTCAGGACGTGAAATCCCTTCCCGGCCAGGTCGGAAGCGAGGTCGTTCCACGTCGACCGGTCGCGGTTGCACTGGTGGAGCAGCAGGATTCCCGGTCCGGGACTCTCGCTCGCGGAGTAGTAGCTCGCGGCGAGCTTCGTCCCGTCCGAGGCCTTCAGTTCCACGACGCGCCCGGGGGCTGGTTCACCGGCCGCGGTCAGAGCACCGAGAAAGAAGAGTGCCAGCGACGAACGAAAGGCGTGCGGCATGGGGGCCTCCCCGTCCTTGTACGCCGGCCTGGCGTCGAAGGTTTGGACTCTAGGGATCCGGGTCCGATTCTGGGGCAATCCTCGGGAACCGGTTCTGCGGAGGCCGGACGGACTTCAGCCGTGTCTCCAGAAAGGCGCTGCGGCGATGGCTCGCCGCCGCAGGCGGCCCCAGAACTCCTCGACCGTCTGCCACGAGCTGCGGTCGCGCGGGTCGAGGAGCAATGAGCCGGCGAGCCGGACCGCGCCGCGGAGCCGGCCGTGGTATCGAGCCTCGATCCTCAACTGGTACGCCATCGCCTTTCGGTAGAGCGAGAGGGTGATCGGAGAGGTCGGGTCCCGGCGATATCGCTCGTAAAGGATTCGCAGGCAGCGCCGCGCTTCACGATACTGGAGCGCCTTGTGCCTCGTCACCGATTCCCGGTGCAGACCGCGGGCCATGAAGACAAGAACCCGAGGAACTCCGACGACCATCGTCCGGTGCGCGGCATCCACGAAAAACTGAAAGTCGATCGACATGCGGGCGCCTTCGTCGTACCGGAGCCCGGCCTCGCGAGGCAGACTCATCCGCATCATCGCCGCCGCGTTGACGATCTTGGATTGCTGGACGTAGAGAAACTCGATGAGCTCTTCTCGAACGTCGGGGTAGGGCTGTCCCTGCTTCAGGAACCAGGGAAAATGCGTGAAGACCTTCTGGTCGTCTCCCAGCCACGCGGCGACTCCGCTGACGACGCCCGCCTCCGGATGCCGATCGAGCTCGGCGACCTCCCATTCCAGGCGTTCCGGTACGGAAGAATCGTCCTGTTCCTGGATCGCGTAGAAGTCGCCGCGCGCCTCCGCGACGAGCCGATTCAGCGTGGCGGCGATCCCCATGTTCTCGGGATTCGCGAGTACGCGTATCCGAGGATCCTCGGCCTCGAGAGCCCGGCAGACCCGCAGCGAGTCGTCCCGACTGCCGTCGTCGCAGATCAGCAGCTCCCAGTCCTGGAAGGTCTGCGATTGGATCGACCGGACGGCGCGCTCGACGCAATTCGCGCCGTTGTAGACCGGCAGGACGACGCTGACCCGGGGGGCCGCGCTTCGAGCCACCGACGCTCCGGAGCTGTCCATCGAAGCCCGATGTTATCTGAGGCGATCGTGAGCAGGCGAGGCAGACCAGGCTTTCGATCGGCTATCCGATCATCCGCTCCGGCTCCGGCTCGTCGCGCATTTCTGTCACACCATTAAGGCGAGGTCAACGTCCGATTAGCGCGACATCAAAGTCGTGCTGCTCTCGGCCGCGCTCCTGTATCACTCCGCACGCTGGCCAGATGAATCGTGAAAGGAGGCGGCTGCCGACGACGCATCGATCACCCGGAAGATTCGAAGCACTCATTTAGGCGAAAGGGAAAAGCACCATCATGAAACGACCCGGATTTTTGACCATGCTCGCGAGCTCCGCACTGACCATCCTGGGCGGAATCGGAACCGCGCGGGCGCTCGATACCACCACGTTTGACCTCGTCCCCCGGAACCAGGCCTGCCTGCAGGGCGCAAGCGGGCAGGTGACGGTGTTTCACAAGGAAGAATCGCTCGGCGTGGATACCCTCCACCTGAGCGTCAGCGGTCTTCCCGCCAACACGGACTTCGCCGTTTTTCTGACTTCGGCCGACGCGTTTGCGACGCCGCCCTTCGGCACGACCGAGTACATAGGGGACTTCACCACGAACGCCGCCGGAAAAGGTTCGCTGAAGGTCGATGCGATCATCGGCGAGGCGTTCGTCACCAAGGTCACGGGAGATCCACCGACCCGCGGACGCGACGACCTGGATCATCTGGTCCTCTGGTTCGCCGACCCGAATCAGGTTCCCGCGTGCTTCGGTGCCGGCACGACGCCCTTCGATGGCGACGGAGTCGCCGGACCCGCGGCGCTCTCCTCGCAAGGGGCGACCGGACTCGAACTGTTCCCTTGATTTCTCCGTCCCAATCCTGAATCGACACGACACGGGGCTGCGGGCGGCCGCCGATGGCCGATGCGCTCCTCCGGCGAAGCCATCGGCGGCGCCCCGGCCCGTTTCGTTTGGACGACCGGTAACGGCGCGCCGTCGCGCCGTCAGTTGATGGTGATGGCCTTCAGTTTCGTGTTGTTGGTCTCGTTCGTCTCCACCACCGCGTTGCCGTCGTCGGCAACCACGAAGAGGTTGTAGCTCCCCGTCGGCGTTCCGGCGGGGATCGTGACCGACACGATTCCACCCGATGAAGTATTGGGCGCCAGCACCGGCACGGTGCGGGATCCCAGGAATGTGTCCGGACCGCTCGGAGGCCGCAGGTAGATGTTCGTGGTCGAGCTGACTCCGCTCGATCCGCCTCCCTGGTTCTTGGTCGTTGGCGTGACGTTGATCGTCTGACCGGGATGCGCCGAGAGCGGCGCGGTGATGGTGTAGACGATGAGGTCCGGGCCGATCGCGATCGACTTCGCGCGGGTGTTGTTGGTCTCGCTGGTTTCGAAGACGCCGTTCGGATCGTCCGCCTTCGCGATGAGGTACCAGGTCCCCGTGGCCGTTCCGGTGGGAATCGTCGCGGTCGCCGAGCCCAAGCTGCTTCCTCCGGAGGGGATCGAGCCGGTGGACCGGCTGTTCAGGAGCGTGTCGCCGGCGCCGAGTACGGCGTCGGACGAGAAATAATACGCCGTGGTGGAATCCGGCACGTCGCTCCTTCCCGCGGCATTCGCGGTCGTGTCCGAAACCGTGATCGAAAGTCCCGCGCCCGACGTGGCCGGCGCCCCAACCACCGTGACGCTGAGCTCCGCGCCGATCACGATCGCCTTCGCGCGGGTGTTGTTGGTCTCGATGCTCTCCGCGATGGCCAGGGGTCCGTCCGCCTTCGCGATGATGTAGTAGTTGCCGTTCGCCACGGCGGGCAGCGTCTGATTGGCCGTCAGCGCGCTCTGCGTTCCGCCCGCCAGAGCGGGGACGTTGCGGCTGCCGAAGGGGATGTCGCCGCCGTCCCAGACGGCGTCGTTGGAGAGGTAGTAGCTCGTCGTGGACGCCGGGGCCTGGCTAGCGCCGGTCGTGTTGCGCGTCGTGTCCGTGATCGAGATTGTGCGGTTCGCCCCCGAGGCCGCCGGCGCAGTCAGCGCGGTGACCTGGAGATCCGGGCCCAGCACCGTGATCGCCTTGGTCTTGGCGTTGTTGGCCTCATTGGATTCCGGAACCGATCCGTCCGCGTCGGCGTTCGCGATCAGGAAGTAGCTGCCCGGTGCCGTCCCTGCTGGTATCACGACGTTCGTGGAGCCGACGCTGGAGATGCCGGGGTTGAGCGACGGCACGGGCCGGGTGCCCAGGAGGGTATCGCCGCCGTCGAGGACGCCGTCGCTCGAAAGCCAGATCTTCGTGTTGCTCGTGCCCGGAAACGCGGGGCCGCCGGAGAGATTCTTGGTCGTGTCGCTGACCGAGATCGTCGCGCCGGCCCCGGCGGACGCGGGGGCAATAAGAGCGGAGACGGTCAGGTCGGGCTTCGTGTTGAAGGCCGCGGTGCAGGTCTTGTCGGCGTCCAGCGTGACGACGCCGTCCGCGCAGTCCGCGTCACCCGACCAACCGCCGAAGACATAGGTCGCGCCCGGCGCGGGCAGGAGCGTCACGACGGTTCCGGTGTCGAAGCTCTTCACGCACGTCGCCCCGCAGTCGATACCCGCGGGCGTGCTCGTCACCGTGCTGGTGGCGGCGCCGGTTCCGGTCCGGGTGACTGTCAACAAAGACGTGAACGGCTGGGGTGTCGTGCTCGCCTCGCTCGAATCTGCGCTCTCGCCGCCCGCATCCGGGCCACCGGTATAGCTTGCCGACACCACGTAGTAATAGGTCGTGCCATTGGCGAGACCGGTGTCCAAGTAACTCGTGCCCGCAGGGCACGCGATCCCCACGTACGGTCCTCCGCTCGTCGTGGCACGCTTCACGTGGTACCCGTTGGCCCCGGTCGACGCCGGCCACGACAGGGAGACTTGTGCATCGCCCGGCGTGGCGGTCAAACTCGCCGGCGGTGCGAGATTGACCAGAAGAGTGGTCGATGTGGTGTGGGTGAGCGTTCCGCTGGTGCCGGTGACCGTGAGGGAGAGCGCGTAAGGAACGGCGCTCGTGGTCGTGTTCATGGTGAGGGTCGAGGAGCCCGAGCCGGTGATCGAAGCGGGGCTGAAGCCGCCGCTCGTGACCCCCGACGGGAAGGGCTGCGCGCTGTCGACGGTCAGGGTCACGGGTCCCGTGAAGCCGGTGATGGGTGTGACCGTCACGGTGAACGTCGTCGCCTGGCCCGGAGCGACCATCTGCCCAGGCGGGCTCGAGGTGATCGAGAAGTCGGGGGTCGGCGGAGTCACCGTGATCGTGCGCGTCGGCGGACTGGGATCGGAGTTTCCGTCGGCGTCGATGACGGTCAGAGAGGTGACGTAGGTGCCCGGGACATCGAAGGTGACG
>JBKOZO010000180.1:0-9432 GCA_046725935.1 Acidobacteriota bacterium | reverse complement strand
TCCAGAAGCTGCTCGCCTCCTGAAGTCGGGAGACGGCGGGTAGACGGAAGCCGGGACCTATACTTCCGTCTCTATGAAACGACGCCCACGCTCCCGTCCTCCGGTGAGCGGGCGGTCCGCGGCTCCGGGAGTGATCGTGCTCGCTGCGGGCGTGGGCTCGCGGATGCGGTCCTCGCTTCCCAAGGTTCTCCATCGCGTCGCCGGGCGCACGCTCGCCGAAGCGGTCCTCGACGCCGCGGCCGGGGTCGAGCCCGCGAGCGTCGTGGTCGTGGTGGGATCGGGCCGCGAGCAGGTCGAGGCGTCGCTGGCGGGCCGTGCCGTGACCTTCGCCGTGCAGGACCCGCCTCTGGGCACCGGAGACGCGGCCCGCCGGGGCCTCGCGGCGCTGCCCGACGCCGGCGGACCGATTCTCGTCCTCGCGGGAGACACGCCGCTGCTTTCCCACGCGACGCTCGCGCGCCTCGTCGCCCTTCAGGCCGAGAAGGGCCTCGATCTCGCTTTCCTCTCCTTCCGTCCTCCCGAGCCCGGCGAATTCGGGCGAGTCGTGCGCGATGCGCGCGGCCGCGTCATCCGGATCGTCGAGGCGAAAAACGCGTCGCCGCGCGAGAAACGCATCGGCGAGGTCAACGCCGGCGTCTACTGCTTCGCGCCCGGGGCCCTGGCGCGGGCCCTCGAGAAGATCCGGGTCAACAAGGTGTCGGGCGAGTACTACCTGACCGACGCCGTCGAGGTCCTCGCGGCGGGGATGGGGAAGGTCGAGGCGATCGAGGCCGATGACTGGCGCGAGGCCTGGGGCGTGAACACGCGCCGGGACCTCGCCGCGGCCGAGGAGATCGAGAGGCGGCGCTCCGTCGAGCGGGCCCTGGACTCGGGCGTAACGCTGCTCGACCCGACGAGCGTTCGCATCGGGCCGCGGGTCGTTCTGTCGCCGGACGTCGTGCTGCACCCGTTCGTGTCGCTCGAAGGCGCGACCGAGCTGGGCGAGGGCTGCGAGATCCGTCCGTTCACCCACCTAGTCGACACGAAGGTCGCCGCCGGGGCCGTCGTCGGCCCGCACTGCGAGGCGGACCGGGCTTCGATCGGCGCCCGGGCCCAGGTCGGACCTTTTTCGCGCCTGCGCCCGGGCACGGTCCTCGACGAGGACGTCAAGATCGGCAACTTCGTGGAGACCAAGAACTCGCGCGTCGGGAAGGGCGCAAAGGCGCAGCACCTCTCCTACCTCGGCGACGCCGAAATCGGCCCGGGCTCGAACATCGGCGCCGGCGTCATCACGTGCAACTACGACGGGGAGAAGAAGCATCCCACGCGGATCGGGGCGAAGTCCTTCATCGGAAGCGACG
Source organism: Acidobacteriota bacterium (assembly GCA_046725935.1). Lineage (GTDB taxonomy): Bacteria > Acidobacteriota > Thermoanaerobaculia > UBA5066 > Gp7-AA6 > DAHUXD01. The sequence continues at coordinate 8,092 of JBKOZO010000180.1, read as the reverse complement.
TGCAGCTGGTGGCGCCGGTGACCGTCGGGGACGGCGCCTACGTCGGGGCCGGGACCACGGTCACCGAGGACGTTCCCGCCGGCGCCCTGGCTCTCTCCCGGGCGCCCCAGATCAACAAAGAGGGCTGGGCGGCGCGGAAGAAGGCGAAGAAGGAAGAGAGCGGGTAGAATAGTCCCTCCCATGACAATCCGCGGCTCCCGCCGGGCGGCCTGACGCCATGTGCGGAATCGTCGGTTACGTGGGTCCGCGTCAGGCCGGACCCGTGCTTCTCGAGGGGTTGAAGCGGCTCGAGTACCGCGGGTACGACTCGGCGGGAATCGCGACGCTCTCCAACGGCGGCTTCACCATCCATCGCTCGCCGGGAAAGCTCGGCAACCTGATCGAGAAGCTGGCCGGCGCGCCGGCCGCCGGCGTGACCGGCATCGGCCACACGCGCTGGGCCACCCACGGGCGGCCGACCGAGTCCAACGCGCACCCCCAGACCGACTGCAGCGGAAAGATCGTCGTCGTTCACAACGGCATCTTCGAGAACTTCGCCGAGCGCAAGGCGGCGCTGGCGAAGGCCGGCCACAAGTTCAAGAGCGAGACGGACACGGAAGTCTTCGCGCACGAGGTCGAGGAGGCCTTCCAGGGAGATCTCCTCGAGGCCGTGCGGACCGCCGTCAGCCGGCTGACGGGCGCCTACGCCGTCCTGGTCTCGTCGAGCCGCGAGCCGGGAGTCCTGGTCGCGGCGCGCTCGGGCCCCCCGATCGTTCTCGGCCTCGGTCAGGGCGAGAACTACGTCGCTTCGGATCCGGTGGCGCTGGCGCCGTGGACGAAGGACGTCATCTTCCTCGAGGACGGCGACGTCGCTCGCGTGGACGCGCAGGGGATCCGCGTCGTCAACGCGACGGGCGGGCGTCTCGAGCGCCCGGTGCACCGGATCGTGTGGGACGCCGTGGCCGCGGAAAAGGGCGGCTACCGCCACTTCATGGCCAAGGAGATCCACGAGCAGCCGACGGCGATCGCCGAAACGCTGGGCGGGAAGGTCTCGCTCGAAACCGGTGAGCTCTACCTCGATTCGCCGCTCCTAACCCCGGAGCGCGTCGCGAAGTTCGACCGCGTCTTGCTTCTCGCGTGCGGGACGTCGTGGCACTCAGGCCTCGTCGGAAAGTTCCTGATCGAAGGGATGGCGCGCATTCCGGTCGAGGTCGACTACGGAAGCGAATTCCGCTACCGCAGCCCCGTGGTCAACGAACGCACGCTGACGATCGGCATCTCACAGTCCGGAGAGACGGCGGACACGGTCGCCGCCCTCTCGGAGGCGCGGCGGGCGGGCTCGCCGATCGCCGCGATTGTGAACGTGCCGGGCAGCCAGATCGCCCGCATGGCCGACGCGGTCTTCCCGACGCACGCGGGTCCCGAGATCGGCGTGGCGTCGACGAAGGCGTTCACGACCCAGCTCGCCGTGCTCTATCTGCTCGCCGCCAAGCTCCGCGCGGCGCGAGGGCTCGCCCCGGTGCTCTCGCCGGCCGAACGCAAGGCGCTCGCGCATCTGCCCAAGGCCGTCGGCGACGCGCTTGCAATCGAGCCCGAGATAGAGGAGCTCGCGAGGAAATACCAGCACGCGAGGGACTTCCTGTTCCTCGGGAGAGGTCTGCACTATCCGGTGGCGCTCGAGGGGGCGTTGAAGCTGAAGGAGATCTCCTACATCCACGCCGAGGGCTATCCCGCCGGCGAGATGAAGCATGGCCCGATCGCTCTGGTGGACGAGAATCTGCCGGTGTTCGTTCTCGCGCCCCACGACTCTTGGCGCGAGAAGACGCTCTCGAACCTGCGCGAGGTCAAGTCGCGCGACGGCATCGCGATCCTGCTGAGCACGCGCCCGGACGAGGAAGTCGCCGGTGTCGCGGACCACGTTCTCCTCGTCCCGGAGACGATCCCGGAGCTGCAGCCGATCCTCTCGGTCGTGCCTCTGCAGATGTTCGCGTATCACGTCGCCGTGCGCCTCGGGTGCGACGTGGATCAGCCGCGGAATCTCGCCAAGTCGGTGACGGTGGAGTAACCAGTCTCAGGTCTCAGGTCTCAAGTAAGATCCGCCGGTGCCTGAGTCTCCCTTCCTCGAGGGCCTGAACCCCGAGCAGAAAGAAGCCGTTCTCCACGACAAGGGGCCTCTCCTCGTCCTGGCGGGGGCGGGCTCGGGCAAAACGCGCGTCATCACGCACCGCCTGGCGCGGCTGGTGGCCGCCGGCGCGGATCCCCGCTCGATTTCCGCCGTCACCTTCACCAACAAGGCGGCGGGGGAGATGCGCGAGCGCGCCCAGAGGCTTCTGGGCGTCGCGCCGTTGCGCTCCTTCGTCGGCACGTTCCACTCCTGGAGCCTGCGGCTTCTGCGTCGCCGGGCGCGCGAGGCGGGGATTCCGCCGCGCTTCTCGATCGCCGACTCTTCCGACCAGCTCACGCTCGTCAAGGAAGCCATTGAGGAGCTGGCAATACCGACGGACCGCCTCCCTCCCAACTCGGTGCGCGCGCGGATCTCCTCCGCCAAGAATGCTCTGGTGTCCCCCGAGCGCTTCGCCGCGGCGCAGACGGACTACGCCGGAAGTCTCGTCGCGAAGGTGTACGCGCTCTACGAGAAGAAGCTCGCCGCCACCGGGGCGCTCGACTTCGACGACTTGATCGGGCGTTCGGTCAAGCTGCTCTCCAACCAGCCGGGGATCCTGGCCGAGGAACGCCGGCGCATCCGGCACCTCCTGATCGACGAGTACCAGGACACCAACACGTCTCAGGACGCGCTGGTCAAGCTCCTCGGCTCCACGGCCGACTCGCTCTGCGCGGTCGGAGACGAGGACCAGGCGATCTACCGCTGGCGGGGCGCCGAGGTCGAGCACATCCTGCGCTTCGACACGGACTTCCCCGGCGCGCGTATCGTCGCGCTCGAGTCCAATTACCGCTCGACCGCAAAGATCCTGGCGGCGGCGTCGGGACTGGTCGCGCACAACCGCCGGCGGCGCGAGAAGCGCCTGCGGGCGGATCGGGGAGAGGGCGCGGCGGTGCGGGTGTGGCGGTTCGACGAAGACCGCGCCGAGATCGAGGCGGTCGCGCAGGAGATCGCGAGCACCGGCGCGCCCGGGGAGACCGCGGTCCTCTACCGGACCAACGCGCAGTCGCGGCCCTTCGAAGAAGAGCTGGTGCGGCGCCGGATCCCCTACGTCGTCATCGGCGGCATGAAGTTCTACGAGCGCGCCGAGGTCAAGGACGTCCTGGCGTACCTGCGGCTGGCCGCGCGTCCCGAAGACGATCTTGCGTTCCGGCGCGTCGTCAACGTGCCCGCGCGCGGCATCGGCGCGGCCACGCTCGAGAAGCTCGCGCAGGCCGCGCGGGAGTCCGGGCGGTCCTGGTGGGAGGTCTCGGCCGACCCGCCGCCCCTCCCGGACCGCGCGCGAACGGCCCTCGCGCGATTCCGGCAAATCGTCGAGGATCTCCATGCGCGCGCCGAAACGGCGACACCCTCGGCGCTCCTCGACCATCTTCTCGGCGTCACCGGCTATGGAGCCCTCTACGACGACTCCGAGGACCGCGAGGACGTCGCGCGGCGCGAGAACATCCAGGAGCTGCTGTCGTCGGCCCGCGAGTTCGAGCGGCGCAATGCCGAAGGGGCGACGGTGGCCGAGTATCTCGACACGGTCGCTCTGGCCACGGACGCCGACGCCGCCGGTCCCGCCGGCGCCGTCACGCTCTCGACTCTGCATGCAGCCAAGGGCCTCGAGTTCAAGAACGTCTTCGTGGTCGGGCTCGAGGAAGGCTTCCTTCCGCACGGCCAGTCCGCCGAGGACGAAGACGAGCTCGAAGAAGAGCGGCGCCTGCTCTACGTCGGCATGACGCGGGCCGAGGATTCCCTGATCGTGACGGTCGCCGATCGACGCCTCGTCTACGGGCGCATCGAGCCGCGGCGCCCCTCGCGCTTCCTGGACGAGATCCCGAAGAACGCCACCGAGGAGAAATTCTTCGGCCGCCCGAGCCCGACGATCTTCGGCCGGCGGTCCTTCGTATCGGAAGCCGCCGAGGATGAGAGCCAGGAAGTCGACGACCGGCCGCTGCGCCGCGGCCGCCGCGTGCGACACCCCCGCTACGGCTACGGCGTCATCCTCACCGAAGAGGGGAGCGGCGAGGAGACGCGTCTGACCGTCTACTTCGACCGCGCCGGCAAGAAGAAATTCGTCGCGCGCTACGCGGACCTCACGCCGGCGTGAGTCAGACCCGCGCGATGAGGGCGATCATCCGGCCGGCTCTCGCGCCGTCGCGGCGGTAGCTCGCGTACTTCGGGCCGCCGCACTTCGTGCAGACCGGATGGACCGTGATCGAGGCATGCGGGATCCCTGCGGCTTCCAGCTGCGCGACGTTGGCGGCCTTCAGATCCAGCGTGAATCCGCCGCCGCAGCCGCGGCGCACGAAGTCGCCGGCGAAGTGGGCGGCGACGTCGCCGCCGACTTCGTAGCAGCAGGCGCCGATCGCCGGCCCGATCCACGCGCGCAGCGTCGAAGGCGCGGCGCCGAGCTCCCCGAGGGCGCGCACGGCGGACCCCGAGGTGTTCTTCGCGGTGCCGCGCCAGCCGGCGTGCGCGGCGCCGACGGCTCCGGGCGCGGCGAGCAGGATCGGAACGCAGTCCGCCGACTGGACGACGATGGCTGTTTGAGTGAGCGGCGTCACCAGCGCGTCGCAATGGCCGGCATCGCGGACTGCTTCGCGAGGGATCTCCTCGTGCAGAGCCGCGACGTCGTTGCCGTGCACCTGCTGCGCCCATCGGATCGGCATTCCGTCCAGGCCGAGCGCGCGCGAGAACCGTCGCGCGAGAAACGGAGTCGGCGTCGCCTCGCCGTCCGGCGCGTGTCCGCGTCCGGAGAAGGCGACAACGAGACCGGCGGGAACGTCGGGCGGCCGGATCACCGTCACGCCGTCGTTCAGAGTCTCGGTCCAGTGCACGACGGAATTGTAGAGGAGCCTTTTGCCGTCATCCCGAGGAGCGCAGCGACGAGGGATCCCGGGATTCGTGGCGGGTCGAGTCCGGGATCCCTCGCTTCGCTCGGGATGACGGCTAGTCCCTCCGGCGGACTCGCTCCGCGTGCTAAGATTCATCGGTGTCGGCCATCGAAACGCCCCGTAAAATCAGGGTTTTTCCGGTCATCGGGCTCGAAGTCCACGCCCAGCTCCAGACCCGTTCCAAGATCTTCTGCGCCTGCCCCGTGACGGTCGGCGCGCCGGCGAACTCGGCGACCTGTCCGGTCTGTCTCGGCTTCCCCGGCACGCTTCCGGTCCTCAACCGCAACGTCGTGACCCTGGCACTGCGCCTCGCGACGGCGGCCGGCGCGACGATCCACCGCGAGTCACAGTTCGCACGCAAGAACTACTTCTATCCGGATCTGCCCAAGGGCTACCAGATCTCGCAGTACGACCGTCCGTTTTCCACCGGCGGCGCGATCACGATCGACACGCCGTCGGGCGAAAAGGCCGTCCGGCTCGTGCGCATCCACATCGAGGAGGACGCCGGCAAGCTCCTCCACGACACGCCGTACGCCGACGTGCCGGCCGACGTCTCGCTCGTGGACTGGAATCGGGCGGGCGTGCCCCTGGTCGAGATCGTCAGCGAGCCGGATCTGCGCGGGCCCGAGGAGGCCGCGGCGTACCTGACGGAGCTGCGGCGCCTGGTCCGGTACATCGGCATCAGCGACGGCGACATGGAGAAGGGGAACCTGCGCTGCGACGCGAATGTCTCGGTGCGGCTCTCGGAGTCGGCGCCTTTGGGGACGCGCGTCGAGATCAAGAACGTCAACTCGATTCGGTTCGTCGCGAAGGCGATCGAGCACGAGATCGAGCGCCAGGCGGACGTCTTGGAAGGCGGCGGGAAAGTCGTCCAGGAGACGCGTCTCTGGGACGAGCGCGCGGGACGCACGGTGCCGATGCGGAGCAAGGAGGAGGCCCACGACTACCGGTACTTCCCGGAGCCGGACCTGGGCCGTCTCGTGCTGGAGGACGCCTGGCTCGCCGAGGCGGCCTCGGGCCTCCCGGAGCTGCCGCGCGCGCGGCGCGCCCGATTCGTCCGGACGTACGGCCTCTCTCTCGCCGACGCCGAGACGCTCATGTCGGCGCGCGAGCTCGCCGACTACTTCGAGGCGACGGCGGCGGCCGCGACTCCGAAACTCGCCGCGAACTGGGTGACGGGAGAGGTCCTGCGCGCGATGAAGGATCGCAAGATCTCCACCGAAGAGGCGTCGTCCTTCTCGATCGCGCCCCCGCGCCTCGCGCGGCTTCTCGGCCTCGTGGAATCGGGCGCCATCTCGACCGCGTCGGCCAAGGAAGTCTTCACCGCCATGCTCGACTCGCCGGCCGAGCCCGAGGCCATCGTCGCGGAGAAGGGTCTCGGGGCGATGCGGGATACGGGAGCGCTCGAGGCCGCCGTTTCCGAGATCGTGGCCGGCAATCCCTCGCAGGTCGCGCTCTACCGCTCCGGCAAGACGCAGACCTTCGGCTGGTTCGTCGGGCAGGTGATGAAGAAGACCGGAGGGCGCGCCGACCCGGCGGCCGTGCGGGCCGCGCTGGAACTCTCGCTCGGACCCGCGGAGCGTCCGAAGAAATGATCGAGCTCTACGGCGTCTCCAAGAAGTACGGCCAGTTCCGCGAGGCGCTCTACGACGTCAGCTTTCGGATCGCGTCGGGAGAGTTCGTCTTCCTGACCGGCCCCTCGGGTGCGGGGAAGTCGACTCTGCTCCGGCTGCTGTTCCTGGAGGAGGAGCCGACCGAGGGGCAGATCCTGGTCAACGGCCGCAACATCGGGGTCCTGCCGGACTCCCAGGTGCCGTATCTGCGCCGCACGATGGGCGTCGTCTTCCAGGACTTCAAGCTCATCGCGCGCAAGACCATCTTCGAGAACATCTCGTTCGTCCAGAACGTGCTGGGCCTGCCCCGCGCCGAGCAGAAACGAAGGGCCTACCACGTCCTCAAGCGCGTGGGTCTGCAGCACCAGATGAACGCGTTTCCGGACGAGCTGTCGGGAGGAGAGCAGCAGCGCGTGGCGATCGCCCGCGCGATCGTCAACGAGCCCACACTCCTCCTCGCCGACGAGCCCACGGGCAACCTGGACCCGGTCCTGTCGGAAGAGATCATGCGGCTCTTCGTCGAGATCAACATCCGCGGCACCACCGTGCTCGTCGCGACGCACGACCTGGAGCTGATCCGCCGCATGGGCAAGCGGACCCTGACGCTCGAGCGGGGTCGTCTCCACGACCCGGACCGTCCGCGGGAGATCGCGCCGATCGTGCGGGAGGCGCCGTTCCTGCCGGTGTCCTGACGTCCGGCACGGACGCACGCTGATGGCCGTCCGTCCCCGCTACGTTTACTCCGAGGCCTGGTCAATCGCGCGGTCGAGCCCGCGCCAGACCGTCGCGGCGATCGCCCTGATCGCCGTGGCTCTGTACGTGCCCGGCCTGCTCGCTCTCCTCTCCCGCAACCTCGGTCGCCTGGCGGTCTCGGGGGCGGGCGACGCGCCGTCGGTCGTCCTGACGCTGCAGCCCGAGGCCGACGCCCGCGCTCTGGCCGGACGACTGGCCCAGGACGGCCGCATCCGCACGATCCGGATCGTGGGCAGCGAGGCGGCGCTGGCGCGTTTCCGCCGTGCGTACCCCGACATCGGCGCGGCGCTTTCGGACTTGAAAGAGGCTCCGTTTCCGCCGTCGCTCGAAGTCATCCTGAAGCCCTCGGCGCCGCGCGGGACCGCGATCGAGATCGCGGGGGCCGCGAAGCTCTGGCCGGGCGTGGAGTCGTCGGAATCCGAAGAGGAGTTCGCGCGGCGCTTTCGCGACGCGGTGCGGCTCGTCCGCAGCGCCGGATTGTTTCTCGGCGCGGTCCTCACGCTCGCCGCGATCCTGTCCGTGGCCTCGGCGGTGCGGCTCGCGCTGGACCTGCACCGCGAAGAGGTCGGCATCATGCGGCTGATGGGCGCGACCGAGGGCGCGATTCGCGCGCCGTTCTGGCTCTATGCCACGGCCGAAGGTCTGATCGGCGGAAGCCTCGCGCTGGCGCTTCTCTACGCGACCTACCGCTTCGCCGCGCACTGGCT
>JBKOZO010000179.1:0-28151 GCA_046725935.1 Acidobacteriota bacterium | reverse complement strand
CCTCCGCGCCCTGAGGGATCCAGAACGCCCTCCACAGGACCGGGCCGTCCTTGGTCGTTTCGGTCGCTCGCAGTGCCATGCGGCCGTTCTCCATGCCGCCTTCCAGGACCAGGAGCGCTCCGCGGTTCGTGACCCACGTCTGGTGCCAGACTTTCCGCGACGCGTCGTAGATGTTGAAGCTCTCCCCGACCATGCCGTTGACGTCCTGGTAGGACTCTCTCAACGCGCAGCCGTCCAGGATCTTCTCGACCTTGATTCGCATGGACGGCTTCGTATCGCCGACGTCGAAGACGTCCCACTCGCCCAGCCAGAAGTCGAACTGCCGATACTCGGGCGCAGAGCAGCGCGGCGGTTCGGGAGTCCGCGCGAAGGACGTCGTCGGAGCGAGCAGGCAGGCCGCCGCGGCGAGCACGCAGAGGGTGCCTCGCTCGAGACTCTTCATGAAGCCTCCGGCGCGAGTCGCGTGCGGGCGCGGCCCGGCGTCGAGGGACGTCTGGCAGACCACTTGCACGCTCGGGCGGCGATCGGAGGACTCATGGCGATTTACTACATCGGCACCTACGACATCATCGATCCGAGTGCGTTTCAAAGCTACCCTCCGGTGGTTCTGTCGCTGCTTCCGAAGTACGGCGGCGTGGTCCTCGCGTCGGACACGGCGCCTTTTCTGGTGGAAGGCACGGCGCACACGATGAACGCGATCATCCGTTTTCCGTCGAAGGAAGCCGCGCTCGGCCTGTACAACGATCCCGGATACCAGGACGCCAAGCGCATTCGTCAGGCCTCCACGAGGAACACGAGCATGGTCTTGGTCGAGGAATTCCGCGGCTAGTCCTCGTCCTGATACTCCTGCGGGACGTCGTCCTCCGGGACCTCTCGGGTGCGCACTTCTCCCTGGTCGGCGTCGGGAGCGTTCTCGACTCCGCTGACGACTCCGGCCTCGAAGGCCTGGCCCTCCTCGAGGAGCTCCTCGACGCTCTCCGAGTCGGCGATCTCGCTTCTGGAGATCTGCTCGGTGTCGCCGGATTGTCCTCCGGACTCCGGGCCCAGACCGCGCGCCCAGCCGCGGTCGAGCCGGGCGCGAGGACGCGGCGTGGATCGCCGGGACGCCGAGGCCTTCGGCGCTCGCTTGGGTTTTCGGGCCGTCTTGCGGGGCGCCTTCGTACGGCTCGCCTTCGCGACGCGGCGCGCGCGTGTCTTTCGGGCGGGCGCCTTCGCCTTGCCGCCGGTCCGCCTGGCGCTCCTGGTCGAGCGCGCTTTCTTTCTCTTCACGGGCACCCTCCGTACCTACACTACATCGATCGCATGGAGGTGACGATGCCACCCAGGAACGCGAACGGGAAAATCTGCTACGTCGAGATCCCGGCGGCCGACGTCCAGCGGTCGGCCGACTTCTACCGGGCCGTCTTCGGATGGGAGATCCGGCAGCGCGGCGACGGCGCGACGGCGTTCGACGACGGGGTCGAGGTCAGCGGCGCGTTCGTCACGGGGCGGCCGCCCTAGCGCGACGCCGGCCTTCTCCTCTACGTGATGGTGGCCGACATCGAGGCAACCGCGCGAGCCGTCGCCGCGAACGGAGGCGTCGTCGTCCAGGCCGCCGACCTCGCCGCCCCCGAAATCGTGGCGCGGTTTCGCGATCCGGGCGGCAACCTCATCGGCCTCTATCAGGAGCGTGCCCTGGCCGGCGGAGGCTAGCGGCGCGGCCAGGAGGCGCCGGACCGCCGGCTTGTCACGTTTCCAGGCGCTGTCCGGTCTCTACCTTCGGGGCCGATCCGATGAGCCCCTGGGAGGTCAAGAATGACCAGGAACAAAGCCATCTATTGGATTGCTACCGGGATCGTATGTGCGGTGATGGTGTACAGCGCCATCAACTTCAACCTCGCGAATCCGCTGGGCCCGATGAAAGACGCCTTTCGCCACCTGCTCCTGCCCGACTATTTCCGGATCGAGCTGACCATAGCCAAGGCGCTCGGCGTTCTGGCCTTGCTGCTGCCGGGCATCCCGTCGAAGGTCCGGGAGTTCGCGTACGCTGGTTTTGCCATCACGCTGGTCTCGGCCGCCATCGCCCATTTTTCCGTCGGCGACCCATTCTTCTTCGTCATCGACCCGCTTTTCTTCCTGGGCGCCCTGGTGACGTCGTACGTGTACGCTCAGAAGCTCCAACCGGGCGAGCGCTCCCTCGGCCGGAGTCCCGGCCGGCCCCTTGCGGCGAACGCGATGCGAACGCCGGCGTGAACGGACCATGAGTGCCGACTCGACGAATGAGGCACTGGCCGCCTTCGAAGAGCACCGGGGAGTTCTATTCTCGATCGCGTACCGCATGCTGGGAAGCGTGACGGACGCGGAAGACGTCCTTCAGGAGGCATATCTGCGCTGGGAAAAAGCCTCCGAGGACGAAATCCGGTCGCCACGGGCATTCCTGGTCACGATCGTGAGCCGCCTCTCGATCAATCATCTCCAGTCCGCACGCGTGCAGCGCGAGACGTACGTCGGCGAGTGGCTGCCCGAACCGCTCGTGACCGACCCGGGAAGCGACGTCGCCCGAATCGCACAGGTCGACGAATCCGTTTCGATGGCGTTGCTGCTGATGCTGGAGCGGCTGACGCCGGCGGAGCGGGCGGTTTTTCTGCTGCACGAGGTGTTCGACTACAAGCACGCCGAGATCGCGGCGGCCCTCGGGCAGACCGAAGAGAACTGCCGGCAGCTCCTGAGACGGGCGCAGCAGCACGTCCAACTGGCCCGTCCCCGTTTCCGCCCGCCCGTCCGGGAGCACCGGGAGCTGCTCGAGCGCTTTCGCGAGGCCGCCGGATCCGGCGACATGGACCATCTGATCTCGATGCTCGCGAGCGACGTCGTGATGCACACCGACGGCGGCGGCAAGGCGTCGGCCCTCATGCTTCCGATCCACGGACCGGAGAACGTCGCCCGCACCAGCGTGCACGGCTTCGGAAAGCTGCTCGCGCTCGGCGTGCGGCAGCGATTCGTCCAGATCAACGGGCAGCCCGGCGTCGTCAGCTACCAGGACGGCCGGCCGCAGTCCGTGTTCACCTTCGAGGTGGCGGACGGACGGATCCAGGCGATCTACATCGTGACCAATCCCGAGAAGCTGAGGCACCTGCCTCCGCCGCCGTCCTGAGGGCTACCGGACCGGCGCTCCGTTTTTCGCCTCCCAGGCCCGAATGTTCTTCTTCGACTGGTCGAAGACGCGCGCGTAGTTCTCCTTGCAGATCTTCCGGGTCAGCTCGGGACCCAGCTCCCGCCAGAGCGGCTCCCAGACGTCGTAGCTCTTTCGCAGGAGCGGCCAGTCCGGCGTCGCGGCCTGGTCGGAGCCGAAGAGGAAACGGTCCGGATACTTCCGAATCAGGTCCGCCGTCATCTTCACGTGCTCGGGGGTGTCGAGAATCCCGGCGGCGATCACGGATCCCCACGAGAGGTCGATGGAGACGTGCCGGAACGCCGGATCGCCGAGCATCGCGTCCATGTACTGCCAGTGCTCCGGGTACGGCCGCACGCCCCGCCCGTTGCCCATGAAGTGCGCCCAGACCATCGTGACGTTCGGGTGACGCTTCAGGAACGCCTCGAACGGCTCGAGGTACTGCGGCCTCGGGGTCTGACCGCCGAACATGACGCGCGCGAACGGATCCTTGACGAAGTCGAGGTTGCCCGGCGTGTCGTGGTCGCAGTGCACGACGGCGGCCGCTCCCATCTCCCCGATCGCGTCGAACACGTCGTCGAGGGACGCACTGTACAGGCTGGGCGGACCGCCGCTGACTTTCTCCGAGAATTCCTGCTTCTTGAAGTGGATCTCGCCGAATCCGCTCCAGACTCCGGGATACAGCCGGACCATCAGCTTGATGTATTCCGCCGCGCGGCTGTCCTTGAGGTTGAACGCGCTCATCAGCGGATCCAGACGCTCCCGGTCCTTCTCCGGCAGGGCCAGGTACTTGTGCGCCACGAGCACGTCCTGGATCGCGTTGTAGTAGAGCACCTGGCCGTCAGTCTGCGTGTAGTAGACCGGCGCGAACTTTCCGTCGATGACCGGATCGTGCGCGAGCGTGACCGCGAGACCCATCATGACCGCCCGGCAGACGTTGCCGTCCATCATCTTCACAACGTCGGGGATCGGCGCCCCCTGCGCGCGGAAGTCCTGGACGTGGAAGTGCGCGTCGTTGTAGAGGCACCGGTCCGCGACCTGGGCCGATGCGGGTCTCGACGCGACTGGGATTGCGAGCGCGAGAAGGAAGAGGATCTTCGTGACTCCAGACCTTCGGACCGCCACCTTGCCTCCTTTTGACGAATGGACCGAGTGACGGTAGAGTCCCGGCCCGCCCCGGCGGCTGGGATTAATGAAGGCCTCAGCGAGTGGACCGGTCCACTGAGATCGCCGGGATTTCCCGCCGAGGCCCGGACCGCGCCGAGCCTACGCCCGACACGACCCGAAGCCTCTCACTAGTCTCCGCGAGGCGAGCATCCTCCCCTCCCCGGCGGCGGGGAGGGGACCTCGGTTACGACCGCGCGCCACGACCGTCAGAAGCCAGTCAGCGGCTTCCCGGGCACGGTCCGGCGCGGCCGTGTCGGCGGCACGGGCCTCGGCGCCGGGCGTGCAGGCGGAACGCGACTTGTGGGTGAGCTCAGGCTTCTAGGGTAACCCGGAGCCTTCCCTTGCGTATATCAGTGTGATACCAATATGTCGTAATGCAACATATACGGATGGACCGGCAGCTCAAGAAGGGTTCGACCGAGCTGCTGGTTCTGTCGCTGGTGGAGCGGCGGGCCCGCCACGGATACGAGATCGCTAAGCTCATCGAGACGCGATCGGGCGGGGCGCTGCGCTTCAACGTGGCGTCTCTCTATCCCCTTCTGTATCGCCTCGAAGCGCGCGGGCTGATCGAGGGCCGCTGGGTCGAGAAGCCCTCGCAGCGGCGCCGCCGCTACTACCGTCTGACCGCCGAGGGCCGGAAAATGCTTCGGGTGCAGCAGAGCGCCTGGAAGGCGTTCGTCGACGCGATGCGCCGCATCACCGAGGCGGAGCATGCCTGACTGGTCGCGGGAGATCCGCGATCGGCTGGCGGGCCTCAAGCTCGATCCGGCGCGCGAGGCCTCCGTCGTCGAGGAGATCGCGCAGCACCTCGACGACCGATACACAGAGCTGACCGCGCGCGGTATTTCGCCCGAGGCCGCGCGCAAGAGCGCCCTCGACGAGCTCGAGGGTCTCGCGGCGAGCGCCCTGGCCGACGTGCTGCCGCGCCCGGGACCGTCGCGCGTCCCGCCGCCGGAGGACGGAGCGGGTTGGCTCTCGGGCCTCGCCAAGGATTTCCGCTACGGCGCGCGGCGCCTTCGCCTGGAGCCTCTGTTCTCTCTCGCCGCGATCCTGTCGCTTGCTCTCGGAATCGGCGCCAACACCGCCATCTTCCAGCTCCTCGACGCGGTGCGATTGCGGAGCCTGCCGGTTTCGCATCCGAACCAGCTCTACAACGTCCGGATCCCGAAGGGGACGAGCCGAAGCGGCAACTTCTCGGGCCGCTGGCCCCAGCTGACTTCAGCGCTCTGGGAGCGAATTCAAAGCGAGCAGAAGGCGTTCTCGAAGCTCGCGGTCTGGAGCTCCGATCGGATCAACCTCGCCTCCGGAGGCGAAGCGCGCTTTGCCGAGGGTCTGTTCGTGAGCGGGACGTTCTTCGACACTGTCGGCGTCACGCCGCTGCGCGGCCGAGCCCTGGGTCCCGGCGACGACACGCCCGGCTGCTCCTCGCCCGCCGCGGTCGTCAGCGAGCGCTTCTGGAAGCGAGAGCTCGGTGGACGGGACATCGCCCCCGGCGAGACCCTCACGGTCGAAGGAAAACGATTCGAGATCGCTGGAGTCACGCCGGCGCGGTTCTTCGGTGTCGACGTCGGCCGCGCGTTTGACGTGGCCATTCCCGTGTGCGCCGAAGATCTCATCGCCGACTCGCCGCGTACACAGAAGCGCCGCAACTGGTGGCTTGCCGCGGTCGGCCGGCTGGCGCCCGGGTGGACGCTCGAGAAGGCGAACGCGCACCTCGCCGCGATCTCCGGGGGAATCTTCGAATCGACGCTGCCCGAGACGTACGACGCGATCACAGCGAAGAACTATCTCTCCTTACGGCTGCAAGCGCTCCCCGTGACGACGGGCTTCTCGGATCTCCGGGAGGGCTACGCCGATCCTCTTTGGCTGTTGCTCGGCATCTCGGCCCTCGTGCTCCTCATCGCTTGCGCCAACATCGCCAACCTGATGGTCGCGCGCGCCAGCGCGCGGCAGCGTGAGATCGCCGTGCGGCTGGCCCTCGGCGCCTCGCGGCGGAGGTTGATCCAACAGCTCCTCGCCGAGAGTCTGGTCCTCGCCGCGGCCGGCGCGGTCTGCGGCGCCGCGCTCGCGCAGCTTCTCAGCCGTCTTCTCGTTTCGTACCTGAGCACGCAGGACTCCCCGTGGTTCGTCGACATGCCGCTGGATCTGCGCCTGCTCGCCTTCACGGCTGCGGTGGCGGTCCTGACGTGCGTTCTCTTCGGTTTGCTACCCGCGGTGAAGGCCTCTCGAACCGATCCCATCGAAGCGATGAAGACGGGAGGGCGCGGCCTTGCGGGTGCTGGCGCAAAGCTCTCGGTCCGCCGCGCGCTCGTCGTGGCGCAAGTCGCCTTGTCGCTCGTGCTCCTGGTGGGAGCCCTGCTCTTCGTCCGAAGCCTCCGGAATCTCCTCGCTCTCGACGCGGGCTTCCGGCACGACCACATCCTGGCGATCCGGGCGGACTACACGCGTGCCCGCGTGCCGCGCGAGCAACGCAACGCGTTCCGCCGCGAGCTTCTCGATCGCGTCCGGGCGGTGCCCGGTGTGGCCGCGGCCGCCTCCGCGGTCATCGTTCCTTTGGGCGGAGATTTCTGGAACGAGAACATCAGCATCGAAGGCACCGATGTCCGGCGCAAGGAAGCCAACTTCAACAGAGTCAGCGCGGGTTATTTCGGTACCATGGAAACCGCCTTCATCGCCGGCCGGGACTTCGAGGATCACGACGCCCAGGGCTCCGAGCCGGTCGGAATCGTCACGGAGACGTTTGCCCGCACGTTCCTTTCCGGACACAATCCGATCGGCCGGGTCGTCCAAGTCGCCGACGAGGCAGGCTCCGGCACGCGACGCTACCGGATCGTCGGCCTCGTGAAGGACTCCAAGTACGCAGAGCTCCGCGAGGACTTCTTTCCGATCGTCTTTCTCCCGATGGCACAGGAGGAGGAGCCTCGCCACGGAATCGCGATCGTCGTCCGTTCGGACTTGCCGCTCGCGACGCTCCTGCCGTCGCTGACCTCGGCGTTCACCGGCGTCAGCCCGGACATCAGCGTCACTTTCCGGCCCTTCCGCGACATCATTCACGACGGCCTTCTCCGCGAGCGCCTCATGGCGAGCCTCTCCACGTTCTTCGGGCTTCTCGCCGCGATCCTCGCCATGGTCGGGCTCTACGGAGTTGTCTCGTTCATGGTCGTGCGCCGCCGCAACGAGATCGGCGTTCGGATGGCCCTGGGGGCGAGTCGCCGCGACATCCTCGTCCTCGTGCTGCGCGAAGCCGGGACGCTCGTCGCCGTCGGTATCGCCCTCGGCGCCGTCCTCGCGGTGGCCGCGGCCATGTTCGCCCGATCGCTCCTGTTCGGCCTGCAGCCGACCGATCCTGCGACGATCGTCATGGCCGCCCTGGGCCTCGCCGCCGTCGCCGCCGCGGCCAGCGCTCTGCCCGCGCAGCGCGCCGCGAGACTCGATCCGGTCGTGGCGTTGAGGGAGGAATGAGCTAGGCTCTCGTCCATGCGGCGGTTGGTCTTGCTGCTGCTCTGTGCCCTCGCGATCTCTGCCGCTCCCTCCAGACCCGAATACGCGATCCAGGCGATCCGCTACGGAACCATCAAGGACTTCCCGGTCTCCGAGCTCGTCATCGGCGCGCCGGACAACGAGAAGGTCGACATCGCGATGGTGATCTGGCTGATCCGTGGCGGAGGCCGCAACGTCCTGTTCGACAGCGGCTTTCATCGCATGAAGTGGTTGAAGGAGTTTCCCGGGTTCGCCGCCTACCTTCGTCCCGACGAAGCGGTGAAGCTCGCCGGCGTGTCGCCCGAAGAAGTCACCGACGTCGTGATCAGCCACGCGCACTGGGATCACATGGGAGGCATCGACCTCTTTCCGAAGGCGACGGTCTGGATCCAGAAGCAGGAGTTTTCGTACTACACAGGGAAAGCCTGGAAGCCCGGTGGTCAGCATGGCGGCATCGATCCCGACGACGTGAAGGCCTCGAACGGATCCGGAAGGACCGGCGTCTTCGCCTCATCGACGGCGACGACGTGGAGATCCTCCCGGGCATCCGTGCCTACACCGGGGCGCGCCACACGTTCGCCTCGCAGTACATCCGCTTGGACGGCGAGGCGCCGTTCGTTCTGGCCTCCGACAACTGCTATCTCTATCGCAACCTCGCCGAGCACAAGGCGAGCGCGACCTTCAGCGAGGCGGATCGGCCCGCCAACATCCGCAACCAGTCGCGCATGATCGAGCTCGCCGGCTCGGTGGATCGCGTCGTGCCCGGCCACGACGCGAAACAGTTCGAGAGATTTCCGACGCAGGGCCGGATCGCGACGATCCAATGAGAGCGCGAACCGCGCTGCTACGCCGCCGCCCTTCGCGCCGGAGTCGCCGCACCCTTGAGGATCAGGCGCAGCGCGAACGTCACCTCGAATACCAGCATCGGAAGCCACATCGCGTCGGTGATCGGGCTTCCTACGAGCCCGACGAGCTTCAGTGGCAAGAGCACCAGGATCAGGATCGACGCGGCCACGCCCAGCCACGCGAGCCAGACGGGCACGATCCGGCCGCGCAGCAGAAGATGGGTAAAGATCGTGCTGCCGCACGCGAAGCAGATCGCAGGGACGTCCGAGCTCCACGGCATCCGGAACAGGTAGGCGCCGAGCGCATCGATCGTCGCGGGGTCCGGCCGGTCGGCCGTCGTTGCGAGCCACAACGTCGCCGCTGTTATCTGCAGGGAGACGACGCCGACCACGCCCTCGGCGACGCGAAATGTCGCGGCAAGTAGCGAGAGATCGGAGTCCACGTCCCGCGTGATCGCATAGAGCGTCACCGCCAGGACCAGCGCACAGAAGCAGCCGAGCATCTCGAGCACGATGCCGGCCCGCATCAGCGGCGCGTGCTCGGCGATGCTGGCGAGCTTCGCGGCCGTGCCCTCCCCGGCCGATGCCCGGCCCTCCAGGATCATTCCCGTCAGGGCGACCACGATGTAGGCGAGAAACGCGAACCCGGCGACCCGGGAATTCGTCCGGAGCGTCATGGGTGGTCCTCCTCGGAATAGAAGGGTCCCGCGGAATATCCCTACGCGCGCCGGCCCGGGATGTTCCCGGGGTACGGCAGCCCGGCGAGCTCGGCCGGCGACGCGAAGGTTCGCACCACGATTCGGCCGCAGGCGAGGTGGAAATCGCGGACGAGGGCGCGCAGGTAGGTCGGCGGCTCGATGAAGAGCATGTCCGCCGATCTCTCCGAGAAGGACCTCCGCGACGGACAGGTCTTCTGGGCGACGCTCGATTCGCCGTGGCTGCAGAAGGTGGACCGGGGCGTATTCTCCAGGGAGCTCGACTCCATCCGCGCGATGGCGCCGAAGATGGTGCTGAGCAGCCACTTGCCCGCCGCCCCCGGGCGCATGCTCGACCGCCTGCTCGCCTCGCTTGCCTCCGCCCCGGAGGCCCGGCCCTTCGTTGGGCCGGACCAGGCCGCGCTCGAACAGATGCTGAAGCAGATGACCGCGGTGGCGTAACCGGCGAGGAGTCGGAAGAATCGAGGGCCGGCGCGCGTTTCGGCATCGGTATGAAGCGCCTGGTCGCCCCGGCCCTCGTCCTCTTCCTGTCCGCCGCCGCGGCGAGAGCCGCCGGCCCGGCAGAGCGTCCGGCCGAGTGGGCGACCGCCGTCGACGGCACCTGCGTCAAGAACTTGTATAAGATCGAGGACGGCCTCTATCGCGGCGCGCAGCCCAGCGCCGCGGGCTTCAAGGAACTGTGCGGGCTGGGGGTCAAGGCGATCCTCGACGTCGCGGGCGGCGCCGGCGACGAGGCCCTCGTCGCCAAGGATTCGGTCAAGCTCTTCCACGTCCCCATGCACGCCTGGGGACTGCGCGACGACCGCGTTCTCGAGGCCCTGCGCATCATGGCCGATCCCGACAACCGCCCGCTCATGATCCACTGCCAGCACGGCGCGGACCGCACGGGCGCGCTCGTCGCCCTCTATCGCGTCGTCGTGCAGGGCTGGACCAAGGAGAAGGCCGTGCTGGAGATGAACCGGGGCGGCTACCACCACAGCGCGCTGTGGAGGAACCTGGACGACTACGTCATGAAGGCGGACGTCGACGCGTTGCGCAAGGAGCTGAATCTGACGGGCCCCGCCGTGGCGGCGCCGTCGCCGGTCCTCGCTGCCGCTCCCGCAGCCGCAACGCCGTAGCCTTCGCCAACCCGTCTCCCCCGGAGAGGGGATCTCAGATTCGAGTCTCGTTCAGGTAGTAACGGAACCCCGTCTCCGGCGGAATCTTGCCGAGCTGCCGCAGCATGTGGACCACCTGACCGCGATGATGGATCGAGTGCACGAGAACGTTCTGGATCAGCTCTCCCAGAACGTAAGGCTTCTCGTCGACGGGACACGGTGCCGCGAGCTTCTCCTCGCTCAGCGCGTGCGTGAACACTGCCTTCTCTTCCTCGTGACGATTCCAGCTCGCCACGATGGACGGGAAGTCCGGGAGATCCTTCGGCGAGAGATCGGGAACGAATGCGCCGTCCTGCCAGAACCGGAGCCAGCCCTGCTCTCCCCACACGAGATGCCGCAGCGTCCCCTTGAGCGAGCCGAAGGCGCCTCCGAGGTTCCGGTTGAGCTCCTCCTCGGACAGCTCACCCACCGCCTTCAGCACCCGCTGATTGGCCCAGCGGTTGTAGGCGAACCCCGTACGCACATCCTGAAGGTTAATGACGTGCTCCTCCTTCGAGCATACCTTCAGTAGACTCGACGCCGGTTCAACGCTATGGCTACGACCGCCGTCTCCAGGGCCACGACGCTCGCGATGTCCGCGGCCACGCGCCGGGCGCGAGGCAAGGCTCTGCTGCTCCCCCAGCAGGTCGTCACGAGCCCGGAAACGAAGCTGCAGTACCGGATCGAGAGCCTGCTCGGGCAGGGAGGATTCGGCCAGGCCTATCTCGCCAGACGGATTACGCGCTCGCGCGCCGTCCCGATGACTGTCGCGCTGAAGGCGAGCGAGCACATCGACGGCTGGCTGCGCGAGGCGTACTTCGGCCGGATTCTCGAAGGATACGTCCGCGCGATCCGCGTCTTCGACGCGTTTCCACTGACGCGGGACGACGGCAGCGTCCTCTACTGCCTCGCGCTCGAGTGGGCGAAGCACGGCGACCTGCGGACATTTCTCCAGCGCAGCGGAAAGGGCTGGGCCGAGAAGGCCGTCCGCCGCGAGATTGCGGGGATCCTCCAGGTCCTCGGACGACTCCATCGCGGGCAGATGCTCCATCGCGACCTCACGCCGATGAACGTCTTCGTGTGCCAGGACGGCAGCCTGAAGCTCGGGGACTTCGGCTTCGTGCGGCACGCGAGCGACCGGAGCGGCATCCGGGCGCGCACGCTCAATCCCTGGGGCGCCCCGAGCGAGATCCGCGCCGGCGCGGCGCCGAAGTGGCAGGCGCGCGACGACGTCTATCAGGTCGGGCAGCTGGTCGGAATGCTCATCAAGGGCACGGCGAAGGCTCGGATCCGCACGGGCGAGGTCCGACGGCTGCGCTGCACCGATCACCTGAAGGAGATCGTCTATCGCTGCATCGGCGCGAGGAGCAACCGATACGAGAGCGCCCACGAGCTGATCGAGGCCCTGACGCATCCGCCCGCGGAGCTGAAGGTCGGCCGGCTGCGGACGCTGAAGGGCGCGCACCTGGCGTTCACCGGCATCCTGACGCGGAAACGCAGCGAGGCGATCCTCGCCGCGCGCCGCGCCGGGGCCAAGGTCCACGGCGCTCCGTCCGCGCGAACGACGGTCGTCGTGCGCGGCCGGCCCAATCCCCTTCAGGCCGGGGGCAAGGACGCGGGCCGGAAGCTCATCGCGATCAAGCGGCTCCGCGAGAAGGGACACCGCATCACCCTGCTGAACGAGGCGCAGTTCTGGCGACTGGCGGGGAACGCCCGCCCTAAACCGTCATCCCGAGGAGCGTAGCGACGAGGGATCCCGGACTCGTCAGCGACCGGATGCCGCGGCTCAGGGCCTGCCGAGGACGGGATCGATACCGCCGACCTTCGGTCGGCGTTGCCTACTGCCGGGGGTCTGCCTGCGGTGGTCGGCTCGCTATCGCTCGGGATGACGGTGTAAACGCATTTAGAATCCCCGCATGCGAAAAGCGCTTCGGTTCCTCGGATATGCCCTCGCCCTGCTCGTCGTCGCCGTCGGAGCGTTCGCGGCCTACGTCGCAATCACCGGGATCCCGAAATATCCTCCCGGCAAGGTCGAGCGGAGGGTCGAGATCACGCCGGACAAGGTCGCGCGCGGGCGCAAGATCGCGATCCTCTCCTGCATGAACTGTCACCAGAACCCGACGACCCGGAAGCTCACGGGGAAGATGCTCCAGGACGCACCGAGACAGTTCGGTCCCATCTTCTCGAAGAACATTACGAAGGACCCGGCGCACGGGATCGGCGCCTGGACCGACGGGGAGCTGATCTACCTGCTCCGAACGGGCGTGGACCGCAGGGGACAGTACCTGCCGCCCTACATGCCCAGGGTCCCGCTCATGTCCGACGACGACCTCGAGTCGGTGGTCGCGTTCCTGCGGTCGGACGATCCGCTCGTCGCGCCCTCCGCCGAGGACCCGCCCGGAGTCACGCAGCCCTCCTTCCTGACGAAGGTCCTCTCGCACACGGTCTTCAAGCCTCTGCCTTATCCCAAGGAGCGCGTCGGGATGCCGTCTCCGTCCGATCCCGTCGCGTACGGCCGATATCTCTCCTCGAGCATCGGCTGCTACGGCTGCCACTCGGCCGACTTCAAGACCATGGATGAGCTGGTGCCCGAGAAGTCGAAGGGATTCTTCGGCGGCGGCAACCCGCTGCTCGACCAGCGCGGCGAGACGGTTCCGACCGCGAACCTCACGTTCGACGAGGCGACCGGGATCGGGCGCTGGTCCGAGGAGGACTTCGAACGCGCGCTCCGCAAGGGCGTGCGTCCGGACCACACGGTCCTCCTCTACCCGATGCTCCCGATGCCCGAGTTCACCCGCGAGGACACGGCGGCGCTCTACGCCTACCTCGCAACCGTGCCGAAGCGGGTGCACGCCGTCCCGCGGCCGAAGCGGCAGGAGGTCGCCGCCGACGCGAGCGAGGGCAAGAAGCTCTACTACAGATACGGCTGCCCCTCCTGCCACGGCGACAACGGCGTCGGCATCGGCGACCTGCGCCAGGCGGCGGTTCACTATCCGACCGACGCGCAGCTCGTGGCCTGGATCAAGAACCCCTCGGCGCTCAAGCCGGGCACCCAGATGCCGACGTGGGACGGCGTGATCGCCGAGGCCGACTATCCGGCGCTGATCGCGTACGTGAAGGAGCTCGGGCACTGAATGGTCCTGAGCGTCTTCTTCCAAGTGGTCATTGCAGGCGCTCGGGTTCGTGGCCCAGAATGCGCGGCCAATGAGACATAGACACTTTCTTCACGCCATCGTCGTGTCGGGGGCGCTCTGCCTGGCCTCCCCTGTTCTCGGGCAAGCACGCGAGCCCATCATCGACGTCCACCTGCATGCCTATCCTCCCGGCGAGGCCATCCCCGACATTGCCAATCCCGCGAACGGCAAGAAGCCGGGCGTGAAGAACGGCGAGGAGCATCGCCAGGCGGTTCTCGCCGAGATGAAGCGGCTCAACGTCGTCAAGGGTGTCGTGAGTGGGGGTTCCGGCGATCGCATCGCGGCCGCGATCCGCTGGAAGGAAGCGGCCCCGGACCGCATCATCGCGGGAGCAGGCATCCGGGGCTCGGTGGAGGCACCGCTGCCCCCGCTCGAGGTGCTGAAGAAGGGCTTCGAGTCGGGTCAGCTGGGCGTCCTTGGCGAGGTCACCGCGATCTACGCCGGCGCCACCCTCGGTGATCCGAGGTATGAGCCCTACCTCGTGCTCGCCGAGCAACTGGATATCCCGGTGGCGCTCCACATGGGGGTCGGACCTCCGGGCATTTCCTATGATCCGTGCTGCCCCGGCTTCCGCATCAGCCTCGGGAACCCTCTTCTCATCGAGGACGTCCTCAACCGGCACCCCAAGCTCCGCGTCTCCCTCATGCACGCGGGCTGGCCGTACCTGCGCGAGACCATCGCCATCCTGTTCGAGTATCCGCAGGTGTACGCGGACCTGGGCGCCGGCGACTGGCTCCTTCCCCGCGCCGAGTTCCACGACTACCTCGCCGCCCTGATGCGGGCCGGGTTCGGCAAGCGCCTGATGTTCGGCTCCGATCAGATGTACTGGCCCGAGGGGATCGGTCTGGCGATCGAAGGGATCGAGTCGGCGACGTTTCTGACGCCGGCCGAGAAGCGCGACATCTTCTACAACAACGCGGTACGGTTCTTTAAGCTGGACGAGGCGGGCGGAAAGAAGACGCCGTCACCATAGTCCATCCTCCTCAGGCTGTCCCCCTCACCCTCACGCTCTCCCCCCGGCGGGGGGAGAGGGGATCTCTGAAAACTCCCTCTCCCCCGTGCGGGGGAGAGGGACGGGGTGAGGGGCGCTAAACTCCGCTGGTCTTTCGGAGGTGGGCATGAGGATCTCCCGTTCTTCCGCGGTCGTTCTGGCAGGACTGGCGATGCTCGGAGCCGCGCCGAGCGACAACGACGCCTTCCAGTGGCTCGAGGACGTGCAGGGCGAGAAAGCTCTGGCCTGGGTCAAGGAGCAGAATGCGAAGACGACGGCGCTGCTCGAAGCCCGGCCGGAATACAAACCCATCTACGAGAAGACGCTCGAGATCCTCGATTCGAAGGACAAGATTCCGGACCCCGAGCTCCTCGGCGATACCGTCTACAACTTCTGGAAAGACGACGCCCACGAGCGCGGGATCTGGCGGCGCACCACGCTCGCTTCCTACCGCACGGCCGCTCCGCAGTGGGAAACGGTGCTCGACGTGGACGCGCTCGCGAAGGCCGAGGGCAAGGCCTGGGTCTGGCACGGGGCGACCTGCCTGCCGCCGGCCAATACGCGGTGCATGGTCAAGCTGTCGCCCGGAGGCTCGGACGCCGCCGTGGTCCGCGAGTTCGACACGAAGACGAAGGATTTCATGGCCAGCGGCTTTTCCCTTCCGGAAGCGAAGTCGCGCGTCGCGTGGCGCGATGAGAACACGCTCTGGGTCGGGACGGACTTCGGACCGGGCTCTCTGACGACGTCCGGATATCCCCGGATCGTGAAGCTCTGGAAACGCGGCACGCCGCTCTCGGATGCGAAGACGATCTTCGAATGCAAGCCCGAAGACGTCGCCGCGTCCGGGTGGACCGAGATCCTGGGCGACGGCCGCTACGACGTTGTCTCGCGCACCCCGGCGTTCTTCCGTCAGGAGTTGTTCCTCCTCGACGGCGACCGGCTGGTCAAGCTGGATCTCCCCGAGGACATCGAGCCGCAGGTCTTTTTCCGCGGACGGCTCCTCTTCTCCCTGCGGAGCGACTGGAACGTGGGCGTCAAGACCTATCGCGAAGGGTCGCTTCTCTCCTCGAAGGTGGACGATCTGCTGAAGAAGGCGAACAAGTTCGACATCCTCTTCGAGCCAAGCGCTCGCGTTTCGCTGGCGCTGGCCAAGCGCACGAAAGACCGCGTGCTGATCCAGACGCTCGACAACGTCAAGAGTCGCCTCACGGCGCTGTCGCTGAAGGACGGCGCGTGGGAGCGGGTCGAGATCCCGACACCCGGTCTCGGCACCGCGGACCTCTCGGCCATGAACGATTTCTCGGAAACCTTCTTCTTCACGTACGAGGACTTCACGACTCCCGTCTCGCTGTGGCTGTCCGAGAACGGCGGACCGGCCGCGAAGGTCAAGACCGAGCCGGCGTTTTTCGACGCGACGGGGATTACGACCGAGCAGCTCGAGGCCACGTCGAAGGACGGCACGAAGATCCCGTACTTCGTGGTTCGGCCGAAGGGGACGAAGGACGATGGAACCTCGCCGACGCTCCTCTACGGATACGGCGGATTCGAGGTGCCCGAGGTTCCGACCTACAAGGGAACTCTCGGATCCGCGTGGCTCGCGCGCGGGGGCGTGTACGTCCTCGCCAACATCCGCGGCGGCGGCGAGTTCGGTCCGGCGTGGCACAAGGCCGCCGTCAAGGAGCAGCACATCCACAACTTCGAGGACTTCTCGGCAGTCGCGCGGGATCTCATCGCGCGCAAGATCACGTCGCCGCGCCACCTCGGCATCATGGGGGGCTCCCAGGGAGGCCTGCTCGTCGGCGGCACCTTCACCCTCTATCCCGAGCTCTTCCACGCCGTCGTCGCGCAGGTCCCGCTCGCCGACATGCGCCGCTACAGCAAGCTCCTCGCCGGCGCGAGCTGGATGGCCGAGTACGGCGACCCCGACAAGCCCGAGGAGTGGGCATTCATCCAGACCTGGTCCCCGTACCACCTGGTCAAGAAGGACGCGTCCTACCCGACGCCCTTCTACTGGACCAACACGCGCGACGACCGCGTGCATCCGGCCCACGCCCGCAAGATGGTGGCGAAGCTCGAAGCCCAGGGGCACCCGGTCTACTACTTCGAGAACACCGAAGGCGGACACGGCAGCGGCGCCGTCAACAAGCAGACCGCACGCGTCTCCGGGCTCCAGTACGCGTACCTGTGGATGATGCTGCGCTGAGTCGCCCGCGTCCTGGTTTCGGCGCATCCCGGTCCGTCGCAAACTGCTAAAGTACGGCCCCGAGATCGCTCCGTTGACACTTGCAGCAGGTACGCGACTCGGTGCCTACGAGGTGTTGTCGCCTCTGGGCACTGGGGGAATGGGCGAGGTGTATCGCGCGCGCGACACCCGCCTGGACCGCGACGTCGCGGTCAAGGTATTGCCGCAAACCGTCGCCGGCGACGCCGACGCGCTCGCGCGTTTCGAGCGCGAGGCCAAGGCGGTCGCCGCGCTCTCGCATCCCAACATCCTCGCGATCTTCGACTTCGGCCGGCAGAACGGGATCGCCTACGCCGTCACGGAGTTGCTCGAGGGCGAATCGCTTCGCGGCAAGCTCGACTCGGGTCCGGTCTCGCAGAGGCAGGCGATCGACTACGCGGTCCAGATCGCGCGCGGCCTCTCCGCCGCGCACGGCCGTGGGATCGTCCACCGGGACCTGAAGCCCGACAACGTCTTCGTCACGAAGGACGGGCACGTCAAGATCCTCGACTTCGGCCTGGCCAAGCGTGTCGAGGAAGCGTCCCCCGACTCGAAGACCAGCGCGCCGACGGACGCGAGGCACACCGAGCCCGGGACCGTGATGGGCACGATGGGCTACATGTCGCCCGAGCAGCTCCGCGGCCTGCCCGTGGACCACCGGTCGGACATCTTTTCCTTCGGCACGGTGCTCTACGAGCTGTTGTCCGGAAAGAAGGCGTTCAAGCGCGACACGGCGAGCGACACGATCGCCGCGATCCTCAAAGAAGAACCGCCGGAGCTGACGGGCTCGGGCCGGAACATCTCGCCCGCGCTCGACCACATCGTGCGTCACTGCCTGGAGAAGGAACCGGACGATCGTTTCCAGTCCGCCAAGGACGTCGTGTTCGCGCTATCCGAGGCATCCGAGCCGACAGCGACGACCGGCGTTCGGCCCCTCCCGGCGCGGCCTTCCCGCAAGGCTTTCTGGATCGTGGCCGCGCTCATCGTGGCGGCCGGCGTCCTCGGGATCGCTTTCCTGCGCCGTCCTCGCGCCGGCGCCGGCGCGACCGGCGGCGCGAAGCGTCTGGCCGTCCTGCCGTTCGAGAACCTCGGCGCGCCGGAAGACGACTACCTCGCCGACGGGCTCTCGGACGAGATCCGCGGCAAGCTGACCTCGCTTCCCGGGATCCAGGTCATCGCGCGGGGCAGTTCGACGCCTTACAAGAAGACGAACAAGACGCCCAAACAGATCGCCGAGGAGCTGAACGTCCAGTACCTCCTGACGGCGACCGTGCGATCGAACAAGACCGGAGCCGCAAGCCGCGTGCAGGTCCGTCCCGAGCTCGTCGACGTGTCCCAGCCGGATGCGCCGACCTCGAAATGGCAGCAGACGTTCGACGTGGCCGTGACGGACGTCTTCCAGGTGCAGTCGGACATCGCGTCGACGGTGGCGCAGGCGCTCGACGTCGCGCTCGGGGCGACGCAGGAGAAACAGCTCGCCGAGCGGCCCACGAAGAGCCTTCCCGCCTACGAGGCGTTCCTCAAGGGCGACCAGGTCTCCGGCGCCCTGGGTAAGAACGATCCCGTCACGCTGCGTCGGGCGCTCGACTTCTACGAGCAGGCCGTGGCGCTCGATCCGAGCTTCGCCCTTGCGTGGTCGAGGATCTCGAGAGTGAACTCGGTAATCTATTTTCAGACGGCACCGTCGCCCGAGCTCGCCGAAAGCGCTCGCCGGGCCGCGGAGAAGGCGCTGGCGCTCGCGCCGAACGCCCCCGACTCGTACTTCGCGATGGGCGAATACGAGCGGAATGTTCGGGGCGATCTGCGGGCGGCGCGCGTCCAGATCGAGAAGGCGCGAAGCATCGCGCCCGGTAACCCGGACCTGATGCGCGACTCCGCGACGATCGATCGATCGCTCGGCCAGTTCGAGGCGGCGCTGGCGCAACTTCGAGAGGCGCAACGCCTCGATCCGCGATCCACGGCTGTGTACCGCGATCTCGCACGGACATTGTTGTTTTTGCGGCGCTATCCGGAAGCCCGGCAGGCGACCGACACCGGACTGGCTCTCTCTCCGGAACATCTGTCGTTGATCGAACGCCGGGCAATGAGCTACCTCGGCCAGGGGGACCTGGCCGGCGCTCGCGCATCGCTCGCGGCGTCCTCCAAGAACACGCAGCCGACCGAGCTCGTCGCGTACGTGGCCACCTTCTGGGATCTCGGCTGGGTCCTGACCGACGAGCAGGTCGAGATCCTGATGCGCCTGACTCCTGCCGCGTTCAACGACGACCGGAGCGGCTGGGCGATCGCACTCGCGCAGGCCCTCGGGTGGAAGGGAGATCGCGACGGGGCGCGGAAGTACGCCGAGGAGGCTCGGAAGAGCTTCGAGGATCAGCTCCGCGCCACTCCGAACGACGCTCAGCGCCACAGCGAGCTCGGACTGTCGCTTGCCTACCTCGGCCGGGCCGACGAGGCGATCCGCGAAGGCCTCCGCGGCGTCGAAATCGCGCGCCGCGCGGAGGACGCCGACACGATCTGTTACTTCTTACATCTGCTCATCCGAACCTACATCCTCACGGGCCAGCCCGAGAAGGCCATCGACGAGCTCGAGCGCCTGCTCAAGATCCCCTATTTCGTGTCGCCCGCCTGGCTGACGATCGATCCCAACTTCGATCCGCTCCGCAACAACCCGCGCTTCCAGAAGCTCGTCGCGAAGGCGAAGTAGCCTGGCGGCCGCGAAGGCCTCCCCTACGACCGTTTTCGAAGAGTCCTCGACTGCCCCTCACTTCCCGTTACGTCGATGAACACGTCGGCGACGTAGGGAAGCGCCTCGCGGATCTTCCGATCGAGCGCGTCCATCGCGCGGCCGAGCTCTCCGATTTCGAGCGACGGCGCCGGAATCGCCTTGGCGAGGACGATGACCTCCTCCGGGCCCGTGTACATCGCGCGGAGCGACAGGACTTGCTCGATCGCCGGGTCCTCGTCGAAGATGGCCGCGAGCCGCTCGAACTGCGCGGCGGGGATGGAGCGCCCGACGAGGAAGTCCGCGAACGGACGCGCGAGCGCGAACGCGGTCACGGCGAGGAGCAGGCCGATGAGGAGCGACGCGATGGAATCCGGGACGCTCGTGCCGAGGATCCGGCTCAGCGCGAGGCCCGCCGCGGCGAATACGAGGCCGGCGAGCGCGGCGCTGTCCTCGACGAGGACCGCGCGCACGACGGGATCGCTCGCGCGGACGATGTATTGCCGTACGGACAGCCCGTAGTCCTTCGCCTGGCGCCGCGCCTGCTTCAGCCCCTGCAGCCACGACGTGCCATCCGCCGCGAAGGAGACCCCGAGGACGATCCACGCCACGAGCGCGCCCTCGACCGCGTGGCCTGTCTTCAGCCTGGAGAGGGCGATCGCGATCGAGAGACATCCGCCGATGAGGAACGAGCCGATCGCGGCCATGAAAGCCCAGAGGAATCTCTCGCGCGCGTGGCCGAGCGGATGCGCCTCGTCGGGAGGCTGGCGGGCTCGGTAGAGGCCGATCGCGAGGAAGACCTCGTTGACGCAGTCGGCCGCCGAGTGCGCCGCCTCGGCGATCAGACCGCTCGAGTGCGTCACGAGCCCGGCGATCAGCTTCGCGATGCCGATGACGACGTTGGCGAGGAGCGCGATGACGATGGTGCGGACGCTCTCGCCCTCCTGTGCCCGCCGCAGCGCGGTCGCCGAGCGAGGCGGAGGCAGGAGGATCCGCAGGCGCGCCTTCCGTTTGTTCGACACCAAGACTCATGTTTTCACGTCTGGAGCCATGGGCGCGCTGGCAGAGAAGGGCTTATGCTCCGGGCTCGCGAGACTATTACGACCCCGGAGGGCCGACCATGTGCCGCAACATCCGAACCCTCTCCAACTTCGCCCCGCCCGCGACGCGCGATGAGATACGGGCGTCGTCGCTGCAGTTCGTCCGCAAGCTCTCGGGCGCCAACAAGCCGTCGAAGGCGAACGAAGAACTCTTTGCCCGGGCGGTGGACGAGGTGGCCGCGGCGGCCGAAAAGCTGGTCCGAGGCTGGGTCACGAGCGCGCCCCCCAGGGACCGCGACGTCGAGATCGCGAAGCACATCGAGCGGTCGCGGCAAAGGTTCGGGAAGGAGCCGCGGCGGACGCCGATCGACCCGATCCGATAGAGCCCGCCGCAGAACGGCTTTAGGGCTGCCCTCGGAAGTGCTGCATCCATCCCCTCCCGATCGGTGTTTTTGGAAGAGATGACGTCATGGCGGGCGATGTACTCAATCCTCGCCGCGCTCGTCATGGCCGGCGTGGCCGGCGGTCAAGAGGTTCGACCGCCGACATGTGACTCCTGTCAGTCCCTGGAGGAGGCGTGGTGGACGGGTCCGATGCTGGCTCCCTCGGCCGCGACATTGCCGCGCGGGCATTTCCTCTTCGAGCCCTACCTCTACGACGTGAGAGTCCAAGGCCGCTACGACGGCGACGGCAGCCGACAAAGCGCTCCGGACTCGAATGGCTTCGGCACGCTCACGTACATCCTGTACGGGCTCACGGACCGCGTCGGCGTCGGAGTGATTCCCACCGGGGGATACACGACGGTGAGCGGCAGCGCGAGCAGCTCCGGCGTCGGTATGGGCGACCTCACGCTCCAGGCTCAGTACCGGCTCACCCAATTCCAGCCAGGCCGCCGCATCCCAACGATCTCGGTCACCGTGCAGGAGACCTTCCCGACGGGGAAGTACGACCGGCTCGGCGACCGGCCGAGCGACGGCTTCGGAGGCGGCTCCTACATAACGACGCTGGCGCTGTATTCCCAAACATATTTCTGGCTCAAGAGCGACCGAATTCTGCGCATGCGCTTCAACGTGTCGCGGTCCTTTGCCAGCAGCGTGACGGTGAAGGACGTCAGCGTGTACGGGACGGAGGAAGGATTCCGCGGCCACGCCCAGCCCGGCGGATCGTGGTTCCTCAACGCGTCCTGGGAATACAGCCTGACGCGAAGCTGGGTGCTCGCGCTCGATGCCACGTATCAGCACAGCAGCAGCACTCGCGTCGTCGGCTACATCCTTGCCGGTTCCGGACAGGATGCTCGCCCGATCCGGCTGGAATCGGGATCCAGCGAGGCTTTCGGCCTGGCGCCTGCGGTGGAATACAGCTGGAGCCCCCACATCGGTGTGCTCCTCGGCGTGCGCGTGATTCCGGCAGGCCGGAACACGGCTTTCACGATCACGCCGGCGGTAGCCGTCAACATCGTTCACTGATCCGAAAGGAAGCGATAAGCCCCGTCTCTTCGTTTCCGTTAGCATTCGCCCAGGCCCCGATGACCAACGAGACCCAGTTTCCGACAGTCGGATTTCCGGACACATCACCCGACCTTCCGCCGCCCGCGGAGATCGGCGAGTTCAAGATCCTCTCCGTTCTTGGGAAGGGCGGCATGGGCGTCGTCTACGAGGCGCAGCAGCGTGACCCGGAGCGCCGCGTCGCGCTCAAAGTGCTGCGCGGCGGCCGGCTGGCCGACGAGATGCAGCTGCGCCTCTTCCGGCGCGAGGCCCAGACGCTCGCCCGCCTGATCCATCCGAACATCGCCGCTCTCTACGAGGCCGGCCGCACGGACGACGGGCTGAGCTTCTTCACGATGGAGCTCGTCCGCGGCGAGCCGCTCGACAAGTACGTCCTCGAGCGAATGGGAGGAGATCGCCCTTCCCCCGCCCAGCTGCGCGATCGGCTGCGACTCTTCGCGACGATCTGCCGAGCCGTCACGTACGCCCACCAGCGAGGCGTGATCCATCGCGACATCAAACCGTCCAACATCCTCGTGGTCGGCGACGAGAGGCCCGCGGGATCCTCGACGCCATCGGCGAGCGGTCCGGCGGTGCCGATGGTGAAGATCCTCGACTTCGGGCTCGCGCGCATCGCGGACACCGACGTGCAGGCGACGCAGCTCTCGCAGATGGGCGACATCCGCGGAACCCTCGCCTACATGAGCCCAGAGCAGGCTCGCGGCGACACGCGGGAAATCGACTTGCGCAGCGACGTCTACTCGCTCGGCGTGACCCTGTACGAGACGATCACGGGGCGATTCCCCTACGAGCTGAAGACCAGCTCGCTGATGGGCGTGCTCAAGATCATCATCGACGAGCCGCCGAAGCCGCTGCAGCAGGCGTTCCAGGGCGGCTACAAGCTCGACCCGGACCTGTGGACCATCGTCGGGAAGGCGCTCGAGAAGGACCCGGACCGGCGGTATGCCAGCGCCGACGCGCTCGCCGAGGACATCGAGAGATACCTCGCGAACCGGCCGATCCTGGCGCATCCCCCGAGCACCGCGTACCAGGTCCGCAAGCTCGTCTCGCGTCACCGCGGCGCGTTCGCCACGGCGACCGGCATCCTGATCCTTCTCATCGGCGTCGCCGCCGTGCTCGCCGTCCAGTCGGGCAGGATCCGCCGCGAACGCGACCGCGCGACGCAGGAGGCCGCGCGGGCCACCGCGATCAACCAGTTCCTTCAGCGCACCCTCGGCGCCGCCGATCCCTGGCAGCGGGGCTCGCGCGGCGTCACACTCGTCGACGCGCTGAAGCAGTCGGAGAAGCAGGTGCACGGGTCGTTCAGGGGCCAGCCCCTCGTCGAGGCGGACGTGCTCGAGGCGATCGCCCGCACGTATCACGGCCTCGGCGAGTACGCGGATGCCGAGCGTCTTCTCCGCACGGCGCTCCAGACCCGTGTCGCCGCGGAGGGACGAGGGACGGACCGCGTCGCCGAAACGCTCACCACGCTCGGCAGTACCTTGCAAGTCGAAAGAAAGGCCGACGAATCGGAGAAGCTGCTGCGCGAGGCGCTCGCGATCCGGGAGAAGCGTCACGGCAGAGAGAGCGCCGAGGTTGCCGCGACTCTCAATGAGCTCGCGCGCACCCTCGTCAACAAGAGCGACTACCCGGAAGCCGAGAAGCTCGCCCACGAGGGGCTCCGGATTCGCGAACGGATCTTCGGCCCGAACGGCAGCGAGGTCGCCGAGAGCTTGCGAACGCTCGGCAGTCTCTATACCGAGCAGGACGAGTGGAAGCGCACGGTAGAGGTGGAGAATCGCCAGGTCGCAATCCTGCGCGGACTGCACGACGATGGTCCGCTCCTCGCGTCGGCGCTGAACGACCTCGCGGTCGCGCAAACGCAGCTCGGGGACTTCGACGCCGCTGAGAAGACGTTCGACGAGGCGACGCGAATCCTCACGCGCGTTCTCGGCGAAGACCATCCCGAATACGCGAGCACCCTCGAGAACCTCGGCAACATCTGGTACCGGAAGGGCGAGTACGCGCGCACCGCGGCGAACCTGGAGAAGGTCCTCGCCATCCGCCGGAGCGCTCTCGGCGACGGCGCCGAGCCCGTGGCGCGCACCACGGCCAACCTGGGCAGTGTGTACGCGTCGTCGGGCAACGACGTCGCGGCCTTGCCCAAGTTTCAGAAAGCGCTCGAAGGGCTGACGAAGTTCCTCGGCCCCGACCACCCCGACGTGGGCTCGGTCTTGATGAGCGAAGCGGGCGCGCTGATGCGGCTCGGCCGGCTGGACGAGGCGGAGGCCGCGGCGCGGCGCGGCATGGCGATCCGGCTCGCGAAGTTCCCCGAGTCGAGCATTCCGGTCTCGCTCGGGCGGACTCGCCTGGCGCAGATCCTGACGAAGAAAAAGCGCTACGCGGAAGCGGACGAGCTTCTGCGGCAGGCGACGGAGAACCTCACGGCCGCGGGCGAGGGAGCGGACACATATCGGCGCAACGCGATCAAGGCCCGCGTCGAGCTGTACGACGCCTGGGGGAAGAAAGCCGAAGCGCGCGCACAGGAGGCCCTGCTGGCCGCCGGCGGTACAACGAGGGCACCGAAGTAGCTCCCTGTCGTCCCGAGGCTCTTCTCACAACTTGACGCAGACGTTCTTCGCTTCGGTGAAGAAATCGAGTGAGTCGAACCCGCCCTCGCGCCCGACGCCGCTTTCCTTCATTCCGCCGAAGGGAACGCGCAGATCTCGCAGTAGCCACGTGTTGACCCACACCGTCCCGCTCTCGATCGCCGCGGCGACCCGATGGGCTTTCTGGAGGTCCCGGGTCCAGACGCTCGCCGAAAGGCCATAGCGCGTGCTGTTGGCGTAGACGATCGCCTCCTCGGGAGAATCGAAGGGCGTGACGGTGACGACGGGCCCGAAGATCTCCTCCTGCATGACGCGCCTCTGGCAGTCGAGGCCGACGATCACCGTCGGCTCGAGAAAGTAACCGTCCCGGACGCGCTCCGGGAGATTCTCAGGACGCTTTCCGCCGACGAGAATGAGGCCCCCTTCCTCTTTCGCGAGCTCGACGTAGCCTACGACTTTGCGAAGGTGGGGCTCGCTCACGAGCGCGCCCACGTCGGTCGAAGCGTCCTGCGGGTCGCCGATCCGGAGCTTCTTCGTTCCCTCCAGAAAGCGCTCGAGGAACTCTTCGTAGATCGTTTTCTCAACGAACAGACGCGATCCGCAGAGGCAGATCTCCCCCTGGTTGGCGAAGCTCGATTGAATGGACGTCGCGACGGCCTGGTCGAGATCGGCGTCCGCGAACACGATGTTCGGGTTCTTCCCTCCGAGCTCCAGCGACACCTTCTTGAAGAGCGGTCCTGCGTGGGCCATCACGTCCGCGCCGGTCTTCGTTCCCCCGGTGAACGAGATGAGCGGGACCTTCGGATGCGACGTGAGGGCGCGGCCGGCGCTCCCTCCGGGGCCGTGCACGATGTTGACGACGCCGGGCGGAATGCCCGCCTCCAGGGTCAGTTGGGCAAGCTTGTCGGCGGTCAGAGGCGTGAGCTCCGAAGGCTTGGCCACACAACAATTCCCCGCGGCGATGGCCGGAGCGATCTTCCAGGTCAGAAGGTACAGCGGCAGGTTCCAGGGTGAGATCAGCCCGGCGACGCCGAGGGGCTGCCGGATGGTGTAGTTGAGTGCCCGATCGTCCGTGGAATGGCAGGGCGTTTCGGTGTGCAGGATCGCCGTCGCAAAGAAACGAAAGTTCAAGATGGCTCGGGGCACGTCGACCCGGCGCGCGAGCGCGATCGGCTTCCCGCTGTCTTCGGATTCGAGCCGCGCCAGCTCGTCGAAGTTCTCCTCGATGAGCTCGGCAACCCGGATCAGGAGCCGGGATCGTTCCTCGGCGGGTGTCCTGTGCCACGACTCGAACGCGCGGGACGCCACGACGACGGCGGCGTCGACGTCCTCGGGGCCGCTCTCCGCGATTTCGGCGATGACCTGCCCCGTCGCCGGGTTGACGTCCGGAAGGTATCGTCCCGAGCAGGGCGGCCGGAACTGGCCATCGATGAAATTGAGAATGCGTTTCACTGCCAGAGATCCTATCCCGCGAAAAACGTGGACGAGGGTCAGTCCTGATCTGCTGCAGGATTGACCCTGGATGACACGAACCTATTATTCCGCCACCTCCCGATACCGCCGCGGCGTGATCCCCAGGAGCCGGACGAACGCGCGACGCATCCCGTCGACGTTCCCGAACCCGACCGCCTTCGCCACCTCCTTGAGCCCCCGATCCGTGCGCTCGAGTTGACGGCGCGCCGCCTCGACGCGCAGCTGCAGCACGAATTGGGACGGCGTCGTGCCGACCTCGCGCGTGAACACGCGCTCGAAGTTCCGCGCGCTCATCGACATCCGCGACGCGAGGTTGTCCACCGACAGCCGCGACGCGAGGTGCTCGGCGATCCAGATCTGCAGCTCTCGGATCGACGTCATCTCGGACGCCTGCGAGGCGAGCGAGACGCTCAACTGCGGCTGCCCGCCCGGCCGCCGGAGGAACAGCACCAGCTCGCGCGCGGCCTCGTGCGCGAGGCCGGCGCCGCAGTCCTCCTCGACCCAGGCCAGCGCGAGATCGATGCTCGCGGAGATGCCGGCCGACGTGTAGATGTTCCCGTCTTTGACCCAGAGCGGGTCGTGCTCGACGAGGACGCCGGGATATCTCGCCGCGAACTCGCGGCCGAACCTCCAGTGCGCCGTCGCCCGGCGCCCGTTTAACAGTCCCGCCTCTGCGAGCAGGAACGAGCCGACGCAGACGGCGCCGAGCCGCCGGACCTCGCCGGACATCTTTCGCAGCCACGCCGACAAGGCCGCGTCGCGCACCGATCGCGTGCCGAGACCGCAGACCAGAAGCACCGAGTCGCATGAGCCGCGGACGCGGCTGAAGTGATGCCGCGCGACGAACGCCAGCATGCCGTTTTCGCCCTCGACGGTTCGGTGCTTCGCGCGCGTCACGATCTCGATCGCGTAGACGGGTCGTCCCGCGAGCCGATTGACGGACTGGAAGACCTGGAGAGGTCCGACCAGATCGAGCTCGTCGACGGGAGGCACGGCGACGACGACGATGCGCCGGCTCGCGGAGGCGCGCGGCGCCGTTTTCCTCGGAGTCGCGACGGAGACCATCTCGGCGTGCACTATCTCGCCGCGTCGCGGCGTGACGCAAGCCGAAGACACGTCATGGCGCATTTCGACGGATCTCTGTCGGAAATCGGCGAGCGTTCCTCTCGTAGGCTGCCCGCCGGAGATGAAAAACATGATCAATCATCTGGTCCTGATCGCCGGGGCGAGCCTCTTTGCACTTCCTGGGTTGATGGCAGCCATCGGTCGAAGCCGACAAACCGAGGCCGGCCGGTCCGCCGGGGCCAACGGACCGGGTCCGTACGCACAGATCGGGTTCCTGCGCCCGCGCGACGGGAACACCGTGGACTTCGAGGCCGGGTACACCCGGCACCTCGAGTGGCATCGGCAGGTCGAAGACCCGTTCGTCTGGTATGGGTGGACCATCGCGGCGGGCGATCGGCAGAGGTATCTCCTGTACGCGTCGTTCGGGCATTCGGCCGCAAGTTTCGACAACAGGGTCTCCCCGGCGGAGGACGAGCGGGACAACGTGGCGAACATCATGCCGCACGCCGAGTTCGCGGGCGGCGGGATCTACGAATTCCTGCCGCAGCTCTCGCGTGGGACGGGCGTGCCGGAGCCGACGGCTCTGGCCGAGCTCACGAGCGTGGAGCTGGTGCCCGGATCGGAAGAGACCTTCGAGAAGGCGCTGCGCGCGGCGCAGTCCTCCCTGCACGGCGAGTCGCTTTGGTTTCGCATGGTCGCGGGCGGAGCCGCGCCGCGTTATATGCGGCTGCGACCGCGGCCAAGCATGACGGCGATCCTCGAAGATAGCGGTGAGCCGACGCTCCCGACTGCAGTCAAGCCTGTGATCGCGAAAATGACTGTCGAGATCCTGAGCCTGCGCCCGACGATGAGCTATGGCC
>JBKOZO010000178.1:0-12626 GCA_046725935.1 Acidobacteriota bacterium | reverse complement strand
GAGCCTGATGGTCCAGATCGGCAACGTCGTCAAGGCGAACGACGTCCCGCTCGTGACGATCAACCAGGTGTCGCCGATCTACCTGACCTTCGCGGTTCCGGAGCGCGAGCTGCCGCGCATCCGCGAGAGGCTCACCGGCGGCACGCTGAAGGTCGCGGCCGAGGACCCGACGAGCGGCAAGACTCTCGCCGTCGGAGACCTGACGTTCCTCGACAACGCCGTGGACCGCACCACCGGCACCATAACGTTAAAAGCCACATTCCCGAACGCGGACCGCATGCTCTGGCCCGGCGAGTTCGTCAACGCGGTCCTGACGCTGACGACTGAGAAGAACGCGGTCGTCGCTCCCGCGGGCGCGGTCCTGAACGGCCAGCAGGGCACGTACGCCTACGTGGTGAAATCCGACGCGACGGTGGAGTCGAGGCCCGTCAAGGTCGCGCGAAGCGGACCCGACGGCGTCGTCATCGAGGCGGGCTTGAAGGCCGGTGAGAAAGTCGTCACCGACGGTCAGCTGCGCCTGGCACCCGGTGCGAAAGTCGAAATCCTGACCGGCGACGCCGCGGCTGCGGCCGACCAGACGAAGAAGTCATGAGCATCTCCGAGCCTTTCATTCGCCGGCCGGTCACGACGACGCTCGTCATGGCGGGGATCCTGATCTTCGGGATCATGGCGTACCGCCTGCTGCCGGTCTCGGATCTGCCCAACGTCGACTTCCCGACGATCCAGGTTTCCGCGTCGCTGCCCGGCGCCTCGCCCGAGACGATGGCCTCCTCCGTGGCGACGCCTCTCGAGCGCCAGTTCTCGACGATCGCCGGACTCGACAACATGAGCTCGACTTCGACGCAGGGGTCGACCCAGATCACGCTCCAGTTCAACCTCTCGCGCAACCTGGACGGTGCGGCGCTCGACGTGCAGTCGGCGATCTCGGCCGCCGGACGGCAGCTGCCGCCGAACATGCCGAGCCCGCCGACCTA
Organism: Acidobacteriota bacterium; assembly: GCA_046725935.1. GTDB lineage: Bacteria > Acidobacteriota > Thermoanaerobaculia > UBA5066 > Gp7-AA6 > DAHUXD01. The sequence continues at coordinate 11,652 of JBKOZO010000178.1, read as the reverse complement.
CGGCAAGGTCAACCCCGCGGACCAGCCGGTTCTTTATCTGACGCTGACCTCGGCCACGCTGCCTCTCTCGCAGCTCGACGAGTACGGCGAGGTCATGATGGCGCAGCGTATTTCGACGGTCGCCGGTGTCGCGCAGGTGCAGGTCTACGGCCCGCAGAAGTTTGCCGTGCGCGTGCAACTCGATCCGCGCCAGCTCGCCAGCCGCGGCATCGGCATCGACGAAGTCTCCGACGCCGTCCGGAACGCCAACGTCAATCTGCCCACCGGCATCCTGTTCGGGCCGCTGACGTCGTTCACGGTCCAGGCCAACGGCCAGCTCTTCGACGCGTCCGGCTACCGGCCGGTGATCGTCGCGTACCGCGGCGGCTCGCCGGTGCGAATATCGGACCTCGGCACCGCGATTGACAGCGTCGAGAACGACAAGACCGCGGCCTGGTACGACGCCGAGCGCTCGATCTCGCTCGCGATCTTCAAGCAGCCCGGCGAGAACACCGTGAAGGTCGCGACCGCGGTGCGCAAGCTCCTGCCGACCTTCCAGAAGCAGCTCCCGGCCGCGGCCTCGCTGCACGTGCTCTACGACCGGTCCGAGTCGATCAACAACTCGGTCAACGACGTGCGCTTCACGCTGCTGCTGACTCTGGCGCTCGTCGTCATGGTCATCTTCGTCTTCCTGCGCAAGCTCTCGGCGACGGTCATCCCGAGCCTCGCGCTCCCGTTCTCGATCGTCGGTACGTTCGCCGTCATGTACGTGATGGGCTACAGCCTCGACAACCTGTCGCTGATGGCGCTGACACTCTCGGTCGGGTTCGTCGTGGACGACGCGATCGTCATGCTGGAGAACATCGTCCGACACATCGAGAAGGGGGAAGGCGTCTTCGAGGCGGCGCTGAAGGGCTCCAAGGAGATCGGATTCACGATTCTTTCGATGACGATCTCGCTCGCCGCGGTCTTCATCCCGATCCTGTTCATGGGCGGCGTCATCGGGAGGCTCTTCCGCGAGTTCGCCGTGGTCATCGGCGTGGCGATCCTGGTGTCGGGCTTCGTGTCCCTGACTCTGACCCCGATGCTCTGCAGCCGGTTCTTGAAGCCCGAGGGCGAGAAGAAGCAAGGCCGCTTCTACGCCTGGAGCGAGAAGGGCTTCGACGCGATGCTGCGGCTGTACGAGCGCACGTTGAAGCCCGTGCTCGACCGGCCCCGCCTCGTGCTGGTCTTCTCGCTCGTCGTCCTCATTGCGACCGGATTCCTGTTCGTCAAGATTCCGAAAGGCTTCCTGCCGACCGAGGATCAGGGGCTGGTCTTCGGCTTCACCGAGGGCGCGCAGGGCATCGGCTTTCCGGCCATGCGCCAGCACCAGCTCGAAGTCGCCTCGATCATCCGTTCGCACCCCGACGTCGCGCACCTGCTCTCGTCGGCCGGTCCGCGCGGAAACGTCTCGGTCGGCAACTCTGGGATCGTCCTCGCGCAGTTGAAGCCGCGGAAAGAGCGCAAGAAGACAGCCGACCAGATCATCGCGGATCTTAGGCCGAAGATCTCGAAGGTGCCCGGGATCCGCGTCTTCCTGCAGGTGCCCCCGCCGATCCGCCTGGGCGGAACCCTGACCAAGAGCCAGTACCAGTACACGCTCCAGGACTCCGACACGGCCGAGCTCTACAAGTACGCTCCGATCCTGGAGCAGAAGATGCGGGCGCTCCCGGGGCTGCAGGACGTCACCAGCGACATGCAGCTTTCCAACCCGCAGCTCTCGATCACGATCGACCGCGACCGGGCGTCGGCGCTCGGCGTTTCGACGCAGAAGATCGAGGACGCCCTCTACACCGCGTACGGCACGCGGCAGATTTCGACGATCTACGCGCCGACCAACCAGTACCAGGTCATCATGGAGCTCGCGCCGGAGTTCCAGGCCAATCCCGCGGCGATCTCGATGCTCTACGTCCGCTCGGCGAAGGGAGATCTCGTCCCGCTGTCGTCGCTCGGGTCCGTCATGCAGAACACGGGCCCTCTCTCCGTCGCGCACCAAGGACAGCTGCCGTCGGTCTCGATCTCCTTCAACCTCAAGGAGGGCGTGTCCCTCGGCGAGGCCGTCGCCGCCGTCGACGCCCTGTCGCGCCGGACGCTTCCTGCGACGATCCAGACCAGCTTCCAGGGCACCGCGCAGGCTTTCCAGAGCTCGGTCCAGGGGCTGGGACTCCTGCTTCTCGTCGCGATCGTCGTGATCTACATGGTCCTGGGGATCCTCTACGAGAGCTTCATCCACCCGCTGACGATCCTGACGGCTCTGCCGTTCGCCGGCTTCGGCGCGCTCGTCACGCTCATGCTCTTCCGCACCGAGCTCTCGATCTACGCGTTCGTGGGCATCATCATGCTCGTCGGCCTCGTCAAGAAGAACGGCATCATGATGGTTGACTTCGCCATCGAGGCTCAGAGAAACGAAAAGAAGAACGCCCGCGACGCCATCTACGAGGCCTGCATCGTGCGCTTCCGCCCGATCATGATGACGACGATGGCCGCCCTGATGGGAACTCTCCCAATCGCCATGGGCTTCGGCGCGGGCGCCGAGTCCCGCCGCCCCCTCGGCCTCGCCGTCGTCGGAGGCCTGCTCTTCTCGCAGCTGCTGACGCTCTACGTCACTCCGGTGTTCTACGTCGTGTTCGACCGTATGCAGAGGCGCTTCGGAAAGAAGCGCAAGGGCGAGCACGCGCCCGAGCCGGTGATGGAACCCAAGGAAGAGCCCGTTCCCGCCGCCGCGTCCCTGCGGCTGCGGGACATCTAATCGAGCCTACCCGCGCGTCGCCCTCGCGCTGACCTGGTACGAGGGCCTGCCGAGGAGGTAGCCCTGGCCGAATTCGACCCCCAGTTCGACCAGGGTCTTTCTCTCCGCCTCGACCTCGATGCCTTCGGCGACGAGAGTCGCGCCGATGCGCTTGCCGATCGTGCCGAGGCTGGTCAGGATCTCTCGCTTGATTGGGTCCGCGTGGATGTTGCGCACGAGGGAGTCGGCAACCTTGATGTAGTCGGGCTTCAAGTGCAGGATGGTCTCCAGTCCCGAGTACCCGGAGCCGGCGTCGTCGATGGCGATCCGAAGGTTCGCGCTGCGCACGAGACCCAGGACCTCCTGGAACGCGACGTAGTCCCGCACCATCTCCTTCTCGGAGATCTCGATGACGACGTCTCCGTGGCTGCGATTGATCTGGGCGAGGTTGCGGGCGTCCAGGAACACGGGATGGCGCAGCAGCATCGCCGAGGCGTTGACGAAGAGGCGGCGCTCGCCGACGGCCCGCGGGATGCTCGAGAAGATGCGCTCCAGGCACATCGTCTCGAGCTCCACGTCCATCTCGTTCTCGTGCGCGACGGCGAAGAGGACGGTCGGCGGCTCGAGCGCGGTGCCCTGCGGCCCGCGGATCAGCGCCTCGTAGCCCATGATGACGCCGTCGTGAAGATGGCGCACGGGCTGGAAGGCGGCGCGCAGCTGCCGGCCCGCGATGACCCCCTTCAGTCCCGCGAAGAGCTCCAGTTTCTCGCTGGTCTGGCGCTGGCTGACGATCTTGACGGCCTCGTGGAGCGTGCGGACGACGTGTCGCGACGGGCGCACGCGCGGGTTGTCGACGGCCGTGAGACTGGAGGCGAGGATGTTGACGAACTCGGCCGCTCCGGGATCGAGGGTCTGCCGAAGGCGCCGCACGATCGACGCGCGCAGGCGCGCCGCCTCGTCTTCGAGGGTTACGGGGAGGCGGCTGCGCCCCGAGAGCGGCAGGCTGTAGAGGACGTAGAAGCCGTCGGCGCCGGAGAATCGGATCGAATGGACGTACGGCGCGAGGCGCGAAGAGTGAACGTCGTCCTGCAACGCGTCGGCCACCGCGGCGAGAACCTTGTCGTACTGCTCCCAGCCGAAGAGCTCCTCGAATCCGAAGAACTTTCCGACCTGCAGGTACACGACGCCGAGGTGGTCGATGCGCTCGTCGGCCCTTTCGGGAAGCTCGAACGGATGGATCGGAAGGTTCGTCACACCGTCGTAGACGATCCGCTCGCGGCGAAGCTCTTCGACGGTGTCCGGCAGCGTGTCGGTCTCCGGAGGGAAGTTCCCGGCGACGACGTTGGGATCGGTGCGGCGTTTAGCCCTCATCCTTCCTCCAAGGTGTTCGGTTCATCGAGCAGAGAGCGGACCTTCCTGCGCAGCTCCTCGGCACCGAATGGCTTGGAGAGGTAATCCGAGCCGCCGAGCTGCATGGCGGTGATGCGGTCTTTGACTTCGGAGCGGCCGGTCAGGAAGAGCACCGGCACTTCGCGCGTCGCGGTCTGACGACGCAGGATCGCGCAGAACTCCCAGCCGGTCATTCCGGGCATGTTGACGTCCAGGATCACCAGATCTGGCACCTGGCGAATCGTTTCGACCAGCGCCGCGCGCGGCTCGGGCGGCGTGTCCACGGCGAAGCCGTCGGGCACGAGCAACTCGCGAACCGCCGCCGAGACCTCGCGGTCGTCGTCCACCACGACGATGCGCTTCACCGCGCCCCCTTCTGGAACGGCAGGAGGATCGTGACCTCGGAGCCGTAGCCGGCCTCGGAGGAGAGACTGATCTTGCCGCCGTTGGCCTCGAGGATCTCCTTGGTCACCGCGAGACCGAGACCCTTGCCGCGGGCGCCGGAGGCGACGGCGCCGGCGCCGCGAAACGCGTAGTCGAACGCGCGAGTCCTCTCCTCGGGGCTCATTCCCATGCCGGTGTCCTTGACGACGACGAAGGCGTGCGGGCCCGCGGCGCCCGCGCGGATGCGGACCTCGCCGCCGTCCGGAGTGTACTTGATCGCATTGTCGAGGACGTTTCGGAACGCGCGCTGCAACGCGACCGGATCGGCGGCGGCCGGAAGCTGGGGGCGCTCGGCGATGAACTCGATGCGGATGCGGCTGCCGTGCGCGAGGCGGTACGCGGTCGCGAGCGATCCGAGAATCTCGACCAAGTCGGCGCTCTGCGGCGCCTGGAGGTGATCGCCGGGATCCGGCGGCGGCGGCGCCGGCGTGCCGACGAGACTTTCGGCGAGTTCGATTTCGCGCGCGAGGTTGGCGAGATAGTCCGGATTCGGTAGTTCGCCGCGCCGCGCCGCTTCCTGGATCAGGTCCGTGTAGACGCGGATGACCGAGAGGGGAGAGCGCAGGTCGTGCAGGATCTCGCCTTCGCGGTCGCGGTCCGCGATGGCCGGAGTGGGCCGCGGAAGCGGCTCCGCAGACCGCGCGGGCTCGGGCTCCGTCCGCGCCGGTTCCTCGGAGCTTCGCGCGTGCGCCGCCGCGGCCGAGATTTCGAGGGTGACGAGCAGCGCGGGCGCGGCCAGCGCGACTCCGGCGATCGCGAAGAGAGAAGACGCACCGGCCAGAGGTATCCGTCCCAGCGTGACCAGCGCGGCGACGCCGAGGATCGAGGCCGCGGCGAAGAACCGCGCGGCGGCCTTGCCCTCGCAATGCCACGAAAGAGCGACTCCGGCAGGCAGCAGGAGAGCGAAGGGGGAGAGCGCACCGCCCGTCAGTGACATCGCGCAGAAAAGCAGGGCCAGGTCCACGACCATCGCGAGCGAAGCGGCGAAGTCACCGAGCCCCTGCCGCGTCCCCGGGCGCGTCAGAAGAAAGAGAGATCCCAGGGCCCCGCCCGTCGCCAGCGCCAGCGGACGCGGGTCTCCCAGCCCGAGCACGATCGCGATGAGAGCGAAAAGGGTGAAGAGACCGGAGGCGGCGGCGCGATGGGCGAAGAAAGTCGCGGATCTCACCCGCGCATCCCGACCTGGAACCTGGAACCTGGAACCTGGACCCCGGCTCTAAACATACGCGCACCCGACCCGCACGCCTCCCCCCGGCAGGGGAGCGCTGTTGATCGCGCGCAGGCGGATCGCGTGCCGCTCGGAGTCGTGCCTCTGCAGAAGCTCCGCCTTCCAGCGGCGCGGCCACTTTTCGGCCTTCTTCGCGCGGAACGCGAGTCCACCGAAGCTGACGTCCACCACGGGCGCCGTGACGGCGCGCCCGTGGCCGTTCCACTCCATGCGCAGGCTCATCTCGCCGGGCGCAAAGCGCGGATGCAGGCGGCGCTCGGAGGTCTCGAACGCGGACTGGGAGCGGCACTGGTAGAGCCGCAGGTCCGCGACCTTCAGCAGAAAATCGGGGCTCTTTCCGTCCGGCGGAGACGACGCCACGCCATAGTGGAGATCGAGCGAGAGGCCGCCGCGCGCCGGCAATGACATCGCGGCGACTTTCTCGCGCACTCGCTCGGCCACGCCGAGCGCCGAGATCAGGTCGGTGTTCGGAAGTACGAGAACGAACTCGTCTCCTCCCCAGCGGCAGCCCGCGTCGATCGCGCGCAGCGACTCGCGCACGACGCGCGCGGTGCGGACGAGGACGCTGTCGCCGACGGGATGCCCCAGCCGGTCGTTGATGGACTTGAAGCCTTTCAAATCCATCATCGCGACCGAGACGATTCCGTCGGATCGCTCGGCCCGGGCGATCTCGCGGGCGAGATGGTCGATCAAGAAGCGACGGTTGTAGAGGCCCGTCAACGGATCCGTGATCGCGTTGACCCGGAGCACCGCGAGGTCGGACTCGGAGACCAGGCGAGGCTCCTTGAGGAGGCCCTTCTGCGTGTGGAGGTGGTGGAGCAGGACGGTCTGGAGCCCGAGCGGGGAACCGATCTTGTGCCGCAGCGCCGGGAGCAGGCGCTCGATCTCGCTCCAGCGCTCTTCGGCCTCTTCCGGCTCGAAAGGAAGCCCCGTCCAGTCCGCGAGGAGTTGGGACAGGACGTCGGCGCGCTCGCCGTTGCGCGCGATGGCCGACAGAGACTTCTGGAACTTCGGCAGTGAGAAATCCCGCTGGCGCCCCAGGCGCGCGAGCCGGCCGACCTGGACGCTCAAATCGTCCGAATCCAAACGCATTTCTCTCCCGCTGTCACGCTGCGCTGCGCTCGCTACGAAGTCAGATACGAGATGATTTCTTTCCCCGGCGAGGCACCGACGGAGAGAGGGCCTCTCCACGCTCGGTCTCCTCGCGCGAAAGGCGCGCGACGGCTCCCGCCGCCTCGGCCACGGCGTCTCCGAGGGAACAGACCAGGACGAGTTGTCCGTCTTTGAGCAGATCCACGACTTCTCTGTCGGACCGAGCCCAGAGAACTGTCGATCCGACGACGATCAGGCGAACGCGGGCCAGGTCGGCGGAGGGGTCGAGCCGGGCGAGCGCCTCCGCGCACCGACGGATGCGCGCGAGGCCGACGCCGTTGGCGCGGAGTCTCGCCGCAACGCGCAGCCGGACGACGTCGGCGAAGGAGTAGCGGCGCGCGGTTCCGTAGCCGTGGGCCTTTTCGAGCGACGGCCGGACGAACCCGTTGCGGTCCCAGTGATCCAGTTGCCTGGCCGACAGGCCAGCCAAACGGGCGACGTCCGCCGTGGAAAAACTCCTGGCAATGACACTCTTGAATTTCATCGATGTAATTCAAAAATGTTAGCACAGAGGCCTGGGCGCCGAACGAAATCAGGCTTCCCCGGCGTTCCGGGCTGGGGCGCCGCGGGTCCGGAAGGGGTTTCCCGGGACCTGTTCCGGAGAGCAGAAAACCTCGATAATCACGGCCATGTTGAGCGTTTTCTTCCTGCTGGCGGCCCTCGGTGCGCCGCCGGCACCCAACCCGTCCTACCTCTACCGGACCACGCTGATCCAGGCCGCTCCCGGCAAGCTTCTCGAGGTCGTGGAGATGTACAAGGCGGGCTGGCCGGGCCTGCGCGACAGCGGCGACGAGCCGCCGATCGCGATGCGTCACAGCCAGGGAGACCGGTGGGACCTGCTGCTCCTCTTCCCCATGGGAAGCTTTGCCGAGTACTACTCCGCGGACCGGGTCGCCCGCCGCTTGAGGACCCGCGACGCGGCCCGGGCGGACCTCGCGAGGCTGTCCGACGACATCGCCTGGACGGAGGACGTCTTCGTCTACGGGCCGCCGCTGGAAGAGGTCCGCGGCCGGCTCGCCAAAGCCGGCTTCTTCCACGTCGAGATGTTCGAAGCGCTGCCCGGGGCGATTGCCAATCTCTATCGCCAGCGCGAGATGGAGAACGCGTATTCGAAGGCCCTGGGCCTGCCCGAGAATCTCATCTTCGTCCGCGACTCCGGCGCGGCCTGGGACCTCTTCACGATCGGGGCGTACAGGGACCTGAAGCACTACGCCGAAAGCGCCGACGTTCCGGAGGTCAAGCAGGAGGAAGCGGCGAAGGCCGCCGGTTTCGCGGGAGTGAAGGCGATCGGGCCCTATCTACGGACGCTGATCTCCCTGCATCACGACACCCTGGCCGTGACGGTCCGTTAGGGCGACTGGGCCGTCGTGCCGTAGGGGCGGCCCTTGTGGCCGCCCGGGGAGGGGGCAAGCCCCTCCCCTACACGCCATCGGTCGGCCAGGGAGAGCAGCGGCCCCGTCGCGAAAGTCGTCACGAGCGCCATCAGGACCATCATGGCGAAGATACGCGGAGAGAGGACCCCGAGCTCGTAACCGACGTTCAGGGCGATGAGCTCCATCAGGCCCCGGGAGTTCATCAGGGCGCCCAGCGCGAAAGCGTCGGCCCAGCGTTCTCCCGTCAGCCGCGCCGCGAACATGCTGCCGCCGAGCTTGCCGGCGGTGGCGACCAGGATGATGAGGCCGCAGATCAGCCAGCTCGCGGAGTCGTTCAAGAGCCCGATCTTCGTGCGCAGACCCGTGAACGCGAAGAACAGCGGCAGGAGAAAGACCGAGGAGAACTCCTCCAGCCGCTCCGCCAGGTAAGCCCGGAAGCGCGGCTGGCGCGGCATCACGACGCCCGCGAGGAACGCCCCGAAAAGGGCGTGGATCCCGATCAGCTCGGTCGTCAGCGCCGAGGCGAGCAGGACGACGAGCACGGCCGCGACCGCGGTCTTGCCGGGCTCCTGGCGTTCCGCGGGCGCGGTGAGGAGGCGCCGAAGCAGCGGTCCGACGCCGAAGAGCATCGCGGCGATGAAGACGACTGTGAACGCCATCGTCACGGTGGCCGCCCAGAAGCCGTGCGATCCGGCGATCGCGACGACCATAGCCAGGAGACTCCACGCCGTCACATCGTCCACCGCGGCAGCGGTCACGGCGATGTTACCGAGCTGCGTGCCGGCGAGACCGCGCTCTTTGAGGATGCGCACGAGCACCGGGAAGGCCGTGATGCTCATCGCGATCCCCATGAAGAGCGCGAAGGGGAGAAACGCGACGGCCCGCGGCGCCATCTCCGTGTAGAGGTTGAGCGCCAGCGCGACTCCCAGGAAGTAGGGCACGACGATCGAGGCGTGGCTGACCACGACGGCCGTCTGCGCGCGGTGGCGGAGGTGCTTGACGTCGAGCTCGAGGCCGACCGCGAAGAGAAAGAGAAGGACGCCGATTTCGGCGAAGAGCTTGAGCAGGCCGACCGACGAAGGTGGAAAGAGAAACTCGAAGACGTTCGGCGCCACGGCGCCCAGGAGCGAGGGGCCTAGCAGGATTCCGGCCACGATCTCGCCGATGACCGGCGGCTGGCCAATGCGGCGGAACACCGCGCCCAGCGCGCGCGCCGTGAGCACGATCGTGATGAGCTGGAGAAGGAGGATGGGAAGCGGGGAACGTCCGTTCTCGACGGCCGGCGGCGCGGCGCGTTCGGGCGCAGCCTCCCGGATCTGCGTCGCGGCGTCTGCGGCTCGCGCTTTCTCGAGGCGGTGGCCGCTCTCCAGGACGGCGTAGATGCCGATGCCGAACGCGATGAGGATGGCGAGGTAAATGAGGAGCGGCTTCCTCAAGGCTTCTCCGGCGTGGGCGGGGCTCCCTCGTCGTCGCGTTCGGTGCGCAATGCCGTCTGCTCTTCCGCCGCGTGGCGCTTTTCGGGCTCCAGCAGTCCCTGGATCGTCAGAAATGCCGGGCCGAGCTGGCTGTGGTTCATGCGGCCGGGATAGGTGCGTCGGTAGTCGATCCAGCCGTGCCACTCCATCCAGAGAAGCAGCCGGTCGACGAGGAAACCGGCGAGGACGAGTCCCGCGAGGATGAGGACGATCTTCAACAAGGTACTATCACTACGCTGTCAGCCAAGCCGTTATCCCGAGGCCAGATGCCGACCACCAGAGGCAGACCCTCGGCAGTAGGCAACGACGGCCGAAGGCCGGCGGTAACCCGAGGGATCCCATACTTTTCCACCCGAATCTCGATCGAGCCCGGGATCCCTCGTCGCTCACGCTCCTCGGGATGACAGCCACTCGGGAGGAATGATGACACTGAATCGACGGTCCCTGATCGTCTCGGGGGGCGCGGCGCTCGGAGGAGCCCTGGTCTCGGGCGCCGCGGCACAGACATCTACCAAGGGCGTCGACGGGTCCCGATCCGCCGCGCTCTTCCTCAAAGAGGACGACGGCCTCGCGCCGGCCACGTTCGACCGGCTGCCGCTGGAGTGGCACCAGGCTCGCGCGAAAGCGCTCCAGGCGCACCTGACCGAGAACGGGTTCGCGGGCGCGTGGCTCTCGGATCCGATGAACATCATCTATTTCACCGGTCTCTTCTTCACGACGACCGAGCGGCCGTTCTCCGTCTTTCTGCCGGCGGACCGGCTCGCCACCATCTGGTTCAACCCGGGCCTCGATCGCGACCTGGTGAAGACCTGGTGGGCGACCGAGTCCGACTACTACTTCGACTTCCAGCACGCGGAGGGCGCCTACCCGAACGAAGGCAAGGTCCAGCAGGGCGCGAAGGTCGATCTCTTCGAGTGGGTTCTGAAGGGCTTGAAGAAGCGCGGGTACGACGGAAAGCGCATCGCGACCGACAAGGACCTCTCGGCGGCGCAGCTGGCGAAAGCCGGAAACGTCTTCTTGAAGGACACGAAGTTCGATTCGATCGCCGAGCACTGCGAGAAGCTGCGTATGGTCAAGTCGCCGGAGGAGCTCGCCCTCTGGCGCCGCGCCTACCGCGTGTTCGACGACACGCACGCGTTCGCGCGCGACCTGCTCCTCGCGAAAGGCACGGACCTGACGGACTACGACCTCGCGATGGCCGCGCAGGAGTTCGGCATGGGCCGCCTGATGTCGGGCATCAAGCGCGACGGCCGCCCGCATACCGCCGTCGGCATCGACCTGCAGGTCGGCGTGCGCTGCGGCGTCGGCACCGCCTACCCGCATCCCAATCAGATGCACTACAACAAGATCCAGAAGGGACAAGCGCTCCAGATCGCCGGAGGTGTCGCGATCGGCGGCTGCGGCGGCGAGCTCTATCGGGCCTTCCTGCTCTCTCCCTGGACGGATCATCAGAAGAAGGTGTGGACCGTGTCCCGAGACTGCTGCCTGATGCAGAAGGATATTTCGCGCGAGGGCATCGCCTGCTCGACAGTCGCTTACCAGATCCACAAACACCAGGTGAAGGAGGGGATGCAGAAGTACATCTACCACCGGCCCGCGCATGGCATGGGGGTGGAGGGCCACCAGCCTCCGTACCTCGCCCTCGGCGACTACACGATGCTCGAGCCCGGGATGATCTTCTCCGTCGAGCCCGGGCTCTACGATCCCGAGAACGGCTTCGGCGTCAACTTCTCCGACGGGTTCGCAGTCCAGGCCGGCGGCAAGCCGTCCCTCCAGATGTCGAGATTACCGTTTAGTGAGGAGTGGTGTCTGGTAAAGCTCTAGCTCCTAGTATCGCGGGCG